>CAVFMX010000001.1:0-36454 GCA_963623745.1 Bulleidia sp.
TGCCAAAAACATGAAAAACTTTTTCATAACTGTTTTTGTGTGTTTAATTTTAAATAATGATGTATTAATTAGTTATCTTTTCCGGAGTCTTTCGGAAGGCAAAAACCTTCCAAAAAACCGTTGCAATTTACTAAATTATTTCCAATTGACAAGAATTACATGGAAATTTCTCCGCGCAGATTGTCTCCGAGCCTTGCCTTGACCTGCCCGTTGTCGGAGGTCTTCCCCATCAGGTAGAAAAGTTTCGCGAGGGCACTCTCGGTGGTGATGTCCGCGCCTGAGACCACTCCGGCCTTCTCCAGCGCTTTGCCGGTGGCGTAGATGTCCATGTTGACGGTGCCGGACAGGCACTGGGTCACGTTCATCAGGACCTTCCCCATCTCCGAGGCCTCCTTGATGATGTCCAGAAACCATTGGCGTGACGGGGCGTTCCCCGAGCCGTAAGTCTCAAGGATGGCCGCCCGGATGTCCTGACCGCAAAGAAAATACTTCATCACCTGCGGAGTTATTCCCGGATGCACCTTCAAGACAGAGACCCTTGTGTCAAGGGTGGTGCTGATCCTCAAAGGCTCGTTCCAGTCCAACGGCTTCCGGATGATGCCGTCGTTGTACCTGATGCTGATTCCGGCTTCGGCCAGCGGCGGGCAGTCAGGAGAGCGGAAAGCGCTGAAGTCCTCCGAACTGACCTTGACGCAGCGGTTGCCTCTCAGAAGTTTCGAATTGAAGAATATGCAGACCTCCGGAACCCGGGCGTGTCCTTCCGGATCTTTCGCCGAGGCGATCTCGACGGCGGAGATCAGGTTCTCCTTCCCGTCAGTGCGCGGTACCCCGATCGGAAGCTGGCTCCCCGTCAGTACGACAGGCTTGGTAAGGTTCTCCAGCATGAAGCTGAGGGCGGACGCGGAGTAGGCCATCGTGTCTGTTCCGTGCAGGACGACGAATCCGTCATATTCATCATACCGCTTCCGGATCAGCGATGCGAGTGACTGCCAGAAGGACGGCTCGACATCGGATGAGTCGATCAGAGGGTCGAAAGTGTAGGAGTCGATGCGGAAGGCGAATTTTTTCAGTTCCGGCACTTCCTCAAGGATCTGGCTGAAGTCGAAAGGCTTGAGGGTCAGGTCAACCGGATCCTGCCTCATGCCGATCGTGCCTCCGGTGTAAATCATCAGGATGGAAGATCTTTTCATATTCCGAAAAGTGTTCTTGCGTTGTCGGTTGTGATTTCCGCGACCTCCTCCACCGTGACGCCTTTCAGTCCGGCGACCTTGGCGGCGATCAGCGGGATGTAGGAACTCTCGTTACGGGTGCCTCTGTGCGGTGTCGGAGTCAGATAAGGTGCGTCTGTCTCCAGCACGATCCTTTCCAACGGCACGTTCCTGACGACCTCGGCGAGTCCGGCGTTCTTGAATGTCACCACACCTCCGACCCCGATGCGCCAGTCTCCCAGCCGTTGGAGCTCCCGGAGAGATTCCAGACTACCGCTGTAGGCATGCATATTCCCTCTCAACCCCTTGTGTCTCTGAAGGATCTCCAGAAAGTCGCCCATCGCGTCACGCAGGTGAATGTTGAGCGGCAGGTTCCTTTCCGCAGCGAAATCCAGCTGCCATTCCAGTGCGTCTTTCTGCTCACGGATGAATTCCTTCCCCTCGTGGTAGTCGAGTCCCACTTCGCCGACGGCCACGACCTTGCGTCCGGTTCTCGCTTCCCATCCGTCCAGAAAACGGACCATGTCATCTGTCTCAGCCCGCCACTCCTTGTTCACCGAGCCGGGGTAAAGCCCGATCATCGGACGCAGCGCCTCCGGGAACCTGTCAGCCAACGCGAACATGGCCTCCCGCTCCGAGCCGTCGATGTCAGGCTGAAGCATGATGTTGACCCCCTGCGCCACCGCCCTGCCGATGTAGGCTTCCTCCTCTCCGGAATAGGCTTTGTCGCATAGGTGGCAATGTGTGTCTATGAATATCATGACCTCAAAGATAGTGAAATAAAACTTTGCCGGATGCGTCCAGGAGTGATAAAAAACAGAAAAAATCAAAAGAAACGTAAATGTTTCCGTCCCATACCACCGCTGATTCGCCCGAAGACTGCAAATTGCGGCGATGCCGTCCCCGCATGCTCCGGGGGAAGCGGCGTAAGGAATGAATATGTCGGGGAACAATCAGATGCTGTTTGAGGAGAGGGCGGCGCTTTGCGCTCTCAACCGGATTTTCGGATTCGAGCCGAAGATCGGTCTGCGGTTAATCGAGACTTTCGGAAGCGCCTTGGCTGTGTTTAAGGAATCCGGGGAGGTCGGCCGGATTCTGGCGAGCAGCTCCAGAGACAAGTACGCCTCTTTGATAACTGAAAGCGCCTTCGAGACTTCCGCCATGGAGTTGGAGGCCTTGGAATGGAGCGGGAACCGTTTCCTTGGAATGGGGGAGTCGGGCTATCCCGCATTGCTTATGGAGTGTGAGGATCCTCCGCTGGGCCTTTATTTCAAGGGGGTCTCCCCGCCGGAGGAGGTGTTCGCCGGAATTCCACAGATCGCTGTTGTCGGGACAAGGGGATTGACGTACTACGGGAAGGACTGGTGCCGGAGGATTGTGGAGGCGATGTCTCGGGCGAATGTCAAACCGCTTGTCGTCAGCGGCTTGGCCTTGGGAGTGGATGTGACCGCCCATAGGGCTGCGCTTGAGGCCGGGCTGCCTACTGTGGCGGTGATGGCCACCGGGATCGATGATCTTTACCCGTCCGTGAACAGGAATGTCGGGGAGGAGATGGCGTCAACCTCCGGCTGCGCGTTGATCACGGACTATCCTCCCGGCACCGGCGCGGTCAGAATCAATTTCCTGCGGCGCAACCGAATCATTGCGGGAATATGTCGGGCGACAATTCTGGTCGAATCCAAAATAAAGGGCGGCGGCATGATGACCGCCCGTCTGGCGGCATCCTACGGGCGGGATGTCTATGCATTGCCGGGAAGGATTGACGATCCTGTGTCTCAAGGTTGCAATCTGCTGATCCGAGAGAATCTGGCCGAGCAGATCGGAGATCTGGGCGAGCTGGTCTCCAGACTTGGGTTGGGCCGGTCCGGCCTGCGTCCGAAAGCGGATTTCAAAGAGTGTGTGGAATCCTATTATAAGGAGAGGCTCCCTGACAATGAACACGAGGACATCGTCAGGCTGGCTTTATTCATAAAGAAGCATCGCGGGGTGTCCGTAGATGAACTGTGCGGGAATCTGAAATGGACTTACAGCCGCGTCTCCCGATTATCCACGACCCTTGAGTGCGACGGATTCATCACAGTCGATCTCCTCCAGCACTGTTTCGCTTCCGAAAAATAATTGCCCCACAATGAATTGTCCACCCCACAATGAATTGCCCATCGGAGCGTAGCGACGCAAGGGGTCTGGGGAATCCGGTCCCCAGTGCCACACCGGGGCTGTCCCGCAGGGACTGGCGGTTGAATGTTGAAGGTCGGTGACTAAAAATCCTTTTTAGTCACCAGCATGGCGTCTCCGTAAGGGCCGAAGCGGTAACCTTCGTCGAGAGCCACCTTGTAGGCGTTCATGATGTGGTCGAAGCCTCCGAAGGCGGCCACGGCCATCAGCATGGTGGATTCCGGCAGGTGGAAGTTGGAGACCACCGCATCCGGAACGGAGAAGTCGTAAGGCGGGAAGATGAACTTGTTCGTCCAACCGTCATAAGGCTTGACCTCGTGTGTCGTGGTCACATAGGTTTCAAGGCCACGGAGCACGGTCGTACCGACCGCAAGCACCTTGCGACCACCGTTCTTGGCCTTGTTGATGACCTGGCAGGCCTCGTCCGTGATGATGAGCCTTTCGGAGTCCATCCTGTGCTTGGAAAGATCCTCCACATCAACTCTGCGGAACTGGCCGATGCCCATGTGTTCGGTGATGAATGCCTTGTTGATGTCCTTGAGGATCATTCTGTTGAACAGTTCCCGGCTGAAATGTGTGCCTGCGGCCGGAACAGCCACCGCACCTTCGTTCTTCGCGAAAATCGTCTGGTAGTTCTCGTTGTCCTCCGGAGAAATCCTCGACTTGACCCATTTCGGCACCGGGATCTCGCCGAGACTGAACAAGGTGCGCTTGAACTCCTCGTAAGGGCCGTCGTAGAGAAAGCGCAGGGTACGGCCTCTTGAGGTTGTGTTGTCGATGACTTCGGCCACAAGGCTTTGATCGTCACCGAAATAGAGCTTGTTCCCGATCCGGATCTTCCTTGCCGGATCCACAATCACATCCCACAGGTGCTGTTCGCGGCTGAGTTCCCTCAACAGGAAAACCATGATGTCGGCACCTGTCTTCTCCTTTTTGCCGTAGAGACGGGCCGGAAACACCTTGGTGTCGTTGAACACAAAAGTGTCACCTTTGCCGAAATAGTCGAGGATGTCCTTGAAGATCCGGTGCTCAATCTCGCCGGTGTCCCTGTTCACGACCATGAGTCTGCACTCGTCGCGCCACCTTGTCGGTTCCTGGGCCACACGCTCTTTCGGGAGAAGAAATTGGAATTGTGAGAGTTTCATATTCGGTAGCAATCGTTGTAGTCAATCTTTTAATATACGGCTCCGTCGCGCGAAAGGTTTCACAATCCGCGATGGACTAAATGCCGGCCTCCCGGAACACCTCCAGAATGGAAGGGTAGGTGTTTTTGAGGTATGGGGAAAGTCCGGATCTTGCCACCCATGCGGCCTTTGTGATGTCCTCGTCCCGCTGCGGGGTGAGGTTCACCGGATCGGTGTACAGCATGTCGTACCACCAGGTGTGCTTGAGGTGCCAGACCCCGTCACGGCGGTAGCAGTGGTCCGTGACGCAGATGAATCCCCGGAGTTCCAGATCGCCCACACCGGTCTCTTCCCGAACTTCCCGCAGCGCGGTCACCTCGATGTCCTCTCCGTCCTCCTGATGCCCTTTCGGCAGATCCCAAAGTCCGTTTCTGCTGATGAGCAGCACATCCTCCCGACGGTTCGACACGAGACCCCCGGCGGCATTGACTTCCTTGAATCTGGAGCAGAACTGCCGGTAGGTTGTCTCTGTGTCCTCTGTCGGGATGTAAACTCTGGTCAGAGTGTCCGATGTCTCGAACATGGTGACAAAGGAGGTGATGTCAGGGCTGTCTCCGAGGTGAAGTTCGACTGAGTTCGGGTCGGACAGAGCCTGCTCCTGCGGAGAGCAGATGACGAGACATCTCTTTTCAAGGTAAATCTTGTGCATCCCGTGAGTAAGATTTTGGCGTAAAACCATTATATTTGTAAACTATGTACAAAGTTAACAATCATTTTCTATGAATATGGAAAACATCGACAGAAAACTCGCTTCGGAGCTGCTCCGTATAAAAGCCGTGCTGCTCAGGCCTGATGAGCCTTTCACCTGGGCCTCAGGCTGGCATTCCCCGATCTATTGCGACAACCGCAGGATTCTTTCGGATCCTGCCCTCCGGTCAAAGGTGGCCGGATGGCTTGCCGGGACGGCGTTGGAGGAATGTCCCGAGGCTGAGGTTGTGGCCGGTGTCGCCACCGGAGCCATCGCCCACGGGGCGCTTGCCGCGGACCGGATGGAGAAACCTTTCGTGTACGTGCGTCCGAAACCTAAGGATCACGGGACCGGCTCGCAGATCGAGGGGGTTCTTCCAAAAGGTGCCAAGGTCGTCGTTGTCGAGGATCTCATCTCGACAGGGATGAGCAGTCTGGCTGTCGTGAAGGCTTTGCGCGACGCGGGAGCCGAGGTGCTCGGGATGGTCGCCATATTCACCTACGGATTTGACCTTGCCGCGCGGCGCTTCGAGGAAGAAGGCGTGAAGTTGAAGGCACTTTCCTGCTATGACGCTCTGATAGAGGAGGCTACTGCGACTGGCTATGTCAAGGAGACTGATGTTGAGGTGCTGCGTCAGTGGAGATGCAATCCTTCGGAATGGAATAGGTGAGGCTGTCTCGATTGACATTTACCGACAAGCTAAGTAATTTATTAAGGATATAATAATGACTGAGATAACAAGCAAACACGGATTGGTCTCAAAGCAGCCTTTCGAGCTGTACATGGCCTTTGTGGACATGCGTAACTTCCTCCAGTTCATTCCGGAGGACAGGAAAGCGGATGTGGAGGCGGACTATGACACCATCTCCGCCACGGTCCAGGGCTTCAAGATCGGTGTGATGGTGAAGAACAGGACTCCGTACTCAAGCATCGAGTTCATCGACAACGGTGCTCCGTTCCAGTTCGGAGGCACGCTGCATTTCGATGCGGTGCCGGGCGACCCTTCCAAGACTGATTTCCACATCGAGTTCCATGCGGAGTTGAATCTGATGATGAAGATGATTCTTGGCGGAAAGATCCGTGAGGCCATGGACAGGATGGTGGACGGTCTCGTGGCGATGTCCGAGGGTAGGATGCCTGACGGAATCGATGAGGAGACTATCAGGAAGATGAAGGAGAAATTCGGCGGAAACCTGTAGATGCAAGGGGTGGACGACATCTGTCTGCGGGACATTCTGACCAGGGCGATCGGGGGCGTGAGAGCCGGGGTCGCCGTGGCTGCTTTCCATGAACCGGCCTCGGTGTCTGTGCGGATCAACCCTTTCAAGGTGGATGAGCCGGAGTCCTTTGCCCGGAATCATTTCGGGGAGGATGTCCAGAGGGTTCCCTGGAGTCCTTGCGGGTTCATGCTCGGCGAAAGGCCGAAATTCACGTTGGATCCGCTGTTCCACTGCGGATGCTACTACGTCCAGGACTCTTCGGCCATGATCGTCGGAAGCATATTCAGAGATCTTCTTCCGTGCCGCGGGGATTGCTCAAGACCGCTGCGGGTTCTGGATCTGTGTGCCGCGCCGGGAGGGAAAAGCACTGACCTCGCCGCCTCGCTGCGGATGGCGTTCGGGGACGGTTTTCTTCTGGTCTCCAATGAGGTGATGCGGTCGAGAGCCTCGGTTCTGGCTGACAACATGGCTTTGTGGGGTGATCCGAATGTGGTGGTGACAAGCGTGGATCCCAAGGCGTTCGCGGCTCTGGAAGGCTTCTTCGACATCATCGTGGCCGATGTGCCTTGCTCCGGCGAGGGCATGTTCCGCAAGGATGCCAAGGCTGTCGAGGACTGGTCGGAGGATGCCGTGAGCCTTTGTTCGGCAAGACAGAAACGGATCATCGCGGATGCCTGGCCGTCACTCCGCCGCGGCGGGACACTGCTCTACTCGACCTGCACGTTCGAGGATGCGGAGAATGACGCCATGATGGAATGGACCGCCGGCGAACTTGGAGGCGATGTCCAAGAATATGACTACCCGTCGCTCGAAGGTGTGATCCCCACACGGACCGGCGGGCTGCTTGTCCCCGGATTCGTGAGGGGGGAGGGACAGTTTGTCTCCGCTTTGGTGAAGAACACCGGCGCGTCAGATTTCCGGCTCTCCGGAAAACCGGCGGCAGGTGCGGCCGAGAGGCGGAAAGGAGACCTGCTCGTGCATATTCCTGAATCCATCGTCCGTGAGGTCGCGGCCCTTGAGAGGTTGCGCCCTGTCCAGGCCGGAGTGACCAAGGGTGAATTGAAAGGCCGTGATTTTGTGCCGTCGGCCGACTGGGCCTTGAGCCTTGCCTTCCCGGAAGGAAGCTATCCGGTGGCGGAGCTGGATCGCGGGACGGCGCTGAAGTTCCTGCACCGCGACAGCATATTCCTGAAAGATGCTCCCAAGGGGTTCGTGTCGGTGCGCTTCGAGGGGCATCCGCTTGGTTTTGTGAAGAATCTCGGCTCCAGATGCAACAATCTGCATCCGCAGGGCCGTAAAATTAAAATGGATGTGTAAATTATTGAATATGAAAAGAATATTATTGGCCATTCTGGCCGTTTTGACCTTTCTGCCGCTTCAGGCTCAGACCAGGACACCGCGTAAGGACTATCTTGACCGCTACCAGCTTCTGGTCTCCAAGCTCGGTGCCGACGGTGTCGGTGTGGAGACAGTGCTGCAACGTTGGGGAACGGATTATCCGGAGGACACGGACATGCTTCTTGGAAAATTCACGTACTATCTGACCAAAAGCCAGACATCTTCCATAGAAGTCATTGATGCCGCGAAGTATCTTGGAAACGCGCCTGCGTTGACCCTGAAAGATTCCCTTGGCAGGGACGTGAACTATTTTCAGGTCGTGTCCTACGATGACGAACTTTTCGGCAAGGCCACCCAGGCCATCGAGAAGGCGATAGAACTCAATCCTGACCGTCTGGACCTGCGCCTGTTCAAGATCTCCTCCCTGATCGGCTACGAGAAGGACAGCCCGGACATGGCTCTTGCCGGCCTGAAGGCCTTGATCGACTATAACGGGCACAGCCATCCTGCCTGGGATTATCCCGGCGTGGCGCAGAGCGAGGATCTCTTTCCTTCCATGATGCAGGAATATTGCTTCGCTTTCTTCAAGATCGGTACTCCGCATTGCTTCGAGGCGTTCAAGGAACTGTCGGAGAAGATGTTGGGCTATTATCCCGGCAACACGGTCTATATGACCAATCTGGGTTCTTACTACCTTGTCTGCAAGCATGACAGCAAGACCGCCCTCAAGATGTACAACAAGGTTCTGAAGAAGGATCCTGATGACTACACGGCCATCAAGAACTGCGTGCTTCTTGCCCGTAACGACCGGAATGTCAAACTGGAGAGGAAGTACCTCCCGATGCTTGTCCGCGTCACCCCCGACGAGACCGAGAAAGCTTCCGCCCAGGCGCGGCTGGACGCGTTGAGGTAAGAAGCTGTTTAAAAATGGTTGCCGCGCGTCTTCGGATTTGTCTGCGGCGCTACTTATTTCTTGTGCTGCCCGGTGCGGTGGCTCTGCTCGTAAAGTTCCAGGGAGTTGATGACGTTCTGCCAGATGCTGTAGAGTCCTCCGGCGACTGAGGTCACAGGTGTCATGTAGGAATAGCCCAGCCAGATCAGGAATCCGGAATTCTTCTGGCCGAGAGCCTGCCCGGCGGTGATCTCGTCCTTTCTTACGGCTTCCGGATCGCTGCTCCTGTCCGCTTTCTTTCCGGACAGTCTTCCGACAGCGAACTGGATGATCGTGCAGACCAATGAGATGACACCGATCATTACCGCCGTCCAGACGGAGATTCCGCTGTTGACCAAGGCTCTGGTGGCGAGGTAGATAGAGAACGCCAGAGACATTCCCCAGAAATAGAAAGCCCAGTCGGTGAATCTCATGAGCCAGCGCTGGAGCCTCTTCATGGTGTAGCGTATCGCCCAGGCGAGGAGCAGCGGCATGACCAGCAGCGGAAACACCCTCAGGCAGATCGCCACGAACCCGCTCAGGAATGATGTCCCGGCATCAGGATTGACAATCGGAATCACGACGGGGAGGATCACGGCGGCAGCGATGTTGATCAGCACCACGTAGGACACCGTGTCAGAAAGGCTTCCGCCCAGTTTGCCGGTGATCACTCCGGCGGCCGCCGCAGTAGGGCAGATGAAGCAGAGCATGGCGCATTCCACGAGGATTTTCAGATTCCCGTCCGGAAGCGACGCCGCGATCCATGTGAGGACAAGGAACATAACGATCTGGAAGGAGAGCGTGATGAAGTGCCATTTCCTGAGTTTCAGATCGTGCGGTGAGATAGTGTTGAACTGGAGGAACAGCATCGTGGCCACAAGTACCGGCTGGATGTCTTTGGCGAATCTGGAGAATCCCGGCTCCACGTTCTGTGCCAAAGGATTGATGAAGAACAGGATCAGGTACGACACGATCCCTATGATGATTGCCAGCGGCAACATCCAGTCCTTGATGAATCTCGCAATTTTTGTCATGATCCCACGATTCGACCGGCAAATGTACGTCAAAAAAAATCAACTTGCCGTCTGTCGGGGAATATTTTTCCGGAGTTTCACCCAGAGCCGCATCCCGGGAATCTTCCCGCCGCCGGCTCAATGTCGCTGACAGCCTTTTAATAATTGTAGGGAATTGTTATATTCGCACATTATGAGAAAGATTATCATTGCCGTGGCTGCGGGTTTGGCGGTCATGTTTTCGGCGAACGCGCAGACGGGCGTCTGGACGGGGAAACTGAAGGTGTCCGGCGTGGAACTGGCGCTCGTATTCAACATCTCTGCAGAGTCTGCCATGCTTGATGTGCCTGACCAGGGTGCCAAGGAGATTCCGGTCGAGGTGTCGAGGGACGCTGTGGGCGGCATCTCGCTGAATGTGCCGACGGTCAACGCATCTTTCAAAGGGCTGTGGACAGGGAAGGTGATCGCGGGGACTTTCACCCAGCACGGAATGTCCTTCCCGATGACCTTGACTCCGGGATCGCCTGTCATCCGAAGGCCGCAGACACCGGTCGGGCCGTTCCCTTACGCTACGGAGGAAGTGTCGTTCTCCAACGGAGACGCTGTCCTGAGGGGGACGCTGACGCTTCCGGAAAGTTGTGACAGGAAGACCCCCGTGCTGATCATGGTCACTGGCAGCGGACTTCAGAACCGGGACGAGGAGATCTTCGGTCACAAGCCGTTCGCCGTCATCGCCGACGCTTTCGCCAGGGCGGGGATCGCCACGTTGAGGTACGATGACCGTGGATTCGGCGAATCGACCGGAGATGTCGTGTCCTGCACAACGGAGGATCTTAAGAATGACGCGCTGTCGGGTGTGAAATTGTTAAGGATCCGTTTTGACCGTGTCGGAATCCTTGGGCACAGCGAGGGCGGAACCATCGCATTGATGCTTGCAGATGAAAGGCAGGTGGATTTCGCGGTCAGCCTTGCCGGGATGATCGTCTCGGGAGGCGAGACCTTGATCGCCCAGAATAGACGCGCCCTGAAGGCCGCCGGGCTGCCGGAAGCCGAAGCCGAGTCCTATTGCAGGCTCCTGTCAGACACCTTTGACGCGATAAAGTCGAAGTCTCCGCTGCCGTCTCCTGATGATTGCACTCTTCCGGAAGGCTTGAGGCGGAACTACCAAGCTGTCCTGAGCCAGTCACGCACACCTTACATGGAATATTTCATAGGGCTGGATCTGTCCCGGAAACTTTCCGGCATCACCTGCCCGGTCATGGCGCTGAACGGTACAAAAGACACGCAAGTACAATGCGACAGGAATATTGAGGCATTGGAAATCGGCCTTCCTGCCGACAGCTGGAACGTAATCCGCGCGGAGGATGGGCTGAACCACCTGTTCCAGCACTGCGTCACCGGCGAGTTATCCGAGTACAAGGAGATAGAGGAGACCTTCTCCCCTGAAGTCATTTCCGAAATGGTCGCCTGGATAAAAGCCTTGTAGTCTGTTCCGGTTCCGCGCGCGAAGAAAACCGGATTCCGCGCGCGAAGGCAAAGAATCGAGAGGAATCGATCCCGGGATTTGTGGAAGAATCGGAAAAACAGTATCTTTACGGGATTGTACCCTTAAGGGAATATGAAAAAGTGAAAGAGACTCTTAAAAGAATATTGTTTCCGGCGGTTGTGGTGTGCGTGATCGCGTTCCATGCCATCGGCATGGGTAACGGTCCGCTTGCGGGAGATCCGGGTTATGGATTCATCTCGGCCGTGAGACCGCTGCCACCGGACACGATCCGCTACAGGAACCAGTTCATCGGCAACACGGCCGGCAGAGAGGACACGACCGGAGTCGTCCTCTCCCCGATCGACACGACACCGCAGCTGACGGCAAGGGACACCATATTCCCGCCGGACTCGCTGAAAGACATCGATCCGTTCCGCTACAGGTACTATGTGGCGATTCTGGACTCTTTGACCCACAGGATTGTAGTGGATTCACTGAAGACGGCCGGAGATTCTCTCGACTGGCCCAAAGTGGATTCCCTTTACTACCTTGACTCCACCCTAAGGAAAAAGGCCGAGTTCGACGCATGGTACGCCGGGCTTTCCAAGACCGACAGGAAAAAGTACGACTTCGAGGTAAAGGAAAAACTGAAGAAGCACATCGCGGACAGCGTCCTCAACGTGAAGGACAGCCTCAGGGCGTACAGGGACAGCGTCAAGGAGGCCGCTCCGAGAATCCTTGAGACTTTCGCCCTGCCTGATTCCCTCCAGTACAAACGGATCATCCAATGGACCCACGAGCGGGAGTTCCACAAGATGGACATCCGGCAGCCGGACACCAGCTACAACTACTGGCTGCACGACTACCCGTTCTACCGCAAGGACGTGAACGCCACGTGGCTGGGAGTGGCCGGATCGGCGTTGCAGTACTACAACTGGTTCAACCGCACAAGCGAGAACGGAGTCTCGTTCTACAACCCTTACGAGGCGTGGACATATTCGGCGAAGACGCTTCCGATGTACAACACCAAGACCCCGTACACGGAACTCGCCTACTTCGGGACCATCTTCGCGGATGCCCAGAAAGAATCCGACAACCTGCACATCCTGACAACGCAGAACATCTTCCCGGAATTCAATCTCACCCTTGAATATGACCGTTTCGGCGGCAACGGAATCATGCAGGACGAGAAGACGGTCAACAAGACGTTCGTGACCTCGGTCAACTACCTTGGCAAGCGTTACATGATGCACGCCGGCTACATCCACAACAAGGTCGTCCGTCAGGAGAACGGAGGAACCAGCGACAACACGATGGTAAGGGACACGACATTGGATGCCAGAGAGTTCCCTGTCAACCTCAGCAATGCCTCCACCTCAATCATAAGGAACACGTTCTTTCTGGACCAGCAGTACAGGATCCCGTTCACATTCATCAGGGACATGCAGGACAAGAAGGCCGACAAGGCGTTCAGGAACCGCGTCCTGGCATCGGGGGACACGACCCTGATCAATTCCCTGGACGCGCTTCTTGCCAAAAGGGAAGCCGAGCGGGAGGCCGCCGACACCTTGGAGGACAACGACATCACGACAGCGTTCATCGGGCACAGCAGTGAATATTCCGTGTTCCGCAAGAGCTACGAGGACAAACTCACCGGTGATGCCGAGCGCCGGTTCTACGACAATGTCTTCAACTACAACCCGACCGCTTCATTCGACTCCGTCAGAGTCATGAAACTGGAGAACAGGCTGTTCCTGAGACTGCAGCCTTGGTCGGACGATGCGGCCGTCTCGAAACTTAACGGAGGAATAGGCAACAGGCTTCTGGGTTACAGCACTTTCGATCCCACTTTCCTTAAAGGAACCACAAACACCCTTTGGAACTCGGCGTTCGTCTATGCCGGCGTGGAGGGCCAACTGAAAGATTTCATCCGCTGGGACGCCACGGGGGATTATGTCTTTCTGGGAGACCAGCAGAATGACCTGTCGGTCAAGGCCAACGCGAGGTTCGACATGTATCCGTTCAGAAAGGCACGGAAGAGTCCGGTCTCCTTGGACGTGCATTTCGAGACTTCGTTGGAAGAGCCTGAGCACTACCATCAGCACTACTACTCAAACCATTTCAAGTGGGACAATGAGTTCGGGAAAATCTCGACCACAAAACTTCAGGCCGGGCTGAGCGTGCCAAGATGGAGGATCGGGGCAAGGTTCGGCTACGCGTTGCTGTCCGGGAACATTTACTATGACACCACCGGGGTCGCGCGCCAGAACAATTCACCGATGAGTGTGCTGAGCGCCTCGCTGGACAAGAATTTCGTCCTTGGCCCGATGCATCTGGACAACAGGCTTCTGTTCCAGATCTCGTCCGATCAGGACGTGCTGCCTCTGCCGAGCCTTGCGGTCAACTCCAGAGCCTACCTTCAGATCAACGTCAAGAAAGACATCATGCAGATGCAGCTCGGAGCCGAGGGATGGTACAACACCAAGTTCTACTCTCCGGCCTGGAATCCGGCTGTGGGAGCATTCTGCAACCAGAAGGAGGAGAAGTACAACAACGGTCCTGTCATCGACGCTTTCATAAATGTCCAATGGAAGAGGGCCTGCATATTCTTGAAACTTGAGAACATCGGCAACGGCTGGCCTGTGGACAAGCCGGACTATTTCAGCGCCCACCACTACATAAGGACTCAGACAGCCTTCAAGATCGGTGTCTATTGGCCGTTCTACACCCAATCGGCCTCCAACAAGACTGTGAACGCAAGTTCCGGAATCTCAGGCGGATCCGGAGGTGGTGGCGGAGGAGGATTCGGCGGTCTCGGCAGCGGAAGCCTTGGCAACAACCGTTACTGATCATGGGACAGAAAAGGGTGACGAAGAGATTTCTTGAATATTTTATACCAACCCTGTTGGTACTCTTCATCATCCCTTTTGGCGAGTTGGGCAGACGATCCGCCAAGGCGGAGGAGGCCTTCGATGGAGGGATCAGATGCGCCTTGATGCTTGAGGACAGGATGTCCGACGGTTATCCTACAGGTTTCGCCTACGAGATGGCGGAAAGGTTCGCCTCCTACCTCAAAGACTCGGTCGAGATTTTTCTGGCGGACAGCGGAGCCGACTATCTGGACTCGCTCAAGCAAGACTGCCTTGACATCCTCGCAGTCTCACCTGACGGAATCCCTGATTCCGATGAGTTCCTGTCCCTGTCTTTCGGCGATCTCCCTGTCTCCTGGGTGATCAGGGCCGACAGGAAAAGACAGAGGGTCATCATAAATTGGTTGAACAATCTAAATGGCACCGATGAATATGCCTCCGTCATCGCCCGTTTCTTCCACGGCTACAATCCTTACCGGAAAGGCGTGGGAAGAAAGACCGGGATCATAAGTCCTTATGACGACCTTATCAAGGAAAACGCCCGGAAAACCGGTTGGAACTGGAAGATGTTCGCAGCCCTCGCCTGGTGCGAGTCCAGGTTCAGGATTCAGGCAGTCTCTCCGAAAGGCGCGCTGGGGCTGATGCAGCTGATGCCGCGCACAGCAAGCCGCTATGAGGTCGAAGACCTTCTCAATCCGGCGGAGAACATCGGAGCCGGAGCCGCCTACATCGTCAGATTGCAGAATCTGTTCAGAGGCACGGCCGCCGATGAGGAGGAACTCTTGAAATTCACACTCGCCGCCTACAATGCCGGAGAGGGTCGGATCAATGACTGTGTGGAACAGGCAAGGTCGCAGGGCGTCGGGACCGGGACATGGGAAAGCCTCTGTTCAGTTTCCCGTCTGACCTCCCGAGACTCGCTCCGGAGCGGCGTTCCCGCCAAAGACAGAAAGTTCATCAGCGCGGAGACGGTGGCCTACGTCAAGGCGGTGCTGAACCAGTACGACATCTTCAACGGCACGACACCTCGCTACAAGGTTCAGCCGACAGACACGGCGTTGGCGGCCATCGAAGAGGAAGCAGGTGTCGCTCAGGATCTTCTACTGAGTCCTGACAGTCTGGGCCGGATCGACCTTGGAGATGAACAGACACGGGATCAGAAGGAGGAGCATGATGACCAGCCAGGAGATCACATCGGCGGCCAGCACCGCAGGTAGGTTCAGGCGCACCGGGACAAACGGCACGAAATAATTCTCCGGATTCAGTCTGACAAGATGGGTCCATTTCTGAATCCCGCACAGAGCCAACGCTATGCCGTTGCCGATCAACATTCCGCGGAAGACAATCACAGAAGCGACGCGCAGGAAGACCGCAGCGATGGATTTGTCTGTCATGCCCAAGGACTTGAGCGTGCCGATGGTGGAGATGTTCCTGAACAACATGATCAGCAGGCCGGAGATCATGTTGAACCCGGCCACGATGGTCATGAGGACAAGAATGAACAGGACATTGAAATCGATGAGGTTCAGCCAGTCGAAAATCTGAGGATAACGGCTGATCACCGAGGTGGCGATCAACGTGTCATCATCCTCGCCGGCTCTCTCCAAGGCGATGTGGCCGACATCTTCGGTCACGGCTCTCATGCCGGCATCCGTCCTGGCTCCGGGGGCGAGGATCAGTTCAAGGACAGAGGCCTCGTCCGAAGTCCAGCCGTCAAGCCTTTGAAGGTCAGAGATGTCCGCAAGGACAATGATGTTGTCAGTACCGTCCATCACGCCCTCATAGACATCGGTGATGTTGAAGTTGCGGACTTTGACGTTCTCCCCTACAAAATAAGTCAGCAGTCTGTCACCGGCCTCCAGGCCAAGCATTTCAGAGAGCCTGACCGGAATCGAGACTCCGAGTTTTACCGTGTCTGATTCAGACCGCTCCCGTGGAGTTCCCTTGAACAGCACCCCGTGGATGCTTTCCCCTTTCTTGACGATCCCGGCGCGATAGACGGCCGGAGTGATCTTCCTGACCTGAGGAATGGCCTCGATGTCAGACAGGAAGCTCTGGTTTACCGAAATCGGGGAAGTCTCGCTGATGTAGTTCATGTCCACGGGCATCAGCTGCACGTCCCCGGTAAGATCCGAAATGCCGTCCCTGATCTCGTTCCTGAATCCGGACGAGACTGAGACGGCTATGATCATGATAAGGAAAGAGACAGCGATGGAGACCATCGCTATCCTTCCTCCGAAACGGAGGCGTCCGGCTATGAACCTTGACGCGTCCAAAAAATATTCCTTCTTTATGAATATGCTTGAGCCGGGACAGCCCCCTTTTAATATATCCCAGGTCCGTCCCGATTGAAAATCCTTACCAGATGTGAACCCTTTCGCTCTCCGGACGCCACATCGGATCGCCCTCCTTGATTCCGAAGGCGTCGAAGAATGTCCGGAAATTCTTCAGGGACACGTTCACACGGTTCTCGGCGAGAGAGTGCACGTCCAGTTTGGTCAGACGGGCCTTCTCCTCGTCGGTGATGTTCTGCGCCCAGATCGCGCCGTAGGAGAGGTAGAATCTCTGCTCCGGAGTGAAACCGTCGATGAGATCGGTCTCCTTACCCTCGATGGCGTTCCGCATGGCCGTGTAGGAGATGCTCAGGCCGCCGTGATCCCCGATGTTCTCTCCAAGGGAAAGCTGTCCGTTGGCATGGATCCCGGGGAGGATCTCAACCTCGTCGAACTGGGCCACAAGCACCTTCGCCTTGGCTTTGAACTTTTCCGCGTCCTCGGCCGTCCACCAGTCGGACATGTTCCCGTTCTTGTCGAAGAGACGGCCCTGATCGTCGAATCCGTGGGACATCTCGTGGCCGATCACGACTCCGATTCCGCCGTAGTTGACGGCATCGTCAGCGTCGGCGTTGAAGAACGGAGGCTGGAGGATCGCCGCAGGAAAGCAGATCTCGTTGGTTGTAGGGTTATAGTAGGCGTTGACTGTCTGAGGAGACATGCCCCATTCCGTCCTGTCGGTAGGATGACCGAGTTTGGACATGTTGTCGGCGACGTACCAGGCTCCGGCGGCGCGGAGGTTCTCGTAATAGCTCTTCCCGGGATCGATGTCCAGTGAGGAGTAATCCTTCCATTTGTCAGGATAGCCGATCTTCACCGTGAAGTTGTCCAGTTTCTCGTGGGCCTTGGCCTTGGTGGAGTCGCTCATCCAGTCCAGTCCGTCAATGTGCTGGCTGAAAGCTTTCTTGAGGTTTCCGACAAGATCCAGCATCTTGGTCTTGGAGGATTCAGGGAAGTACTTCGCGACGTACATCTTGCCGACAGCCTCGCCGAGGATGCTGTTCGGAACCTGCATGGCCCTCTTCCAGCGAGGTTTCTGCTCCTTGATTCCGGACATCTGCGTGCTGAAGAAATCGAATGACGCGGCGTAGAAGTCATCGCTCAGGGAACCGGTCGCACCCTGGATAAGCTGGCCGGCGACATAGTCCTTCAGGACAGCGAGGTCGGCGCCGCCGAAATATTCACAGAACGCCTTGAAGAACGAAGGTTCCGCCACAATCAGTTTCGGCTGGTCGGCGATTCCTCGGGTCTCGAAATAAAGTTTCCAGTCGAAGCCGGGATAGTTCCTGATCAGCTCCTCGGTACTGCAAGGGTTGTACTGCGCCTGGATGTCACGTTCCTGTACGCTGGTCCAGGAGTTCGCCGCGAGCACATCCTCCACTGCAAGGGCGTTGGAGGCGGCCTTCTCCGGCTCCGCCGCTCCGGTCAGGGTGAACACCTTGGCGAGGAAGTTACGATAACCCTCCTTGATAGCGTCGTTCTCCGTCTCGACATAGTAGTCCCTGTCGCCGATTCCGAGTCCTCCCTGCCCGAGGTAGAGAATCTGATTGTCGCTGTCGGCGAGGTCTGACATCACGTAGGTTCCGAAGAACGAGCTCTCGGACACATTGTGCAGTCCGGCGATGATCCTGACGAGGGCATTCTTGTCGGCCGCAGCGTAGACCTCATCGACATATTTCTTCAAAGGAGCCGCACCCTCGGCATTGAGCTTCGCGGAGTCAAGTCCCTGCTTGTAGAGATCGGAAATCTTCTGCTCGACTGTGCCTTTCCCCGTTTTCAGCGTTCCCATTTCAGCGAACAGGTCGTTGAGTCTCTTGACGTTGTTCTCCCTCAACTGGTCAAAGGAGCCGAAACGGGCATATTCGGGTTTCAAAGGGTTGTTCTTCTGCCATCCGCCGGTGGAGTACCGGTAGAAATCGGCCGCCGGAGAGACGGTCGTGTCAAGGTTCGCAAGGTCGATCGCCGGAACCTTCTCAACCTGAGGCTTCTGGCCACAGGCTGCCATCGCAAGCGCTGAAGCCATGATCACTAAACTTTTTTTCATTGTCTTATGAATATATTCGTTCATCTTCAACCTGCAAAGGTAATAAAATTTTCCGTGTGCGGATCCCCCGTTCCCGGCGTTCAAAGAGGCATCGCGCTTCGATTTGCCGAAAGCGGAATATTCCTTTAATTAATGTTTTCTTGATTTTTGTGCGATTTTTTTGATTATCTTTAGACCATAATGGGAACACCCGACCGGCTCATCCGGGCAAAAGGAGGACGCTTATGAAGAAGAAACTCTGGATTTACGACACGGACCCGTACCTGAAGCCGTTTCAGAAGGCCGTCGAGGCGCGGCACAGGAGGATCCTGGATGCGGCGGAGAAGATCTCCGGACGCGGGGGCGGGAATCTGGCCTCAAGCGTCAACAATCATCTGTACTACGGGCTGCACAAGTGCGAGGACGGCTCGTGGGTTCTCCGGGAGTGGGCGCCGAACGCCAGCCGGATCTATCTCATCAGCGAGTCGAACAACTGGAAGCGCACTTCCGCCTACGAGTTCAGCCCGGCGGGGAACGGTAACTGGGAACTTCGGCTGGACGGGATGTTCCTCAGCCACGGAGAGTTGTACAAGCTGTTCATAGAGTGGCCCGGGGGAGGCGGCGAGAGGATTCCGGCGTATTGCACGAGACTGGTGCAGGATCCGGAGACCAAGGTCTTCTGCGCACAGGTCTGGGATCCCGTCCGGGAATATTCATGGAAGAATGACAGGGTGCTGCGCCGGCCGCGGCCTCTCATCTACGAGTGTCACATCGGGATGAGTTCGGAGGAACGCAAGGTCGCCACCTTCAGGGAGTTCCAGGATAACGTCCTGCCAAGGGTGAAGAGGCTCGGGTACGATACGGTCCAGATCATGGCGCTTCAGGAGCATCCGTACTACGGCTCGTTCGGCTATCAGGTGTCCAGTTTCTTCGCGTTGAGCTCGCGCTTCGGCACTCCGGAGGAGTTCAAGGAACTGGTGGACACGGCTCACGGAATGGGTCTTGCCGTGGTGATGGATCTTGTCCATTCGCACAGTTGCAGTAATGAGAATGAGGGACTTGGCCTGTTTGACGGCCGGGATGACCTCTATTTCTACAAAGGTCCGCAGGGGCGTCACCCGGCGTGGGGATCCAGATGCTTCGACTACGGCAAGGACGAGGTCGTCCGCTTCCTTCTGAGCAACTGCAAGTACTGGCTGGAGGAATATCACCTCGACGGTTTCCGTTTCGACGGCGTGACGAGCATGATGTACTGGGATCATGGGCTCGGGAAGGATTTCAACGGCTATGAGCCGTATTTCGATGCAGGCGTCGATGAGAATGCCGTTACGTATCTCGGCCTTGCCAACCTGCTGGTCCGCCAGATAAAGCCTGAGGCCGTCACGATCGCGGAGGATGTGAGCGGGATGGCCGGTCTCGCCGCTCCGTTCGAGTCCGGCGGCATAGGATTCGGATTCAGGATGGCTATGGGCGTGGCCGACCACTGGATCAAATGGATAAAGGAGAGGAAGGACGAGGACTGGAGTCCGGGCGAGATCTGGTACGAACTGACCAACAAGCGCGCGGACGAGAGGACCATCAGCTATGCGGAATGTCACGATCAGGCGCTTGTCGGTGACAAAACTTTGATTTTCAGGCTCATCGACAAGGAGATGTACTTTTTCATGAACATGGATTCGAAAAATCCGGTGGTGGATCGGGGAATAGCCCTCCACAAGCTGATCCGTCTGGCCACCATAGGCACCGCCGGAGACGGCTACCTCAATTTCATGGGCAACGAGTTCGGACACCCGGAATGGATAGATTTTCCGCGCGATGGAAACGGCTGGAGTTACGAGCATGCCCGCCGCATGTGGTCCCTGGCTGACAACGGGCTGTTGAGATACCATTGTCTCCAGAACTTTGACAGGGCGATGATCCATCTCGTAAAACGATACGCCCTGCTTGCGGCCCGGCCGGAGCTTTTGAGGGCCGATGAGGAAAAGAAAATCTTGATATTCAAGCGGAGAAGTCTTATCTTTGCGCTGAATTTCAATCCTGTGGAATCGTTCGCCGACTATGCCTTTCCGGCTCCGTCCGGGGGCTATGTCAAGGCTCTTGATTCGGATGCCGGAGAGTTTGACGGGTTCGCGAGGCTTGAGAATGACGGGGAGCATCTGACTGTTGACGGACGCTTGAGTCTTTACCTTCCGAGCCGTTGCGCCCTTGTGCTGAGTGAAAAGAATGAAGGAATATAATTTTAACCGATATGGCTTTTTTGAAGTTCAACAAGTCCGAGCTGGTAAATCTCTCATATTCATTGAAGAGGGAGATCATTTGCGCCAACAAGACCGGAGCCTGCTGCAACACTTCCATAGTGACTTGCAACACACGGCGCTACCATGGTCTGCTGGCAGTTCCTGTGGACGCTTTCGGAGGTAAGAAGCACCTGCTTCTGTCCTCTCTGGACGAAAGCCTCATTCTTAACGGCAAGCAGTTCAATCTGGGCATCCATTGCTACGGCAACGTCTATGAGCCGCGCGGCCACAAGTACATCATTGATTTCGAGGCGGATCCTGTGCCTAAAATCACCTACAGAGTCGGGGAGATCGAGTTCACGAAGAGCATCCTGCTGGTTCCGGACTCCGATCAGGTGATGATCCGCTTCGATCTTGTCAAAGCTCCGGAGAAGGTAAAGCTGCTTCTGACCCCGTTCCTGGCTTTCAGGGACATCCATGCCTTGACTGACGATAACCCTAACGCTCGCACCGAAGGTTGGGAGATTCCTGGCGGAATGGCTTTCAACCTCTACGATGGCTTCCCCGACCTGAACATGCAGTTCAACACAAACGATGTCTCATTCGTGACATCGCCTTGCTGGTACAAAGGCGTGACATATTCCGATGAGTACCGCCGCGGTTTCGCCTGTAGGGAGGATCTCTACGTTCCGGGGCATTTCGAGACGGGGATGAAACCGGGGGATGCCATCGTGTTCTCCGCTTCCGTGGGTGCGGTGAATCCTTCCGGACTGAAAAGAAAATTTGAATCGTATGTGGCCAAGGCTGCTAAAATCACCACAAGCCATGAGCAGCTTGAGCACTGCGCTGACCTGCTGAAACAGGACAGGGGCGGTCATAAGATGATAACGGCCGGGTTCTCCTGGCTTTACACCGGTCTTTTGAGAGAGACTCTGGAGGCTCTGCCTGGGCTTACCCTTTATGCGGACGGGAACAAGGCCGAGTTCGAGGAAATCCTTGACAACCTCATAGCCGACAATCAGGAACGCCTTTTCCACAGGACAACCCAGGTGGAGGCTCCGCTTAGGCTGGCGGACATCCTTGAGCGCTACATCGAGTTCGGCGCTGACCCGAAGGCTGTCTGGAAGAAATACGGCCCGACTGTCAAGGGTATTCTGGAAAGTTACCTGCCGGGACACAGGGCTGAGGTCGCCATGCAGCCGAACGGACTTCTCTGGGCGCAGCTCGACCATTGGGCTCTCTCCTGGATGAACACCTATGTCGGAGGCGATCCTGTGACAGAAAGGGCCGGTTATCAGGTGGAGACGAACGCCTTGTGGTTCCGCTCCGTCCTGTTCGCCGTGACTATGGAGCGGAGATATTCGCCGAAAAACAGTGCTTTCCCGGAGGAATGGTCCCGGATTCTGGAACTGGTCCGCAAGAACTTTCAGAGCACTTTCTGGAATGAGCGCGCCGGCTACCTCGCCGACTATGCGGACAACTCCGGCCAGCACCTTGAGGTTCGCCCGAACATGCTGTACGCCCTTGTGGGAGAGGATCTCCCTGTTGAACCCGAGGTGGCGAGGAAGGTCTTGCAGGTCATTGACAATGAACTTGTGACGAGAAGGGGGATCCGTACGCTTTCCCCTCGTCACGCCGAGTACAAGGGAGTCTATGAAGGCTCACAGACAGACAGGGATCTGGCCTACTACAACGGTTGCTGCCTCACCTATCTTCTCGGTCCGTACTGCGAGGTCTGCTTCAAGATGAAAGGAGCAGCCTTCGGAAACAAGGCCCAGTGGCTTGTCAACGGCTTCTATGAGGATCTGAACAAGCACGGGGTCGGGGCGTTCTCCGAAATCTATGACGGAGACCCGCCTCACGAGCCTCACGGGGCTATCTCATCGGCCTTGAGCACGGCAGCTCTGCTGGAAGTTGAGTACCTTAAGAACAAATACAGGGAGGAGTAGGATCATGAGAGTCTTGATGTTCGGATGGGAATTTCCCCCTCACATTGCCGGAGGACTGGGAACAGCCTGCTACGGAATAGTCAAAGGGTTGGCCTACAATGGGGTGAAGACCCTGTTCGTGATGCCTTCCGCCTCCGGGGACGAAGACCAGAGTTCGGCGAGGATCATCAATGCCAGCGATGTTCCGGTCGAGTCGTTCGGCTCGTCGGTCGATGAGTTTCTGGACAAGGTGAAGTTCGTGCGCATCGGCTCGAACATGATCCCGTACGTCGATCCGGAGGAGTTTCACGAGATGGTCGAGTCGGAGCGAAGGCTTCAGGGCGAGAATCTTGCAAAATGCATCGGCAGGAAGTTCCGTTTCTCGGGACGTTACGGCTCCAACCTAATGGAGGAAGTCGCCCACTACGCCATGGTCGGCGGCACGATCGCCATGGAACACAAGGATGAGTTCGACATCATCCATGCCCACGACTGGCTGACCTATCTGGCCGGAACCGCCGCCAAGGAACTGACCGGAAAGCCGTTGGTTGTCCACGTGCACGCCACTTCGTTTGACCGCGGCACCGAGGATCAGATCGACAGCCGTGTCTATGACATCGAGAAGAGAGGCATGACGGCAGCAGACAAGGTGATCGCCGTCAGCGACCTGACCAGAAACATCGTCATCAACAAGTACGGGATCGACCCTGCGAGAGTCGTGACTGTCCACAACGCTGTTGACTTCAGCGGTCGCGGGGATGTGAAGGCCGAGAGGGGAGTGCGCGACAAGATCGTCACCTTCCTCGGCAGAATCACTTTCCAGAAAGGTCCTGAATATTTCATCGAAGCCGCCGCGAAGGTTCTCAAGCGAACCACAGGGGTCCGTTTCGTGATGGCCGGAAGCGGGGACATGATGAACCGCTGCATCCGTCACGTGGCCAAGCTGGGAATCTCCGACCGTTTCCACTTCACCGGTTTCCTGCGCGGAGCCGAGGTCCAGAAGATGTTCGCGATGTCGGATGTCTATATAATGCCGTCTGTCTCGGAACCTTTCGGAATATCCCCGCTTGAGGCGATGCGCTCGAATGTTCCGGCCGTCATCTCCAACCAGTCCGGAGCTGCCGAGGTGCTGAAATACGCCTTCAAGGTGGATTTCTGGGATGTTGACGCCATGGCCGATGACATCTACGCGTTGCTGAAATACCCTGCCTTGGCCGACTTTGCGGCGAAGGAGGGCTATGAGGAGGTCAACCGCCTTAAATGGAACATCGCGACGGCGAAACTCAAGAATGTTTATGAATCAGTTGTGAACGATAAGAAGCTGTTAAAAAATGATTCCCGAATTTGATCATGCGGAATTTTTGAGACAGTTTCGGCTTTGGAAGAGGGAGCGTAGCCGTAGCTACGTGACCGATGAGAAAGAGGGAAATGGCCGGAAAGGCCGCGAAAGAGGAATTATTTTAAACAGCTTCTAAATAAGGGAACGTTATGAAAAAGAGCATTTGCCTGTATTTTCAGGTCCATCAGCCTACCAGGCTGAGGCAGTACCGATTTTTCGACATCGGCAAGGATTCCCACTATTATGATGACTTCGCTGACAGGACCATCCTCCGCAGGATAGCCCAGCGATGCTATATCCCGATGAACAATCTCCTGCTGGATCTCATAAAGAGGTACGGAGGAGTCTTCAAGGTGACATTCTCGATCACCGGCTCCGCTCTGGAGCAGTTTGAGAGATACGCTCCTGATGTGCTGGACAGTTTCCGAGAGCTTGCAAAGACGGGCTGCGTGGAGTTCCTCGGGGAAACGTATTACCACTCGCTTGCCTCGCTCGCCAATTTCGGGGAGTTCAAGCATCAGGTGGAGAAACATTCCGCGGCGATCGAGAGGTGTTTCGGTGTGAAGCCGACGGCTTTCAGGAACACCGAGCTGGTTTATTCGGATTCGATAGGCCGCGATGTGTATGATCTGGGCTTCAAAGTGATGCTGACGGAGGGTGCCAGACATATTCTCGGATGGAAGAGTCCGGACTACATCTACACCGACAGCCAGCAGAAGCGTCTGAAACTGCTGCTGCGCAACTATCCGCTCAGTGACGACATCGCTTTCCGCTTCTCCGACAAGGGCTGGAAGGACTGGCCGCTGACAGGAGAGAAGTACCTCTCGTGGCTTAAAGCGGCCGACGGGGACATCGTGAACCTGTTCATGGACTATGAGACCTTCGGCGAGCATCAGAAGGAGAGTACGGGGATATTCGATTTCATGAAGTATCTTTCTGAAATCGTGCTGAATGACGGCTCGTTTGAGTTCACTACTCCGACGCTGGCCGCAAGGAAGTTGAGACCTGTCGCCGAGATCGAGGTCCAGGATCCTATCTCCTGGGCTGACGAGGAGAGGGATGTGACCGCCTGGCTGGGCAATGAACTTCAGCAGGATGCCTACAACAAACTTTACGCTCAGGCCGAGAAACTGGCCATCTTGAATGATCCGGTCCTTTGGGAGGATTTCGGCCATCTTCAGGAGAGCGACCACCTTTATTATATGAGCACGAAGTTCTTCTCTGACGGGGAGGTCCACGGTTACTTCAATCCTTACAGCACTCCGTACGAGGCATTCATAAACTACATGAATGTGCTGAGTGACTTCATCATAAGGATTGACGACGCGATGACCACTTCGGGTAAGAAGATGAAAAACAGCGCTTCGGCAGGCTCGGCGGCCGAAGGAAAGAAACCTGCGGTCAAAAAGCTGCCGAAGAAAGCTGTCAAGGCGGTCACGGAGTCTGCCGAGGAGACCGCATCGTCGAAGAAGGCTCCGTCAAAAACAAAGACAACCAAACAAGTAAAAAAGAAATAAATGACAAACGAACTGACAAATCCGGACTATTTGTTTGAGGTCAGTTGGGAGGTGTGCAACAAGGTCGGCGGCATCTACACGGTGATCGCGACCAAGTCTCTTTACCTGAAGCAGCAGCTTCACAAGCACCACATCCTGATTGGCCCCGATGTCTGGATGGACACTGAAAGCAACCCGGATTTCATCGAGGATACGCATCTTTACAGCCTGTGGAAAGCCCATGCCGCCTCGGAGGGGATCCGGGTTCGGATCGGGAAATGGAACGTGCCGGGAAATCCGATCGCCATTCTGGTGGATTTCAAGCAGTTCCTCACCCGTCAGGACGACATACTGTCCAAGTACTGGGAGCGTTTCCAGGTGGATTCCATCACCGGAAACTGGGACTACAAGGAGAATTTCCTGTTCGGCTACGCCGCAGGAAAGGTGATAGAGAGCTTCAGAAGCTTCAACCTGAGTCCCTCCGACAAGATCGTGGCACAGTTCCACGAATGGCAGACCGGAGCCGGACTTCTGTACCTTAAGTACAAGCAGCTCCCGGTCGCTACCGTGTTCACGACCCACGCCACGGTTGTCGGACGCTGCATCGCCGGCAACAACCTTCCTCTGTACGATTCGATGGCTCTTTACGACGGAGACCAGAAGGCCCGCCAGTTCAATGTGATCGCCCGTCACTCGCTTGAGAAGAAGTCGGCGCAGAACGCTGACATATTCACAACCGTCAGCGAGATCACCGCGAAGGAGTGCGAACAGTTCCTTCAGCGCAAGGTGGATGTCGTGACCCCGAACGGCTTCGAGAACAGCTTCACTCCGGCCACGGAGGAGGAATATGACGAAAAGCGCCGCGCCGCGCGGGCAAGACTGATCGAGGTCGCCACGGCGATGTCCGGCGAGGAAGTGTCCAAGGACGCGGTCCTCATTGGCATCGGAGGACGTTATGAGTATCGCAACAAAGGGATCGACGTTTTCATCGACGCCCTCAAGAAACTCGATGACACCGAACCTCAAGGCCGTGACATCCAGGCGTTCATCATGATCCCTTCCGGCCACAACGGCGCCGACAAGGATCTGGTGGCCAAACTCGCCGGCAACGGATCCGGCTACACGACCCAGGTCTCCCACTACCTGATGGACAATGAATATGATGTCATCACCCGCCGTTTCAAGGAATTGGGATTCACCAACGCCAAGGGCAGCCGTGTGAAGGTCTATTTCATCCCGTCCTACTTGAACGGAACGGACGGAGTGTTCAACATGAAGTATTACGACCTGCTCGTAGGTCTTGACCTGACCTTGTTCCCGTCCTACTACGAGCCTTGGGGCTACACCCCTCTGGAGAGTCTTGCTTTCAGCATTCCTTCCCTGACCACCAGTCTGGCCGGATTCGGCCTTTGGGTAAGGTCCCACTACGGTAAGGATCATCCCGGCATTACGGTTCTGGACAGAAACGACTCGGACTATTTCGAGGTCGTGGACGGAGTCGTGGCGAGAATCAGGGAGATCGCCGCCTTGGATGACGAAGGCCGCAAGGCCTGCATGGCCTCGGCGAAGGATGTCTCCACGATAGCCCTGTGGGAAAACCAGATTCAGTATTACAGGGAAGCATATTCAATGGCCATTGAGAAGGTTATTGCGGCCAAAGGTGCTTTCCCGGACGAACTTAACGAAGACAAATCAATGACGTACGACAAGATAGAAATCAACAACCCGACTTGGAAGAGCGTGATGGTGACCCGCCATCTTCCGGCGACACTTTCCGGACTCGAAACACTTTCCAAGAATCTTTGGTGGTGCTGGAACGAGTCCGCCAAATCCCTGTTCAAATCGATCGACCCGGCCATCTGGCACAATACCTGCCACAACCCGATGGCTCTTCTGGATGCCGTGAGCCTCAAGAGGTTCAAGGCTTTGGCGAAGGACGAGACGTTCCTCGGCAATCTCCGGTCGGTCATGGACGAGTTCAATGCCTACATGGCTCTCAAGGCAGAGCGCAAGAACCCTTCGATCGCATATTTCTGCATGGAATATGGTCTTGACACCTCGCTTAAGATCTACTCCGGCGGTCTGGGACTTCTGGCCGGAGACTATCTCAAGGAGACCAGCGACATGAACGTCAACCTTGTGGCCGTCGGTCTTCTGTACCGTTACGGCTACTTCACCCAGATCATAACCGGTCAGGGCGAGCAGGTTGCCCGTTACGATGCCCAGGACTTCACCAAGATCCCGGCGGAGCCTGTCATGGACGCCGACGGCAACTGGATGACCACGAGCGTGGCGTTCCCGGGACGCGCGATCACGGCCCGTCTCTGGAAGGTGGCTGTCGGACGTACTGATCTCTATCTGCTTGACACTGACTATGAAGCGAACTCTCCGGAGGACCGCCAAGTGACCTATCATCTCTACGGCGGCGACTGGGAGAACCGTCTGAAGCAGGAACTCCTGCTCGGTGTCGGCGGAATCAGGGCTCTGCGGAATCTCGGGATCAGCCCGCAGATCTACCATTGCAACGAGGGCCATGCCGCATTCACCGGACTTGAAAGGCTTCGTGAATATGTTCAGAATGACAATCTTGACTTCGGGGAGGCTGTCGAGGTCGTGAGGGCGTCCTCGCTTTTCACCACCCACACCCCTGTGCCGGCCGGACACGATGCGTTCGATGAGGGTCTGCTCAGGAAATATATCGGTCATTATCCTCAGCGCCTGAAGGTTGACTGGGAGACGATGATGGCTCTGGGCAAGGTGAACGGCAATGATGTGAACGAGAAATTCTCCATGAGTTTCCTGGCCGCGAATCTTTCGCAGAACGTAAATGGAGTGTCGATGCTGCACGGCGATGTCAGCAAGGAGATATTCAGTGGCATCTACCCTGGCTATCTGCCTGAGGAACTGTTCATCAGCTATGTCACCAACGGCGTGCACTACCCGACTTGGGCCGCCGCGGAGTGGAAGAAGATCCACGCCCGCGTGTTCGGCCCGGAGTTCGCCACCCACCATTACGACAAGTCCTGCTTCGAGGGCATCTACAAGGTCGCTGACACTGAGGTCTGGGAGACCAGAAAGACTCTCAAGAAGAGACTGATCGACATCGTCAAGGAGCGTCTCTCCGATCCTGCGCAGTGCGGCCATTATTCTCCGAGCCAGATTGTGGCGATCAAGGAGAACCTTCGTGACGATGTGCTGACCATCGGATTCGCCCGCCGCTTCGCGACCTACAAACGAGGCACCCTGCTGTTCTCTGACCTTGACAGGCTTGATTCCATCGTGAACAGTCCGGAGCATCCGGTACAGTTCCTGTTCGCCGGCAAGGCACATCCGGCGGACAAGGCCGGTCAGGATCTCATCAAGAGGATCATAGAGATCTCCAAGCAGGACCGCTTCATCGGAAAGATCGTCTTCATCCCGGGCTATGACATTTCTCTCGCCAAAAGGCTTGTGCAGGGTGTCGATGTGTGGATGAACAACCCTACGAGACCTTTGGAGGCCTCCGGAACTTCCGGCGAGAAGGCTTCGATGAACGGTGTGATGCACTTTTCCGTGCTTGACGGCTGGTGGGTCGAGGGCTACAGGCCGGGAGCCGGCTGGGCTCTTCCTCTGGAGAGTACCTACGATGACCAGAACTACCAGAATGAACTTGACGCCGCAACGATCTACACGACCATCGAGAACGAGATCGCTCCTGCCTATTACGATGTGGACAAGGCTCTCGGCCTGTCTCCTACCTGGGTGGGCTACATCAAGAACACCGTTGCCCAGGTGGCGAACAACTTCACGACCAACAGGATGCTGACGGACTACTGCCGGCAGTACTACGATCCGCAGTCCGAACGTGCCGGCAGGATGGTCGCGGACGACTACAGGATGGCCCGTGAGATCTCGGCGTGGAAGAAGAGGATGCGCCGCGCCTGGAAGAATGTCGAGGTCATCTCGCAGACCCGTCCGGATCCGTCCTACAGCCTTTCCGAGTCCAACTCGCTGACATCCGAGGTCGTCCTGAATCTTGGCGACCTTTCTCCGGAGGACATCGGTGTGGAGATGCTGTTCGCGACGACTGACGTGAAACATCAGCTGCACATCCAGGAGAAATGTGAATATGGTGTCGTGGAGTGCAATGACGGTGTCGCCAAGTACCGCGCATCCATCCTTCCGGACAGGACGGGCATGTACCAGGTGGCGATCAGGATGTACGCCAAGAACTCGCTTCTGCCTCACAGACAGGATTTTGAACTTGTGAAATGGTTGTAGCGACCGGATTCTTTGACGGTGTCCACATCGGGCACCGTTTTGTGATTGAGCGGCTTGTGGAAGCGGCCGGGGAGAGGGGCGACCGGAGCATGGTCGTCACTTTCTGGCCCCATCCGCGCAACGTGCTTCAGAATGACGCGCGCAACCTTCGGCTTCTCACCTCGCCTGACGAGAAGAAAGCGTTGCTTCGCGGCCTCGGCGTGGATCACGTCGAGGTGCTGCCTTTCACCAAAGAGTTCAGCAGACTGACTACTCGGGAATATTTCCGTGATGTCCTCGTCGCCCGTTTCGGTGCGAAAGCGATCCTGGTCGGCTACGACAACCGGATGGGCTGCGATCCGCAGACTCCGGAATCCATTGAAAGAATCGCTGAAGGAGAAGGCCTTGACGTTGTCCGTCTTGGCCGCGTCACCTCTCCTTCCGGCGTGACGGTCAGTTCCACAAAGATCCGCGAAGCCGTTGCCGCCGGAGAGATGGAGTCCGCCGCTGCCATGCTCGGGTATGAATATTCCTTGCTGGGCGTTGTAGTGGCGGGCAACCGTCTTGGCCGCACGATAGGTTTCCCGACGGCGAACATCCAGCTCTATGAGCCGCTTAAATTGCTGCCGGGCAACGGTGTCTATTCCGTCGAGGCGGAGACCCTTGGCCATAAATTCAAGGGAATGTGTAACATAGGTGTCCGTCCTACCGTCCGTGCCGGTGGGCAGCGCACCATCGAGACCAACATCTTCGACTTCGATGAGGACATCTACGGCCTCGATCTCAAGGTCACATTCCACCGCAAGATCCGTGACGAGCGCCGCTTCGACTCCATCGACGCCCTCCGCTCCCAGCTCGCCGCCGACAAGGCCGGCATTCTGACGGAATGAGGATGAGGATAAGGATAAGGCGGCAATCCGTTCTTAAGCATTAGAGACTTCGCTTTTGCAAAAGTTAATTTCATTGCATTTTTCGCTTCTCTATAAGTTGAAATTGCCGTAAAATTTGCTTTTCCAAAAGCGAACACTTATTTTTGCCAATAAGTAAAGAAAGACTTATGAACGAGAATGACATTCAGCCGTTGCGGACGGTTTATCACAGGAAACTTGCTGAGACAACTCTGGATTTTAAAAGATACCTTTACGGCCAGATTAACTGGAATGTGCGTATGTTAGGAATCAAGGGGGAGAAGGGCGTGGGTAAAACGACCCTGATTCTTCAGCACATTCTTGAAACCTTTGACAATCCGGATGATGCTCTTTATGTTTCTATGGACAATATGTGGCTCACCACTCACTCGATTTTCGACCTCGCCGACTACTTGTATTCCGTGGGAGTGTACCATCTGTTTCTGGACGAGATTCATAAATGTCCTGAGTGGACGGCTGTTCTCAAGAATCTGTATGACAATTATCCGAATCTCAACATTGTCTACACCGGCTCATCAATGCTGCGGATCGACAATTCAAAGGTGGATCTTTCAAGAAGACAGACATTGTACCGACTGTACGATATGTCATTTCGGGAATATCTTGAATATGAAGGGATTGCTTCTTTTCCGGCATATGCGTTGGATGATCTGCTGCAAAGACATGTGAAGATTGCTATGGAGACTGTGTCACAGTGCAAGCCTCTCAAATTCTTTTCTGACTATCTGTCAAGAGGAATGTATCCATACTTCAAGGAATCTGGGGCGGACTTTCACATCAGACTTGCGGAAACAGTCATCCAAACTATAGAAAGTGACCTGCCGGTCGTTGAGGACGTGACATTCGAGACAGTACAGAAGTCTAAAAAGTTGCTGATGATCATCGCCGAAAAGATTCCGTTCGTTCCGAACATCAGCAAACTCTGTCAGGCTTTGGGAACCACACGGGATTCCTGTCTGAAGATACTTTACGCTCTGGACAGAGCCGGAGTGTTGAACCTGTTGACGGCAGAACTGAAAAGTTACAAGAAACTTGTCAATCCGGACAAGATTTACGTTGGCAACAGCAACATAATGCAGGCATTGGGAAGTTCATGCGACATCGGAACAATTCGTGAGACTTTCTTTGCGAATCAGGTCGGATCCCGGTATCCCATTCAATATCCGAGGAAAGGGGATTTCTTTGCTTGTGGAAAATACCTTTTCGAGATTGGGGGTGCCGGCAAGACTTTCGACCAGATCAAAGACGAACCGGACAGCTACCTTGCGGTTGACGACACCGAAATCGGCTCCGGGGCGCGGATCCCGCTTTGGATGTTCGGCTTCCTGTATTGATCATTTCAAAACAACTTCTTATTTGAAATAAAATTTACTATATTTGCGGAAACGGGAAGGGTTCCGCCGGAAAAGGGCGGGACTTCGTTTTAATGTTATGGCTCCGAAGGGGGAGGGCGGGGGCAATGGCCGCCGGAATATTCATAAATAATTTGCCGACAAGTGATTGCCCGCTTGCGGCTAAGTGAAAAAGGAACATAATTAGTTTCATTATGGCTGAAATTCATTATATGACCCAGGACGGGTTGGATAAACTGAAGAAGGATCTCGCCGATGCGTTGGCGCAGCGTCCTGTGATCTCCGCGGCCATCGCGGAGGCGAGGGAGAAGGGTGACCTCTCCGAGAATGCCGAATATGACGCGGCCCGTGAGGCCCAGGGCTTGCTGGAGGTCAGGATTGCAAAACTGAAGGATCTCGTGGCCAACGCCAAGGTCATCGACGAGTCCAAGATCGGTACGGACAAGGTGCAGATAATGAACAAGGTGAAAGTGGAGAATGTGGCGGCGAAGCAGGTGATGGAGTTCACCATCGTGGGGGAGACCGAGGCTGACTTCGCCCACGGGAAACTCGCTTCGACAACGCCTATAGCCAAGGCTCTGATCGGTCATTCGAAAGGTGAGGTCGTGGAGGCCAAGGTGCCTTCAGGAGTCATCAAGTTCAAGATTCTCGACATTTCACTTTAGAAGACGATGGCTACGATATTCACGAAAATCGCGAAAGGGGAGATCCCTTCGTTCAAGGTGGCCGAGAACGATGAGTTCTACGCCTTTCTGGACATAAGCCCTCTCGCGAAAGGGCATACCCTTGTCATCCCGAAGAACGTTGAGGATGACTACATCTTCCATCTTGACGAGAAGACCTACGGGGGGCTGTGGGCTTTTGCCCGCAAGGTGGCGGTCGCCATCAAGGCCGCCGTGCCTTGCCGGAGGGTGGGAGTCTGCGTGCTTGGAATGGAGGTGCCTCACACTCACATCCATCTGGTTCCGCTTCAGACCGAGGCGGACATGGACATCAAGAAAAAGAGACTGGAGATCTCGCCTGAGGAAAACAAGGCGATCGCCGCAGCAATATTCAATGAATATGAAAAATTGTAGAAAACTGCTTCTCGCGGCGGCAGTCCTGATGGCCGCGTCATCGTGCTCGGACAAGGTTCAGATCAAGGGTGCTCTCGCCGGTGCACCTGACACTCAAGTGGTTGTGAAACAACTTTCCGGCAACTCGCTGGTGGTGTTGGACACCGTCAAGACTGATGCTTCGGGAGCATATTCATGCAGGATAGATGTCCTTAAGGGACAGCCGCAGTTCGTCTATCTTTTCAAGGGAGACACCAGGATCGCGTCGCTGCTGCTGCAGAAAGGGGATAAGGTGAGGATCGCTTCCGACACGCTCGGAAAATATTCCGTTGAAGGTTCCGTGGAGAGTGAGAGACTGCGCCAGGTCGAGGAGGAGTTCTCCGCCTTTATGGACAGGTTTGCCGCCGCGGCCGCCGCAGGAGACAATTCCGCAGCTTCGAAAGACTACATCGAGTACTACCGCGGGCGCGTCAGGTACGTCATCGAGAACTCCAAGTCCATGACATCGATTCCTGTTCTGTACCAGAAGGTCAACGAGAACTTCCCGATTTTCAGTCAGGCGACGGATGCCATTCTGTTTCAGAATGTTCACGACTCTCTGATGACGGTTTATCCGGAGTCGAAGTACGTGGCGGCGTTGAAAAAGGAGGCGGAGAGGAGATTCAACATATTCAATCTCAGCCAGCAGGTGCAGAACGCCACAGAGTCTTCGTACCCGGATCTGAACCTCCCGTCGGTTGACGGTACAAAAGTGAGGCTCAGTGAGGTGGACTCCAAGGCGGTGCTGGTCTATTTCTGGCAGGCCTCCGACGCCGCCCAGAAGATGTTCAATCAGGATGTGCTGCTGCCGCTTTACAAGGAGTATCACCAGAAGGGATTGGAGATATATTCAGTGTCCCTTGACACCGACAAGGGTGTCTGGGCGAGTGCGGTGAAAAGCCAGAATCTGCCGTGGATCAATGTCTGCGATGGTTTGGGTGCCGCTTCCCAGGCGGCTGTGCTTTACAACATCAGCCGTGGACTTCCGGTCGCCTATCTGATCGTGGACGGGAATCTCAGCCCTGAGACAATCAAGACAGACAAGGATCTGCGCAAGGTCATCGCTTCAAAACTTTAATCATGACCGGAAAGACAAGGGTAAGATTCGCTCCGTCGCCGACCGGTCCGCTGCACATGGGCGGGGTCCGCACGGCTCTCTATAACTACCTCTATGCCAAACAGCGCGGCGGCGATTTCATCATCCGGATCGAGGACACCGACTCTCACAGGTTCGTTCCGGGGGCGGAGGAGTACATCATAGAGGCTCTGAACTGGTGCGGAATCATCCCGGACGAGGGCGTGGACGGGAACGGAAAGGTTGTCGAGACCGCTTCCGAGCGCCATCCTCACGCTCCTTACCGTCAGAGCCAGAGGCGCGGGATCTACCGCAAGTACGCCGAGCAGCTGATCGAGAACGGCTACGCCTACTACGCCTTCGACTCTTCCGAGGCTCTGGAGAAAGCCCGCGCCGAGGCCGAGGCCGCCGGCAAGACTTTCATCTACAATCAGGTCACGAGGATGGAGATGCGCAACTCGCTGACCCTTCCGGAGGATGAGGTGAAAAGACTTCTTGAGGAGACCTCCGACTGGACGGTACGTTTCAAGATGCCTTCTGACACTGTCGTGAAGATGGATGACCTGATCCGCGGCCACATCGAGGTGAACACCGACACCCTTGACGACAAGGTTCTGTGGAAGAGGGCCGACGAGCTGCCGACCTACCATCTCGCCAACATCGTGGACGATCACCTGATGGAGATCACCGAGGTCATCCGCGGAGAGGAATGGCTTCCGTCCCTGCCGCTCCACTACATGCTCTACAAAGCTTTCGGCTGGGAGGACACCATGCCCCGATTCGCCCACTTGTCCCTGCTTCTGAAGCCGGACGGGAAGGGCAAGCTCAGCAAGCGCGACGGGGACAAACTCGGTTTCCCTGTGTTCCCTCTCAAATGGGTGAACGCCCATGGTGAGGTCTCCAGGGGCTACCGTGAGGACGGCTACTTCCCGGAGGCGTTCGTGAACCTGCTTGCCTTTCTTGGCTGGAACCCTGGCGACGACCGCGAGATGTTCACGATGCCGGAACTCATCGAGGCTTTCTCCCTTGACCGCATCGTCAAGTCCGGAGCCCGCTTCAATCCCGAGAAGGCGCGCTGGTACAACAAGGAGTATCTCCGCCTGAAGTCCGACGAGGAACTTGCCGGGTTGTTCGTGCCTGTTCTTGAGGAACACGGGGTGAAGGTGGCCGAGTCAGGTGCCGATCCCGACAATCACATATTCACAAAGGGCTACGTTCAGGATGTGGTTTCTTTCATCAAGGAGAGAGCCACGTTCGCGAAGGATTTCTGGACGGTCGCATCGTACCTTTTCGTCTCTCCGGAAGACTTTGAGAAGTTCGGTGTGAAGGCCGGAGCAGCCGTGGAGCCGCAGAGCAACGACCCGCGCCGTCAGGCCGACCCTCGCGCCAAGGTTTACGACGATGCCGCCACCGCACCGTTCCTCGCCAAGGATGTTGACAAGTTCTGGAAGCCAGAGAACGCTGAATATGTCGCCAAGGTAGCTTCCTTTGTCGATGAATATGCCGGCGAATGGACTGTCCCTGCATTCGGGACAGCTTTGGAGGACTACATCCGCGGCAACGAATGGCCGATGGGCAAGGTCATGAACGCCACCCGTCTGGCTTTGGCCGGAGCCGCCAGCGGCCTCGGGATCGCCGACATAATCGTCCGCATCGGCAGGAAGGAGACCCTTTCCCGCATAGCCTACGCCACCGCCCGCCTGGCGTAAGCCCTGTCCATTTAGAAATCGCTTTGTCCGGTGAAAGCCCATTTCGCCGGACAAATTGTGTGTTGTCGCCAGTCCGTAAAGATGTGTCTCAGTACAAACAGCTCTCTTTTTGTTGAAATCCTTGTGGAAAAATTTGGAAAGAGGTGGAATAAAATGGAAAAATATTCCTAACTTTGTCCGCAAGCGTGAAAGGCGATAACTTATGGTCACATTCATCGGAGAATATTCAGGCAAGATCGACGACAAAGGGAGAGTGGTTTTCCCTTCGCCGTTCAAATCCCTGATGTCTTCCGAGGGCGACCAGAGGTTTGTCATAAAGAAAGACATCTTCGAGGAATGCCTTGAGATGTACACCTTCGAGGAGTGGGAGCGCCAGTCCGGGGAGGTCAAGTCAAAGTTGAATTTCTTTAATCGTGCTCACGCCGCCTTCTGGAGGGAGTACATGCGCGACCGGGCAGTCGTCGAACCTGATGCGAAACTCGGGCGCATCTCCATCCCCAAGAAGCTTCTGGAGTCAATTGGTGTAACGAAAGAGGTAGTCTTCTCGGGCAACGATTACAAGATCGAGATCTGGGCCAAGGAAAAGT
>CAVFMX010000002.1:0-843 GCA_963623745.1 Bulleidia sp.
GCCGGGCGGATGAAAGGGCGCAGGCTGGTTCGGAGGAGCGCGACGCGTGGCCGAGCCGGTCGCGGGGCAGTCCGGTTTAGGACGGGGTGTGAGCCTGTCCTAAACATCGAGTCAATCGGAGGAGGGAGCGGCAGTGCCGGTGATGCTGGTGATGCTGGCGAAGCCGGTGATGCTGGCGAGTCAGTGCCAGCGGGGAGGGGCACGGCCAGTGGAGACTGATTTCCAAATTTTGCACGTTACCAAAATTTGGAAATCAGTCTCCGCTGACCCGCAAGGCTTCTTTCCGAAAAAGGAAAACGGTATCTGTCTCCGCTGACGCAGTGAGAACATTCTTGCCGAAGAACTCCGCAGACATGTTCAGATTGCGGTAGGCGTCGATGAGATATTCAAAATTGATCTTTTCCGCCCAGATCCTGCCGAGCGGCCTTGGGCGGAGGTCCACGCCGTGGCACTCCTCGCCCAGGAACTGCGGGGTCTTCGCACCGGGGATGCTCCGCGGCACGAAGGAGAACTGGCAGCCGGTCATCGCAGGGTGTCCGTACACTTCGAACGGAAATTCCGATGCAGAAGCTGTTTAATGTCAAAAATTCTTTCATGCGCCTTCCCGGTATGGATTTTCCGAAATTCCTCAGTCAGACAGCTCCTACTATCCTTTTCGGAATTTCGGGAAAACTCTCCTCGGAAATCCATCATAAAATTTCTATCGAATAGAATTCAAGCAGCTTCTTAGTGATGATGAAAAAAAATAAGTTGGTAAGGTTTTGTGAAGGATTTTTGTGGATAAATTTATTTGTGAAGAAGGAGTGTGCCGGTGGCACAGAGGCTGATGAACAAATAAATTCA
>CAVFMX010000002.1:853-8471 GCA_963623745.1 Bulleidia sp.
AGCTACGGCTGCGCTCCCTCTTCCAAAGCCGAAACCGCCTCGAAAATTCCACATGATAAAATTCTGGACCCATTTCAAAACAGCTTCTTAAAAACAGAAACATTTTTTCTTTTGGCAACTGGTTCCCGGCTTCAACTGACCTTCTTTGAAAAAAGGCTGACACTTTAGACGCCGGGGTCAGTTGGCGGAGGCGAGGAGGATGATTATGCGGTCGATCAGGGGATCGATGCGGGAGGCGGGGACCAGGGAGTTGTTGGTCATGATGGAGAAGATGATGGTGTCGGACTTGGAGCCGGCGGAAGGCTCGATGTAGCCGCTGAAGCAGCGGACACCGTTCATGGAGCCGCTCTTGAGGTGGACTCTGGACTTCACTGCGGCGGGAGCCTCGCGGAGACGGGACTCGTAGTGGCGGTCACCGGGCTGGCCGATGGTCAGGACGTAGTCGGCGAAGGAGGGGCTGTCCATCATCGCGGAAAGGAAACGGACAAAGAACGACGGGGAGAGATAGTTGTGGCGCGCGAGACCGCTGCCGTCCACGATGCGGACATCCTCGGCATCGACTCCGAGGCTTTTCATCACTTCGGAGACAGCCGCATAGGTGGAGTCGTAGGACGCGGAGTGGCGGAGTCTGCGGCCGAGAGTGCGGAAAAGGGTCTCGGCGTAGAAGTTGTCGCTCTTGAGGTTGGTCGCGCGGGCGATCTGCCCGAGGGTCGGGGAATATGTCATCCCGAGCATCGTGAGGTCATCCACCCTGGAGGCGTAAGGGCCATGTTCAGAAGAGGAGAGGTCGGAGCGCACCCGGCCGCCGCGCACGTCCGCAGGGCTTCCGGCGACGGTCACGCCGTTGGATTCGAGGAACTCACGGAAATAATGCGCGCAGGTGTAGGCACCGAACCGGTTGCTGAACTCTTCGGTCTTGGGCTTGCGGTCAATGGCGAAGGAGCCGCGCACCTCGGCACGAGGGCAGAACTCGGTGTTGAACAGGTACAGCCGGTCGCCGGTGCCGGCGGGAGCGGTCTTGCAGGGATAGTCATACTTCATCCACGGAGTGACCGGAAAGACCGGGACGACGCTCACCGGAGAGCCGACGGACGTTCCGGCGGAGACTTTGAAATCCTGGGCGTTCTCGTAGAAGGACAGGCCGCCAGGGCCGGCTCCGTAGGCCGTGCCGATGTCCTGGTAGCTCCAGCAGTCCTGCTCGGCCGGGCCGTCGAAATAGCGGCCGTCACCGATCACGTCGCCGTTGATCCGCCTGATTCCGGCCTTGTCAAGAAACGATTTCCACTGGCCGAACAGCCGTTCCAGCGGGAGGGCGATGGAGTCTTTGGAAGCTATGGTCGGGTCGCCGCCTCCGACAATGTAGAGATCTCCGTCCAGAATCCCGTCCTTGACCGTGCCGTTGTGGCCGATGCGGGTGACGTACCTGAAATCCGGGCCGAGGCGGTGGATGGCCATGCCGGTGGTGACAAGTTTCATCGTGGAAGCCGGAAGCATCCGCTGGCCACTGTTCCAAGATGCGATGGTGTCGCCGCCTTCGGTGACGGCAAGGACTCCGAAGACGGAAGATCGCAGGAGGTCGCCCCGGGAGACGACCTCTATGTAGCTCTGAGCCTTGGACTTCGGATCCGGCTTTGACTCGGGGATCTGAGCGGACGGTACTTCGACAGGAGCTTCAGACGGACGGTGAGTCTGTCGAAGTCCGGCGACGGGAGCGGCATAACCGGCTACAGCGGAAACAACACTGCCTATGCAGCCAACCGGGGTCGCGGGGGCGGCATAACCGGCAGGGGTCACGGCGGCAGCGGCGGACAATGCGATGGCGCGGATGAATATTCCAAATCTCATAAGTACAAAAATAATGTTTTTATATTTAAATTTGCGAACGGAACCGCCGCATCGGCAAGAGCGGAGAATGGGTTTTCCGGATCCGCCAAGAGCGAATCCGATGATTGCCACGGCGATGTGAGACTATAACAAACAATTTAAGGGAATATGAAAAAATGTGTCCTTGTGTCCGGCGGCGCCGGATTTATCGGAAGCCACGTCACCGTGGAGCTGATAGAGGCAGGCTACGATGTGATCGTGGCCGACAACATGTCCAACTGTGACGAGACCTGCTACGAGGGAGTCAAGAAGATCACCGGAAGGGAGGACATCCCTTTCGTGAAGATGGACTTCCGCGACATTGAGGCCACGGAGGCGCTATTCTCCGCCAACAGGATCGACGCGGTCATCCATTTCGCGGGGTTCAAGGCCGTGGGCGAGTCCGTCAGCGAGCCGCTGAAGTACTACAGGAACAATCTGGAGTCGTTCATGAATGTCATCGAGACCGCAAGGAAGCACGGGTGCGGGAACATTCTTTTCTCCTCATCAGCGACGGTTTACGGCGAGCCGGAGAATCTTCCCGTCACCGAGAAGTCGCCGAGGCAGCCGGCCACCTCGCCGTACGGGAACACGAAGCAGATGTGCGAGGACATCCTGCGGGACTCCGTGAAGGCATATTCAAATGTCAAGGGCATCGCCCTGAGGTACTTCAACCCGATCGGGGCACATCCATCGGCACTGATCGGCGAGCTTCCGCGCGGCGTGCCGAACAACCTCGTGCCGTTCATCACGCAGACCGCCATCGGCAAGCGCGAGTGCCTCTCGGTCTTCGGCGATGACTACCCTACCCCTGACGGCACCTGCCAGAGGGACTTCATCGACATCGTGGACCTCGCCAAGGCACATGTCTTCGCGGTGCGCAGGATGCTTGACGGCAAGATGAAGAATGAATATGAGATCTTCAACATCGGCACCGGCAAGCCGCTCTCCGTCATGGAGCTCATCACGGCTTTCGAGAAGGCCAACGGTCTGAAACTCAACTACAAGTTCGCTCCGCGCAGAGCCGGAGACGTGACGGCCATCTGGGCTGATCCGACACTGGCCAACAACGAGCTCGGGTGGAAGGCTGAACGATCCATCGAGGACACTCTGGCCTCGGCCTGGGCCTGGGAGAAGCATCTGGCGGGGAAATAAGACCGCGGAGACTTCCCGCCGTCAACGACAAATGGCGGACTAAAAAGTCCCTGAGATTGGAGCGAAGCGACTCAAGGGGTCTGGGGAATACGGTCCCCAGTGCCCCAGGGGCTGTCACGAAGTGACTGGGGGGGTGAAAATACGTAGGTAGGTGACTTTTTAGTTATTAAAGTGCCATTAAAGAGGGATCCTCCGTGGAGACGAAAAAAGTGGAAGACCGGACGGTCCTCCACTTGGTATTTTTTCGCCGCGACGCAGATTACTTCGCGGTTGACTTGATGAGGGTGCTGAGCTTTTGGTAAAGGGCATCGGTCTTCTCAAGGAGATCCTTGCGGACCCCTGCGTAGTAGGCGGTCTTCTTTCCTTCCACTTTGGCGTTCACTTTGTCCCTGAGGTCGTTGTAAAGGTTGACAGCCTCATCCAGGAGTCCGCCCAAAGCCTCATCGTCAGCTTTCTGGTTAAGCGCGCTGAAGAGGGAGCAATCATCGATGAAAGCTCCGATGACATACTCAATGTCCTTCTTGATGTCTCTAAGGTTCATGTCTCGTTTTATTTAAAATACCCGCGGCCGTTCGCCGCTTTCCTAAAAACTTTGCGAATATACGAATTTTTTCCTCAATTCACGAATATTCCGTGACAGGCACCTCGGCAGATCCGGTGACCGGTGCTTCGGGAGGGACACTTCGGCAGGCTCGGTGACCGGAGGGGGGGGGGTGTCCGGTTCGGCGGCGGTGGGATGGAGGGTCCGGTGACCGGAGGGACCGTCCGGTTCGGCGGCGGTGGGATGGAGGATCCGGTGACCGGAGGGACTACTTGAAGAGGCTGCGGACGAGGGCGGGGACATCGGCGACCTTGACGACCTCGATGCCTTGCGGCCTGAGATCCAGAGAAGTGAAGGATGAAAGGAACATCTTCCTGAAACCCAACCGCGAAGCCTCGGCCACGCGGCGGTCTGTCTGGGCCACGGGACGGATCTCGCCGCTGAGTCCGACCTCGCCGCAGAAGCAGTTGTCCGCCGGGATGGCGAAATCGAAGTTGGACGACAGCACGGCCGAGACGACGGCCAGGTCACAGGCCGGGTCGCTGACCTTGAGCCCTCCGGACATGTTCAGAAAAACATCCTTCTGCGCCAGTTTGAAGCCGGCTCTGCGCTCCAGGACCGCCAGAAGCATGTTCAGCCTCCGAACGTCGAATCCGGTCGCGGAACGTTGCGCCGTGCCGTAGGCCGCCGAACTGACAAGAGCCTGAACCTCAAAGAGGAACGGGCGCGTGCCGTCCAGCATGGCGCAGATGGCCGTGCCGCTGAGTCCGGCCTCGTGCATAGGAATCAGGAGTTCGGAAGGGTTGGAGACTTCGCGAAGACCCTTGCCTGTCATCTCGAAGACGGCCAGTTCGGAGGTCGAGCCGAAGCGGTTCTTTATGCTGCGCAGAATCCTGTACGAACCCCGGTTGTCGCCCTCGAACTGCAGAACCACGTCCACGATGTGTTCCAGGACCTTCGGGCCGGCGATGTAGCCTTCCTTGGTGATGTGACCGATCAGGATGACCGGAACGCCGGTCTCCTTGGCGAAGCGGAGAAGGATGGCGGCGACCTCCTTGATCTGGGAGACGGAGCCAGGAGTCGAGTCAACGGTTTGGGAGAACATCGTCTGGACAGAATCCACGATCATCAGGTCGGGAGCGAGGGCCCGAGCCTCGGCGACAACGTTCTCGATCAGGGTTTCGCTGTAGATCCTGCAATTGGACGCATCTCCGCCCAGCCGGTCGGCACGCATCTTCACCTGCCGGAGGCTTTCCTCTCCGGTAACGTACAACGTCTTGAGGGACGGGCAGCCCAGCGGGATCTGGAGCGACAGGGTGGACTTCCCTATTCCGGGTTCGCCTCCGATCAGCACCAGCGAGCCTTCCACGACACCTCCGCCGAGGAGTCTGTCGATCTCCCCGTTGTTCAGGGAAATCCTCACCTCGGAGCTGGAGTCTATCTCTTTCAGGATCTGCGGTCTACGTCCGGATCCCGGCACGGAATCCGCCACCTGAGCCTTGCGGGATCCTCCGGTGACGACTTTCTGCTCCACCATGGTGTTCCATTCTCCGCATGCGGGACAGCGTCCCATCCATTTGGGGTACTCATTGCCGCAATTGGAGCAGAACCAGACTGTTTTCTCTTTCATTAGCGCAGTTGTTTTCATTCGTCAGGCCGGCCGGGCAAAAAAAATTGCAGCATCTGGGATTCTTACCCGGACACCGCACAAAAAAGCCCCCGAAAGGTTCCGGCTGAAATTACTCAGCCTTGACTGAATCGCAGCAAGCCTTTGTGGAATCACAGCAGGCTTTTGTTGAATCGCAGCACTCTGTGCAAGCCTCTTCAACAGCCTCAGCGGCCTCTGCTCCGGCTTCTGCTTTCTTTGCGTTGTTACCGCAAGCGGAAGCGGCTACCATAAGAGCCACAACCGCAACTGACATAAATACCTTCTTCATAATAAATAAAAATAAAAACTATACTACTACTCGTAACCCGTTTTCAGACGCAAAAGTACATAGTTTTCTGAAATTTACAATAAAAATTTTAATTTTTTTAAAGGGCGGGCCTACCGCTCGATGGTCGCCTCGCGGTCAGGACCGAGAGAGATCATGCTGATCGGAACCCCGAGATAGCTTTCCATGAACTTTATGTAGTTCTTGAATTCCTGCGGAAGTCCGCTTTCCCTGCGGATTCCGGCAAGGTCTTTCCTCCAACCGGGGAACTCGGTGTAAACCGGCTCGACCCGTGCGGCGATGTCGAACGGAACATGGTCTGTCTCAACACCTTCCACCTTGTAGGATGTACAGACCTTGATGGTCTCAAAGTCATCCAGGCAGTCGGACTTCATCATGATGAGGTCGGTCACGCCGTCGATCATCACGGTGTACTTCAATGCCACGAGATCCAGCCAGCCGCAGCGGCGCGGACGGCCCGTGACGGCTCCGAACTCGTGTCCGACCTGACGGAGCTTCTCGCCTGTCTCATCAAACAGTTCTGTCGGGAACGGACCGCTGCCCACTCGGGTGCAGTAGGCCTTGAAGATTCCATACACCTTTCCGACCTTTGATGGAGCCACTCCAAGCCCGGTGCAGACTCCGCCGACCGTCGTGGAGGACGAGGTGACGAACGGGTAGGAGCCGTAGTCGATGTCGAGCATCGAACCCTGCGCGCCCTCGGCGAGCATCGGCCTGTCTTCCAGCCAGCTGTTGACAAAATACTCACAGTCAATGAGCCGGAATCCCTTCAGGAACTCGATGGCGCTCATCCACTCGGCCTCGTCCTTGTCCGGGTCGCACTCGAAATGCAGATCGGAGAGCAACCGGACATGCATTGCCTTGAGTTTCTCGAATCTCTCTTTGAAATCAGGGGCGAGGATGTCGCCGACCCTGAGACCGTGCCTGCTGATCTTGTCGGTGTAGGTGGGGCCGATGCCCTTGAGGGTAGAACCGATCCTGCCTTTTCCGGCGGCAGCCTCGTAGGCCGCGTCCAGAAGTCTGTGGGTAGGAAGGATCAAGTTGGCCTTTCTAGAGATGAACAGCTTCTCTTTCGGATTGATGCCCATCTTCTCCACATTCGCACACTCCTCCCTAAGCGTGACCGGATCCAGAACGACACCGCTGCCGATGATGTTGGTGGAGCCTTCCCGGAAGATTCCCGAAGGGATGCTGCGGACGACGAAGCTCTTGCCGTCGAAATGGAGGGAATGTCCGGCGTTCGGACCTCCCTGGAATCTCGCCACGGCCGGATAGCGGCCTGCAAGCACATCCACAATCTTACCTTTTCCTTCGTCTCCCCACTGGAGGCCAAGGACCACGTCAAGTCTTGAATTCATATATGGAAATCGTATATTCTTGAATGTCAGAACGGGAGGTCGTCCTGCGGCATGTCCGCCGCCGCAACCTCGATCGGGTTCTCGGGAGCCTGCCGCTGAACCGGCCGAGGGGTTTGTTGAGGAGTCGGCTGACGGTAGCCCGCTCCCTGCGGCTGGTACCCGCCCTGATTCTGGCCTCCGTCCTGCGCCCCCGGGTTGTCCGACTTCCTGCCAAGAAGCTGCAGGTTGTCAACGGCAACCTCGGTGGTGTACCTCTTGTTCCCGGTCTGGTCTGTCCACGAACGGGTTCTCAATTTGCCCTCGATGAAGAGTTGGGTGCCTTTGCGGATGTATTTCTCCGCCACGTCGGCCGAGTTTCTCCACGCCACGATGTTGTGCCATTCCGTGTTCTCCCGGAGTTCTCCGTTGCGGTCACGGTAGCGTTCGGTCGTCGCGAGGGGGAACGTCGCCACCTTCGCGCTTCCAGAATTGGGGTTGTTTCCGTCAAGGTAACGTACTTCGGGGTCTTTTCCAACGTTACCGATCAGCATTACTTTGTTCAGTGACATGATCTTGATGTTTTTAGTTGTGTCAAGCAAAACGTTCAGGCAGGTTTCCCGACCCGAAACACCGTGCAAGTTAGTCAAAATATTCCGTATTCCTCCTATTTCCTTCGGAAGATTATTTGCGGAATGCCAGCCGTTTGCTAACTTCTCATCTTTGACACATTAGTTTTGAAATAACAAGTCCCCAGACCGCTGTAAAGG
>CAVFMX010000003.1:0-12623 GCA_963623745.1 Bulleidia sp.
CACTGTGACCGGAACCGTGACGGACGAAAGTGGCCAGCCATTGGTCGGAGCGTCTGTGTTGGTTTCCGGAACAACAGTCGGAGTGAACACCGATCTGAACGGAAACTATTCCCTTAATGTTCCGAAAGATGGTGTTCTGGTGTTCTCTTTCATTGGCTTTGAAGAGCAGAGAATCACTCCTAACGGTCGCAAGACTATCAATGTTGTTCTTGTGGAAGACAAGAACGTGCTCAATGAGACCATCGTGGTCGCATTCGGGACCACTACCAAAGAGGCCTTCACTGGATCGGCTTCAGTCATGAAGTCCGACCAGCTCCAGAAGAGACAGACCTCCAATGTCGCCAACTCACTTGTCGGCAACGTTGCCGGTCTCCAGATGAGAGGTGCCTCCGGAGCACCGGGAGCAGGTGCGGGATCGGTGAATATCCGCGGTATCGCCTCAATGTATGCGTCCACAGAACCTCTCGTCATCGTTGACGGAGCCACTTATTCGGCATCCTTGTCCAACATTCCTCAAAGCGACATCGAGTCAGTGACCGTCCTCAAGGACGCCGCCTCGGCCGCTCTGTACGGAGCCCGCGGAGCCGCCGGTGTCATCATCGTCACCACCAAGCGCAGCAAGAGCGGCGACGCAGTCGTCAACTTCGACGCCAAGTGGGGTGTGAACAGCCGCGCCGTACAGGACTATGAGACAATCACCGATCCTGGCGAATACTACGAGGCCTCATATGCCCAGCTCTTCAACAATTATTACTACAATCAGGGATTATCACTTGAGTCGGCCAATGCGCAAGCGAACAAGAATATGATTAACTACTTGGGTTATCAAGTTTACACCGTGCCTGACGGACAACAGCTCATCGGCATTGACGGTAAGCTCAATCCCAATGCAACCCTCGGATATGCCCTCAAGTCCGGCGATGAGACTTACTGGCTCCAGCCTGACGACTGGAAAGACCTGGCATACAAAAACGCCCTCCGTCAGGAGTACAACCTCAGCATCAACGGCGGCAACGACAAGACTTCCGTCTATGCGAGTCTCGGCTACCTCAATGAGGATGGTATCATCCAGTACTCCGGCTATCAGCGCATCTCCGCCAGGCTCAAGGCCGACTATCAGGTGAAGAAGTGGCTGAAATTCTCCGGCAATGTCGGTTATGTCCACTCAAAGACCGAATCGAACCCTAATATGAGTACATCCTCCGGCTCTACCAACCTGATGTACTACACGACGCATATCGCCCCTATCTATCCTGCATATGTGCGCATTCTCGATGCCAACGGAAATCCTGTGATCAGGGTTGACGCCAACGGAAACGAACAGTATGACTACGGCGTGGCCGGAAGCAACTATCCTGTAAACCGTGCTTTCCTACAGACAGGCAACCCTCTCGGAAGCAACAGATACAATGACCATTATACTATCGGCAACCAGCTCAACGCCACATTCGCGGCGGATGCCGACATCACATCATGGCTCAAGTTCAGCGCCACGTCCACCATCAACTGGGGCGGCACCCTTTATCATCACTATGACAACGCCCTTTATGGCCCGAAAGTCGGGGTGAACGGTGAACTTACCAAATACCAGAGCACCGGCTTCCGCACCAACAACACCCAGACTCTGTCCTATCACGACACGTTCGGAGATCACAGCGTCAATGTACTTGCGGGTCACGAGTATTACGACACAAAGACCTATTATCTTGAGGCGGATGCACGCGGACTCTTCTCTCCTGACATTCAGGAAATCAACGCGACGGCCAACAAGTATGACTCATACGGTTACAAGTCAGAGTACAATGTGGAAGGCTATTTCCTGAGCGCCCATTATAACTACACCCAGAAATATCACGCATCCGTGTCCTATCGTCGTGACGCATCCTCAAACTTCATGAAGGAAGACGGCAGATGGTGGGGAGATTTCTGGTCTGTCGGAGCTGCATGGATCGCATCCAAGGAAAACTTCCTCTCTGATGCAAGTTGGATTGACATGCTGAAGATCAAGGCTTCTGTCGGACAGCAGGGTAATGACAGCATCGGCAGCAACAGGTACACGGACATGTACACTCTCTCCAAATCCGGCACATATTCCATGTCCCCGACTTTCTCTGTCATAGGCAACCCAAGCATCACGTGGGAAACCACAACGAACATAAACATCGGTACTGAGTTCAGTTTCTGGCAGGGACGCCTCTCGGGATCCCTTGACGTTTATGACAAGATTGCCCAGGATCAGCTGTTCTGGCTATCTGTTCCGGAACACAGCGGTTCCCGCGGATATTACGGGAATATGGGAGACATCCGGAACCTCGGTTTCGAACTCGTTCTCAATGCGGCCATCGTCCGCACCAAGGATGTTGACTGGAATGTGTCATTCAACACAGCCCATAACTCCACCAAGATCCTCAGCCTCCCGGAGTCGAAGATGGTTGATCCGGACAACGGCTACGAAGGTTTCACCGAAAGCAGCCAATGGTTCAAGGTCGGCGGACCGCTCTACAACGCTTTCCGGCACAAGTATGCCGGTGTGAACGAGAACGGAGAAGCTCTCTACTATGTTGACAGTTCTCTTGGCGGGAAGACAGACAGGCCGGGTACTCTTACCGACCAAGTCACCACCAATCCTAATGTCGCCACCTATTACGAACTCGGCACAATGCTGCCTACGCTTTTCGGCGGATTCAGCACAGACCTCAGAGTCGGCAGATTTGATTTCTCCGCCACTTTCGACTATCAGATCGGAGGCAAGATGTACGATACCCGCTACGCGAGCTATATGAGTCCTTGGGAAAATTCAGGCAGTGCCGGTTCCACCTTCCACAAAGATTGGAAGAAAGCCTGGTCTGTAAACAACACCTCCAGTTCCATTCCAAGATGGTACTATGGCGATCAGTATTCAACGGGAGACTCCGACAGATGGCTCATCAGTTCCAGCTACCTCAACTTCCAGTCATTCACGGTAGGTTACACTCTCCCGAAGAACCTCGTCAAGGGGATCTCCAAGGCAAGAGTCTATGCCGCAGGCGAGAATCTCTGGTTCTGGTCGGCACGCAAGGGGCTTGACCCTCGTTATTCTTATTCAGGTAACACCTATGTCGCTGTGTACTCACCGGTACGCACCGTTTCCGCAGGTGTTCAGTTGACATTCTAATTTTCGGAGGAATTGAATATGAAAAATATAATCAAGGCTTTCATAGTTGTGGCTTGCGCTGTCGCTTCCGCTACAGGATGTATTCAGGAAATCGAGCCTCAGGGCAGCAGTGTGACCGTGGATCAGGCAGCGAAGGCTCCGGGTGCGTACGATAATTTTGTAGATGCCATAACCAACTCACTTACAGGATCTTTCACTTATAGCGGGTCCAACATGTATCCTTGGGATTTCGGTTATCCTTCTTTTTATCTTCAGAGAGATGTCATGGGCAATGATATCGTTTGCGAGGCTTCAAGCAGTGAATGGTACACTACTTGGTACACCTGCGGCACAGGTCTTGGACCGGGCTATGCGATCTGTCAGCTCCCTTGGACATATTATTACAAGTGGATCAAGAACTGCAACACCGTTCTCTCCATGTATAACAGCGATCCGGCGGAATCCAAAAAGGCCGGTGCAGGCATAGCGCTTGCGATGCGGGCGATGTTCTTTATGGATCTTGCCAGAATGTATTCGGAAAAGACCTACGGCGAAGACAAGTCTGCAATCACCGTTCCATACATTACAGAGGAGACTCTTGTGGAAGAGTGTACTCACAATCCTCGCGCCACAAATGAAGAGATCTTCGGTCACATCATTGATGACCTCAATCTCGCCGAGGAATACCTTGACGGGTACACCCGCTCTGACAAATATGTCCCGGATCAGTCTGTGGTGTATGGACTCAAAGCCCGCGCATATCTGACAATGGAAGACTGGGCCAACGCCGAGAAGTACGCAAAACTCGCACAGAATGGCTACACGGAGCTTACGGCGGAGCAGTACACCGACCAAAAGACCGGTTTCAACACGCCTAACGACTCGTGGATATTCGCCATGACCTACAAGTCAACGGACGACAACATCCAGCTCAACGATGGCGACTCCAGCTGGGGTTCTCAGATGATCGTCGAAGTTTCAGAGTCCGAATGTGGATACTCGGCGAATTATGTAGGACCTAAAAGGATTGACGCACACCTTTTCTCTACCATCCCGGACACTGATTTCCGCAGGATGTGCTGGGTGGATCCCGCAATTGACGATCTTGGTTCAGAGTCTGAAATCATCGAAGCGCTGGGCAAATATTCCGACTCTCCGGAAGGCCTGTACAAAACTGGCTACACAAAATCATCAAAAGGAAGCGTCGGAGGAATCCCGGTTAAGTTCCGTCCCAAGGATGGTGAGCACGCTGATCAGTATGCCGCGTTCACGGTCGCTGTCCCTATGATGAGAGTCGAGGAGATGAAACTCATCGAGATCGAAGCCGCCGGCATGCAGGATGAAAGCCGCGGCAAGACCCTTCTTACCGAATTCGCGAAGAAGCGTGACCCTAACTTTGAGTATGGCACCCATCATGACGCCTACTATGCCACAAGAGCCAACACCTTCCAGCAGGAATGCTGGTGGCAACGCCGTGTGGAGTTCTGGGGAGAAGGTCTGGCCACTTTCGATGTCAAACGTTACGGAGCCGGCATCATCCGTAGTTATGCCGGGACCAATCACCCTGAAGGGTATCGTTGGAATGAAACCAAGACCCCTCAATGGATGACACTTTGCTTCGTCGGAACTGAATCCAACTACAACTCCGCACTTATCCAGAATCCTACCCCTATCATGCCTACGGAGGACTCAGAAGAGTTTGTTTGGTAAATAAAAGCATTGGAATTATGAAAAGATATTTTTATGTATTGGCAAGTCTCGCTCTCGCGGTGGGCCTGATCTCTTGCGAGAAAGACAAATACGGCACCGCGGCGGGGCATGATTCGGCTCCGAATGTCGTCCTCAAGGCATTTTCAGCGGAACTCCCGAATGATCCTGACTGCGATGCGGTCGTACGCTTCGCAGCGAACAATGCCACCACGGATGTTTACTATTTCGCCGAACTGAAATCCGAAAAAGACGGACGCAATCTTTCGGACGAGGCTTATGCGGAATATGTTGTGGCAAACGGTACGAAGTTGACTGTTGAGGAGAATCCTTTTGACGGTTCTCTGGTCGCCGACGTGACTGTCAAGAGCCTGTATTACGAGAACGTCATCACTGCGGTGGCTGTCGGCAACGGTGCCAAGTCAATGTCCTCGGTCTCATTCACCGGTCTTAAATGGAACACTCTATGCACGGGCACTTATTACTTCGATAATTCATTCTCCAAAGCGCTTGTGGGAAGCACAAAGGAAGGTGTGGCCCTACAGCAGCAGGATGAGGACAAGAGCCAGTACCGCTTGAAGGATCTTTATGGTGCCGGGAATAACCTCTGTTTCTTCACCATTGACCTGTCCGCGACGGATGATGACGGCACCTATCAGTTCGCCCGTATTCCTGCGCAGAGCACAGGACTCATCCACAGCAAGTACGGATCGCTCAGCATCAGGGATATCGGCTATTGGCAGGGCGACGGCAGTTGGATAACAGAATACGGTTATGAAAGTGGAATATATGAGGACTACAGTTGCTTCCTGTATGGCCAGTACTATGTGTCCGCAGGCAGTTGCGGATACCAATATGAGTACTTTGTTCCTGACAATTGATTTATAATCTGCCGAATTTTCACATAAAAGGAGGGTGGCGCTGAAGCCATCCTCCTTTGCTATAAACGGAATTTTGAGATCGCCGTGGTGAACAGGCTCTCCTGTGCTCCGCTTCTGGATGTCCAGCACTTTTGGGGAATTGTGCTGTTCCCCTGGATAACCGGCAATTCAGACATGCACTGCAAGATTTGATTTCAGCCAATGGTTGCGGTTACGTCCTTTCACCGGCATACGACCTGCTTGCGGTACTCCTGACAGGGATTGAAGACAAAGACGAACTGGCTTGCCTTTGGTCGGAAGCGGGATGGAGGATAAGGATGACATGACAGGGCTTGACAGGTCAGCATTCGAAGGGGCTATGACTGCGGCCGGAATTGAAAACAAGACATGCAGGTGGATCATTGACAGAATGATTTCAAAAAAACTCTTTGGTTTGAGATTCTGGACAGATCCTCCCTCACCGACGAGACAAGAGCCTGTACAGAGCGCTCCTTGAGAAAAGACTGTCACGACTAAGATGATGATGCTTGCTTCAACCTCAGGGAACCGGCGGAAGTTCTTCATCGTGACTTGTTTTTTATTATGGTACCACACTCAATTGAATGGTAGAACGGCCTCGGTGGCCATTTCGGAGCATTTGATTGTCAATCATTGAGTTTCCGGATTACGGTGCAGGGATTGCCTACGGCGACGCTATGGGCAGGGACATCTTTCACCACAACACTTCCGGCACCGATGGTGCAGCCTTCTCCTATCGTCACACCGGGAAGAATTGTCACATTGCCGCCAATCCAACAGTTCCTGCCGATGACAACCGGTCTAGCCCATTCCTGTCCCGTGTTGCGTTCTTCCGGATCGGTGCTGTGGCAGGCGGTATAGATACCCACATTAGGTCCGATGAAGACATCATCGCCAATCGTCACGGGAGCCTCGTCAAGGATAACGAGATTGAAGTTCGCGAAAAACCTTTTGCCGACACTGATCTGTTTTCCGTAGTCACAATGGAAAGGCGGATTAATGGCTATATCATCATCCGCTTCTCCGAGAATCTGCCTCAGTTTCTCGTTCCTTGCCTTGAGATCCGTTGGTCTTATCTGATTATACTCCCAACATAGTTCCGAACAGGCATTCCGTTCTTTAAGAAGAGAAGCGTCCACAGCGCTATAAACCTCTCCTTTCAGCATCTTTTCATATTCAGTCATGTCAGTACAAATTTCTCGGATGCAAAGATAATGATCTTCAACTGTCTCTTTTCCTTGTAGCCACGGTCAACGGTGCTTCGCATCCCGAAGAAAAAGCTCCAGACCTTCGGATTGTCTTTTTCTCCGGACGAATCATTGAAGAGTGGATGGCGGAGGATGCGGTCGCTTCAAGATTAGTGAAAAACTTTCGATAGTCGGTGCTGATGAAAAAACCGGTCGGGTTGTCCGACCGGTCAGATGTGTTTGCTTGCTTTGCTATACCAGGACAAAAGTGTCGTAGGACCAATTGAGCAACTGCCCCAGTGACACCATTCCGCAACAGCAGAATGTAAAGGTCTTGGTCGTTGCATCATATCCGGTGTAGTCGGGATCCGGATCGATGTACATGGAAAGCAGTCCATAGGTCGGATGGAAGAAACCGGAAGGGACACTTACTCCGCCATATTCATCAGGAGTGTTCGTGAACGAGATGACGCCCGAATCATCCAAAGTGAATGTCATGTTGTAGCCGGCCTTTGAATAACTTGTGCCGGCATTATGGTACAGATCCGCAATTCTGTAAAGAGCCGGATTCTCTTCCGCGACTTCCAGTGTCTGTTTCCAAGACTTCTTTCCCCCGAAGATCATGTACAAGAGCCCCGATGAATATGTGCCTTTCGCATATTCTTTCCAGGTGTAATCCCTCAAGACTATGAAAGTACATTCCGTGTCATACGGAAGTTTCGTTTCCGACAGGAGCTTAACAGTCACGGCATTCTCAACCCCTACTGTCAACTTTGACCGGTCAAATGAAACCTTTACCGATGAGGCATATTCTCCGTCCGTGAATTCGACATACTGCGGTGCCGAGAAGGCGCTCTGGAGATCCGGGTCACCGACTTCAATCTCCACGCCGACAGATGAGTTCCCTGACGGATTCGCGCGCAAAACCTCAATGTCATAAGAATCCTCAAGATCCGCGCTCACGGTGTAACTGTACTCCGTGTCCTCAAAAAAAGCCTCGTCGCTTCTTGCCGGATAGGTTGTCATCTTCTGATCACCTGAACATGATGCCAGAATGAGGGCGAGGAACAAAAATACTGTGTTTATCTTTTTCATACCAGTTCTTATTAAAATGTGAAACCCGATGTTTAGTTCTGGTCTTTCGACAGGTCAAGGGCATCATTGCTGTCAAACTCTTTCTGCGGAATGGACAGAATGAAATCAGGATCGTTCGGCTGCTTGGTGACCGCCTCCGGCTGAAGTTCTGAGCGGCTATAGCCCAAATTCAACCGCCTCAGATCCGGTGTCCGTCCCATGCCCTCGCACCAAAGCTCGATCCTGCGCTGGAGCAGAACCTCGTCAAGGAGAGAGGTCGGTGCCGCATGGGTGTCAAGGCTCACATTGTAAGAGTCCGCCAAGCCGGAGATGTCTCTTCCGGAGGTATAGCGCTTTGCGTACAATTCCTGCAGCAGCGCTCTTGTTTCGGAATATTCTCCCTTGCGGCATTTGCATTCCGCCAATGTGAGGAGCATCTCTTCCGCGCGAAGGTTTATTATGTCCGCAACACCGGTGGAAGCGTTCTGGTAGCCGAATTTTGTCTGCCAATAATAGTAGTACCCCCGTGTTGGCGTTGTCTTTTCCGCCCAGCCGCGACGTTCATCCGTGTCCGTCATTCCATTTTCGTAAAGCCAATAGTCTATGCATTGTGGTGCGTTTTTCCCGTATGTCCCGTCCTTTGCCATGTGAGAAATGAAGCCGCCATACAGTGCTGTCTGATCTGCCGTTATTTCGAATGCCCACATCACGTCCTTCACGTTGCGGTTGTTGAATGACCCAAGTTCGGAGATGCTCGCCACGCGCTCAAGCCCCGGTTTCTTGAGGGCTTCCTCAGCACAGGATCCGGCGGTTTCATAATCCTGCTGTCCTAATGCAGCTCTGGCCCAAAGACCGTATGCGGCATGGATATCGATATGCGATGGATGACTCTGCTCCAGACCGGACGCTTTGAAGTAGTCGATAGATTTTTGGAAATCTCCGTCAATTTGCCCGAAAAGTTCTTCAATTGTTCCCCGTCCGACACCTTTGGTGTCCTTGTCTGTCCCTTTCGTGTAAACCGGGACTCCAGGTTTGTCCTTATTCTCGGTGTAATTGCCCTGGCAGAATGACTCGTAAAGGCAATAGTAAGAGAATGCCCTTATCGCATAGGCTTGCCCGAGAACATTCTGTCCGGTGGCATCTTTCTTCAAGGCCTCCTCCGCATCAATGATGTAGTTAGCCTGCGAGATGAAAGTGTAGAACATGTTCCAGGTTCCGTATTGACGCCCGCTTGTATGTGTCCAGTCGGAAGCCACACCGAAAGAATAGTCATAGTAGAACCATCCGTTCCCGGCTGAATACTGGAGATGGTCTTCTCCCATCAGCGAGCGCACAATGGTGAAACCGGCGAGTCCGGGATGTTCCGAGGCCCATGAGGCACTCCATGAGTTTGTGTACATCAGCCTGTAAATGCCATCCACCGCACTCTGTGCCTTTTGCGAGTCTGCGAAGATCTCCGCCCCGGAAAGAGAACCTGCCGGTGCGGTGTCCAGAACCTCTTTTGAACAGGACACGGACAAAAGCACCGCGCACCCTGCCATGGCCAAAATATTAAGTATCTTTTTCATAATTATCCTCTTTAGAAATGATTAGAACTTGAGAGCGAGACTGAATGATGCTGTTCTTGTAGGAGCATAGCTGTAGTTTGTCCCACCGGTAAGGGAATACTGAGGATCCATGCCCTTAAGATGTGTGAATATGCAAAGATTGTCAACAGATGCGGCTATCCTCGCGCTCTTGAATCCGATTTTTGAGGTCCACAGTTTCGGCAGAGTGTAGCCGATGGTTATGTTTTTAATCGAGAAATACGATGCGTCAATCAGTTTGTCATCAGTGACAATAGGAGTTTCTCCGATTGCATATTTCGGGACATCCGTGACATCTCCAGGCTTTCTCCATGCACGCAGAATGTTCTTGTGCTTCGCCTCGGAAACATAGTAACAACTCATGAATCCGTAGTACACTCCATCATAGTTCTTGCCTCCGATAGAATAGTTTGTCGAAAGAGCAAAATCAAGATTTTTCCAGCGGAATGCGGTTGACAAGGAACCATAAAGATCCGGCATCCTGCTGCCAGCGATTATTCGGTTGTTCTGAGCCACGGTTGTGGACTTCGTGATGTAATCGTTACCATCGTCATCCGTTGCCCAATACATCTTCTCACCGGTCAGCGGATCCACTCCGGCCGAACGTGCCACATAGTATGAATAGAGTTCCTCTCCCTCTCTTATGATCTGCGTCGAACCGACGATGTCCTTGCCGTCATCCGTGAGTTTCAGAACCTTGTTGTGTACGGTTGATCCCATCCATGTCACGCTCCACTGAAGGTCGGAAGTGTCGAAGATATACCCGGTGACAGCAAACTCCACACCCCTGTTGCGCATCTCCCCGGAGTTGCGGTAGTAGCTTGAGAAGCCAGAAGATGTCGGGAGAGGGTAACTGAGAAGCATGTCCGTGGTCTTGCGGTTGTAGAATTCGGCGCTGAGGTCAATGCGGTTGAACAGTTTGGCCTCAAGTCCGGTGTTGAGGTTATGATTGGACTCCCAAGTCAGATCTGCGTTCGCGACATCGTTGAGTGTGGCTCCCGGAAGAGTGGCATTTGGTGTCGATGTGTCATACAAAGCCTGATAGGCGTAGTATGAGCCGACGCTGTTGTTACCCTGCACGCCGTAGGAGAACTTCAACGTCAGGTTGTCCATCCATGCCAGACCTTTCATGAATTCTTCTTGAGACACTCTCCAGGATGCACCTACGGACCAGAAGTTACCCCAGCGCTTAGAGGCGGCAAAGCGGGAGGATCCGTCCGTACGCCAGCTCCCTGACAGGTAGTATTTCTCATTGTAGTTGTAGCCGACACGCGAAAGGACTGATTCGATGCGGTCAACGTCCGTGGAGCTGCCCGTTCCGACGATCACGGCCGCCGCGTCGAGTTCATAGATTCCGGCTCCAGGAAGTCCGGTCTTGTGTCCGGACAGGGCGGAAGTCTTGAAGGCATAGTATTCGTGTCCTGCGAGCAGGTCTATGTTGTGAAGACCGAATGTCCGATTGTACGAGAGCAGCTGATTGAAGGTGTAGCCCAGCGATGTGGTGTTTGCCTTCTGGATGCGTCCGCCGACAGATGCTGCATTGCCGAAATCAGGATTGTAATAGACCATCGACTGAGAGTTGTAATAGTCCGTGCCGAAATTTGTCTGGAATTTGATGCCTTCGGTCCAATGGCCGGCAATCCCCATAAAATCGATGTGGGTGCGTGCGGACAGGGAGTAGGTGTCGGCGGAATATTTGTCATCGTACAATGTGGCGACACTGTTGAAGTCGGTCTGCTGTCCTGAAGGGCGTGATTCACCATAGTCAAACTGCTTGTTCCCATTGGCATCGAGGACAAATTCTCCAGTGGCAGGATCGCGCTGATAGACAGGATAGATAGGAGCCATGTTCTGTGCTGAATAGAACACATTGGAAGAGGCGCTCGACGATGTCTGGGAAGAATTTGACGATGTCTTCGCAAAGTTTGCGCTCAGTCCGGCTGCAAACCATGGCTTGGCTTGAGTGTCCACATTCAGGCGCCCTGAATATCTCTCGAAATTCGTTGTCTTAAGGACACCGTCTTCATTAAGATAGCCTAAAGAGAACATGTATTGAGTGTTCTCCCTGCCACCGGACACACTGACTCCATAGTCCTGACGGAATGCGGCATTATTGGTTATGCTTCCGAGCCAGTCTTCGCTCCAGCGTGGAGTCGCATCCTCGCGAACCTTCCCGTCTTCTGTAAAAAGTTCCGCGAGTGGGATATCATAAGGGTTGTACATCCCGTCAGTGCCGAAGATCGCTTTCGATCCGCCCAACATTTGATTGACAGCATTTGTGCCATACTGATTATAGAAGGCGGAGTACATGATTTCCATGTAATCCTTGACACCGACGGTCTCGTAGCGCGGAATGGCTCGTGAGGACACTCCGAAATTTACCTTGAGATCAACGGTGGTGTCATTACTGCTACCTTTCTTCGTGTTGATGAGAACGACACCGTTCGCTCCGCGCGCTCCGTAAAGAACTGATGCGGAAGCATCTTTCAGGATGCTTATGCTGGCGATGTCATCCGGGTTTATCGCTGAAATCGCACCATCGTAAGGGACCCCGTCCACAACATAGAGAGGTGTCGATGAAGCGTTGATTGAGCCGAAACCGCGGATGACTATTGAAGAACCGGAGCCAGGCTGTCCCGAACCGGAAGTCACTTGTACGCCGGGAGCGAGACCATCGAGAGCTTTTGTCACATTGGAGACGGTCCTGCGTTCAAGATCATCGCTTTTAACAACGGCAACTGATCCTGTGAATGATTTCTTGTTTGCCGTACCGTAGGCGACAACGATCACATCATCAAGTACATTGTCAACCTTCAGCGAGACATCGATCCTCGTCCTTCCGGACACAGGCACCTCGGTGGTCACATAGCCGACAGAACTGAAGACCAGAACGGACGATCCCGTGTTGGACACGGAGATCGAGTAAGCTCCGTCCTCTCCCGAGGAGATTCCGTTCATGGTGCCTTTCTCCATGATGGAAGCGAAAGGGATAGCCTCGCCGGTCGCCGCGTCTCGCACGACTCCGGTGACCGTCCCC
>CAVFMX010000004.1:0-28022 GCA_963623745.1 Bulleidia sp.
TCACGGATTTCCCGTCGCGAAGATCCGAGACAGACAGGGTCACATCCTTCAGTTCAGAATCGGAGCACACCACCGCCTGGGCGAACACTTTCTCGCCGCGCCAGGCTGAATGATTGAACGCCTTTTTCTGAAATTCCAGAGACGGGCCGCCACCGATGACGCAGTGCGAGCCGGTCGATGCCCATTCAAGCCTGAAAGAAGCCTGCGGCTGTGCCGCCATGAGTACAGGCAGCGCGGCTGCCAGCGCAAAGACAAGAATCTTCCTCATACCGGTCACAGTCCAAGTTGCTTGAAGAAATCGTTGCCCTTGTCATCGACGAGGATGAACGCAGGGAAGTTCTCCACGCGGATTTTCCAGATGGCCTCCATGCCGAGGTCGGGATATTCTACACACTCGATGCTCTTGATGCTTTCGTAGGAGAGGACAGCGGCAGGACCGCCGATGGAACCGAGATAGAATCCGCCGTGCTTCTTGCAGGCATCGGTGACAACCTGGGTACGGTTGCCCTTCGCAATCATTATCATGCTGCCGCCGTGGTCTTGAAAGAGGTCAACGTAAGGATCCATACGGTTGGCCGTGGTAGGCCCCATCGAGCCGCATGCCATTCCTTCCGGAGTCTTGGCCGGGCCGGCGTAGAAGACAGGATGATCCTTGAAGTACTGCGGTAGATCCTCACCTCTGTCAAGTCTTTCCTTGAGACGGGCGTGGGCGATGTCACGGGCCACGATGATGGTTCCGTTAAGGCTCAGGCGGGTCGAGACAGGGTACTGGCTCAAAAGTCTGCAGATCTCGTCCATAGGCTTGTCAAGATCGACCACAACGCCTTCGCCTTCACCGGCCTGACGCAGCGACTCAGGGATCCACCGGGTCGGATTGTCGTCCAGCTTCTCGATCCAGACACCGTCCTTGTCGATCTTCGCCTTGATGTTACGGTCGGCGGAGCAGCTCACGCCAAGACCGATAGGGCAGCTCGCCCCGTGGCGAGGCAGACGGACAATCCTGATGTCGTGGGCGAAATACTTCCCGCCGAACTGCGCTCCGAGACCGATCTTGTAAGCCTCCTCAAGCACCTGTTTTTCAAGTTCGATGTCACGGAAAGCACGTCCGGTCTCGTCGCCGGTCGTAGGCAGGGAGTCATAATAATGGGTCGAGGCCAACTTGACTGTAAGAAGGTTCTTCTCCGCGGATGTGCCGCCGATCACGAACGCGATATGGTAAGGAGGACAGGCGGCAGTTCCGAGAGTCTTCATCTTCTCCACAAGGAAAGGCACGAGGGTGCCCGGATTGAGGACGGCCTTGGTCATCTGGTAGAGGTAGGTCTTGTTGGCGGAGCCGCCGCCCTTCACGACGCAGAGGAACTTGTATTCCATCCCCTCCTCGGCCTCGATGTCGATCTGGGCCGGAAGGTTGCACTTCGTGTTGACCTCCTTGTACATGTCCAGAGGAGCGTTCTGGCTGTAGCGCAGGTTCTCCTCCGTGTAGGTCTTGTAAACGCCCCTGGAGAGAGCCTCCGCGTCATCAAAGCCGGTCCAGACCTGCTGCCCCTTCTCTCCATGGATGATGGCGGTGCCTGTGTCCTGACAGAAAGGCAGTCTGCCTTTCGCGGCCACCTCGGCGTTGCGCAGGAAGCGCAGTGCCACGTATTTGTCGTTGTCGGAAGCCTCGGGGTCGCTCAGGATCTTGGCCACCTGCCGGTTGTGGGCCGGTCTCAAAAGGAAGTTCACATCCCTGAAAGCTGCGTTCGCAAGCATCGTCAAAGCCTCCGGAGCCACTTTAAGGACAGGATGCCCCTCGAACTCGCCGAGAGACACGCCCTCGCCTGTCAGCTTGTAGTACTCCGTCGTGTCCGGGCCGAGCTGGAACATCGGAGCGTATTTGAATTCTGCCATATTAATGAAATTTAAAAAACTCTTTTCAGCCAATTATCCCGCAAATTTAATGATTCCCCTCAAATATCACTACCTAAATGAGTGTATTTTCCTGATTGGAAATGGCTCTGACCATATTCTCCGTTCCGCTCATTTCAGACCTCCTTTTCTGCCGCGGACATATTCCATAGCCTCACGCTCCAGTTCCTCCAGCATCCTGCTTCTGCCTCCGCAGAGCCACTCGTCAATCTCCGAACGGAGAAACTTCAGTTTCTTTCCGCTCTTGTGAACCGGAATGCGATGCTGTCCCACCCATTCATAGATGGTGGATTTAGCCGGATGGTCTGGATGATACTCGCAGAGCTCCGCAAGGTTCATCCTCTGCCCGCAGTCTGCTCCTCTCTGCGGGAAAGCGCCTGACGGACAATTTCTTTGAGACCGAGAATCTCAGCCATTGTTCAACTCAAAACAAGACAAAGCAATGACTTCTACAGAACAGAAGATTACATTCGAGCAGATGCCGCAGGCGGTGTCTGAAATAAAGGCTCCTTCTTTTGTGACCACAGAAAAAAGAACCGTGCCCTCGTCTTGAGGTCACGGTGCAAATGTCTATGAATATTTCGGTTCCGTTCTTGGACTCCAACTGGACTCCAAGACGATTTTTTACTTTTTCTTGTGCAGTTCTTCTTCCAGAAGCCTGACGCGCGTTTTCAGCTCTTCGACGGAAGGGAGTTGCTGCTGGATTTCCTTAATCTGTACATTGCTGTAGGATGCCACGCCCATCGGTGTTGTGATGCCGCTGAATGCATACCGGACTTCAGTCTCATCCTTGTTGCTGCAAATAAGAAGCCCTATGGTCGGATTCACGGTAGAGGATTTTGCCGCCTAATTGGATATAAGCAATGCGTCCCTCGTTTCGGTAGTCCTGAAGCGTGCGGCGGCTCACTTTCAGCCGTGCCGACACCTCCTTGTCTGAGAAGAAACGCTCGCCACCCAGTGTCGGGCGGCTCACCTCCCTGATAGCATTCTGCCCGCGGCAGAAAAAAAATCCCTCATGTCAGCAACAGGATGACTGTGGTGCGGATGGCGGTAGCGAGGTTGGACGGAATGTCTTTCACACCTATTTTTGCGAATATCGCGCTGTCAGTGCGGCAAAGGGGGCGGACAGCAGGGCGTAATATTTCCATATGGGCTTTCTTTTTGTAATACAGATGCAAAGCTAACGGATAATTCTGTAAAAATAATGAATAAATCAGAATCTCTACAGAATTATCCGTTAGCTTTGCACCTGTATATTATCGAGACATGACATATGAAGCTATTGATTATAGAAGACGAACGGCGGCTCTCAGATTCCATCGTGAACTACCTCAGCCGTGAGGACTACCTCTGCGAGCAGGCGTTCACGTTCGGTGATGCGATGATGAAGGTAGGCGTGTACGAGTACGACTGCATCTTGCTCGACCTGATGCTGCCCGGCGGCAGCGGGCTTGATGTCCTGCGCCGCATCAAGACACACTCGCCACAGACGGGCGTAATCATCGTGTCGGCCAAGGACTCGCTCGATGACAAGGTGGAGGGGCTACGCATCGGGGCGGATGACTACCTGCCCAAGCCGTTCCACCTGCCTGAATTGGGAATGCGTATCTTCGCCCTGCTGCGCCGCAAGAATTTCACCAACAGTAATACATTGGAAAGTGGCGCGGTATCCATCGACCTCCTGAGCAAGAAGGTGACGGCGGGCAGCAGGCCGATAGACCTCACCAAGAGCGAATATGATCTGCTGCTGTTCCTCATCGAGAACCGCCGCCGTGTGGTGTCGAAGAGCGCGGTGGCGGAACACTTGAGCGGTGACATGGCGGACATGCTCGACGACTTCAACTTCGTCTATGCCCACATTAAGAATCTGAAGGCCAAACTGGCAGATGTGGGGGTGACGGACTGCATCAAGACCTATTACGGAACGGGATATAAATGGATGCCGGAATGAAAACATTGCTCGCCAAGACACGCACGAAGTTCGCCACATGCTTGGTCGTCGTCATCCTGCTGACCACGCCGTTGTTCTACCTCATCACCCGGCATTTCTATGCCGAAGATATGATAGACATCATTGAGTCGGTGGAACGTGGGGAGGGCATCCCCACGCTGGACCTGGAACAGGACATCATGGCGGGCGTGATGCTCCAATTCCTGCTTGTGTTCCTCGCCGTGGGTCTTTCCTACTATCTCGCCGCACGCTTCGCCATGCGCAGCCTGTGGCATCCGTTCGACGACACCCTGCGCAAGACGGAACGGTTCAACCTCGCGCAGGGCGACATCCCGCACTTCATGAAGACGGACATCCGCGAGTTCGACAGCTTGAACCGTTCGCTGACACAGCTCATGGAGAAAGACCGCGAGACGTTCCGCATACAGAAGGAGTTTTCGGAGAACGCCTCGCACGAGCAGCAGACACCGCTCGCCGTGATGCGCGGTAAGCTCGACCTACTGATGCAGGAGGAGATGAACGAGCGGCAGATGCGGATTGTGGCCGACCTCTACCGGATGACCACCCGCCTGAGCCGTCTGAACCGCAACCTGCTCCTGCTTGCCAAGATTGATAACGCGCAATATGCCGCACAAGATGAGGTGGACATTGCCGCTCTCCTTTCCGGCCTGTTGGATATGTACGATTCCCTGTGGCAGGGCATTTCCGTCAAGACGGACGACCTCCGAGAGAAACCGTCGGCCACCTTCAGTGCCAATTCTTTCTTGCTGGAAAGCCTGCTGAAGAACCTTGTTGTCAATGCCATCCGCCACACTGCGTCCGGCAGAGAGGTGCGCATCCTTATTGAGGACAACCGCCTGACGGTAAGTAACCCTTCGGCGGACAACATTCCGCTCGACACCGCTACGCTGTTCCGCCGTTTTGCCGGTAGCGACAAACTGCGGACGGGGAACGGATTAGGTCTGTCCATCGTGAAGGCGGTTTGCGACTTCCACGGCTGGACAGTGTGCTATGAGTTCATCAAAGGAGAGCATCGTTTTACTGTGAATTTTAATAACGGACAACTATAGATGATTATGAAGAAGATATTCAGGATAGACTGGTCGCTGATGGTGTCGTTTCTGTCTTCTGCTGTTACGGGTGTAATGCTGCACATGGCCGGGCACGGTGACAGTCACGAGACTTGGCACAAATGGGCGGTAGCTAATGTAGCGACAAGTCTGCTGTTCCTCGTTTTCGCCGCATGGCATATAAAGTTGCACTTCGGCTGGTACAAATCATGGTTCAACCGCGGATCAGGAAAGAAGAGTCCTATCACGGCGTTGCTCTCTGCCGTGTTCGCCGCAGCGGTCATTACGGGCATCGCCCTGCTTGGCATGGAAGGAGCCAACTCCGGCATCTGACTGTGGCACTACAAGATTGGCCTTGTCACCATTCTGTTATCAATAGAACACATCATCTACCGTCTGCCCATACTGAGGAAATCTTTGAGATAGCTCTCTTTTGCAGATGTCAGACTTCTGGATGATTCATGCAATATCGAAAAAATGTGCGTTTCTTGCTTCCCGCAGTGCATATTGCAACACCATAAAATTTTCACGTCTTTCCGCCAAATTCAATATTCCTGCGAAATCGTCTTTTACTTTTGTCGTTGTTATTTAATGACAAAGAAGTAAAGACAATGAGAAGAATTATTTTCAGCATGATGGCTGTCCTCATCGGACAGCTTGCCGTAGCGCAGACGGGCGGCACGGTAACGGGATTCGTGAAGGAGAAAGCGTCGGGCGTGGCGGTGGAGTTCGCCACCGTCGCCCTGCACGAAGCGGAAACAGGACAGGTGGTGACCGGTTGCACGACCGATGCGGCGGGACGCTTCCGGCTGGCAGAAGTAAAGCCAGAAACCTATTATTACATAGAAGGTAGTTTCGTGGGCTACCGGCCCGTGCGCTCGGCGGTGTTCACCGTAGCGAAAGGCAGGACATGGGACGTAGGCACGCTCTGCATCGAGGATGATGCGCAGGCATTAGAAGAGGTGGTAGTGGAAGGCTGGAAATCGACCTTCGTGGCACGGCTCGACCGCAAGGTTTTCAATGTAGGGCAGGATGTGATGGCCTCGTCCGGCTCGGCAAGCGACCTAATGCAGAACATCCCGTCGGTAGAGGTGGACATGGACGGGGCGGTGAGCCTGCGCGGTAGCGACAACGTGACCATCCTCATCAACGGCAAACCCTCGGCGATGATGAACGCCAAGACACGGGGCGATGCGCTGAACCAGCTTCCGGCAAACGGCATCGAACGCATCGAGGTCATCACCAACCCCTCGGCGGAGTACAAGCCGGATGGCGTGAGCGGCATCATCAACATCGTGTTGAAGAAGGACGCGAAGGCCGGATTGAACGGCACACTGAGCGGCAACGTAGGCAGTAGCGGACGCAACAACGCTGGTATAAACCTGAACTACGGGCTGAGGGGAGTGAACTTCTTCGGCGGCTACACCTACCGCCACGACCGCTATGACCGCACCATAGATGACCGGCGCACCTCGCCTGCGGACATCATCAACCAAACCACATACGGATTGGGCCGCCCCGTGTCGCACACCGTCCGCCTCGGCATGAACGCGGAACTCACGGCGCATGATGCACTGGAGATAGCCGGAAGCTACAACCGCCGCCGTTTCCAACGCAACGAACGGGTGGAATCGGAAACCATTGATTACGACGGTACGTTGACGGACTTCTACCTGCGCGACCGGGACGCTCTGGCAAAAGAAAATATGTGGGAAGGCATGCTGCGCTACACCCACAACTATGGCAAGGGTAACGAATGGGGCGTGGACTATACCTATTCCTCCGAGTCGGAAGACGAGATGAACCGTTACGACACGAAGAACATGGCAGGCGACACAAAGGACAACGAGGGCGTGTGGGACGCCAATTACCTGCACATCGCCAAGCTGCACTGGGCGCACCACCTGTCGGACAGGATGAAACTTTCGGCTGGCTATGAGATGGAGCATCTGCAGGCAGAGCAGAACTATCTCGTGGCCGATTGGGACGGCATTTCATTCGTCCCCAATGCCGACCGCAGTAGCGACTTTACTCACCTGCGTACGCTCCACTCGCTCTATGCCACAGCAGAAGCCGACTTCGGCGTATGGAGCCTATTGGTCGGACTGCGCGGAGAATACGCCGATATAGAGAACCGCTTGCTCTCGCTTGCCCAAAACTCGCGCCAGCATTACGCCAACATCTATCCCACACTGTACGCCTCGCATCGTCTTGGCACGCACCACGAGTTGCAACTGAACTACAGCCTGCGCGTGAACCGTCCCGAGGGTAGCGATATGAACCCCTTTGCCGAGCGCATTAACCCGTTGAGCCTACAGGCAGGCAATCCCGACCTGAAACCGGAGAAGATACATTCCGTGGAAGCCGGATGGCTGTGGCGCACTGACGGCGGTATGTCGCTGATGAGTACGCTCTACTACCGTTATCTGACAAACCAGATAACAGAGGTGTCACGTTACATAGAGGACGGCGTTCTGCTCACCACCAAGGAGAACCTCAACACGAGCCAAAACGCGGGTATGGAACTCATCTGGAACTGTCCTGTGACATGCTGGCTGTCGCTGAACTGGAACGTGAACGGCCATTACAACCAGATAGATGCCAAACGGTTGGGCTTCAGCAAGCGGCGCGACACCTTTTCATGGAGTACGCTGCTCAATGCCAACTTCACCACTATACGCCATTTGATGGTACAGCTCAATGCCCGTTTCCGTGGCGCACAGCTTGTGCCGCAAGGTCGCCGCGATGCCGATTGCCGTATCAACCTCGGTATGAAATACGACATTCCATCCATAGGACTCTCGCTGCTGGCCTCCGTCACCGACCTGCTTGACACCTACCGCAAATCCTATACGCTCGATACTCCGAAACTGAAGCAGAAAGTGGAAAAACGGCGTAACCCACGTATCTTCTACATCGGAGTGTCATGGCAGTTCGGTGCGGGTAAAGGGAAGAAACATCAAACGGAAGTGGAATACGACGAAGGATTGTAGGAGTATGAGAAGATTACGGTTATTATTACTGATTGTCCTGTCGGTGTTTATGGTATCCGCAGGACAGGCTCATACGCAAGTTCTGACGGGAAAAGACAGCTCCGCAGTATTGCCTGAATATCCGTCCGGCTCCTTTTACATCCCTGTAGATACGGCAATATCCGGGAACGACGGGGTAAACACACACTCCTTACAGGGGCAGAGCCACGCATCTCATCGTCCCCGCCACCCTGATAGGCGTGGGCATCATCGGGCTGGAAAGCGACTGGCTGAAATACCAGAACAGCGAGATAAGGGAAGAGTTGCAGGAGAACATCGACCACAAGATGACCATCGACGACTTCTCGCAGTATGCACCGGCTGTCGCTGTCTATGCACTGGACTTGTGCAGAGTCAGAGGTAAGCACGATACCACAGACCAGACCATTCTTCTCGGAACGGCGGGTCTGTTGATGGGTATCAAAGTTGCTCTTTGGCATTAGTTCTTGTTAGAATTTGTAAAGATACGCATTATTTTCAGTATCGGCTAATCCACTTAATTACCAACTTGGTAACGAATTACATCTTGAATATAAGAGATATGCCAATACTTTTCAGGAGATCGCCATTATACGGCGAGCGGAAGGAAGGTCTCAATATTATCCGGGGTAATTACTTTGAATGTGGCCTCGGGATAGCCTTGGGTAAAGGATTTCGGACATATTACTCCGGATTTGGAAGGATTCCACTTGAATTCAAATGCGGACAACTTCCCGTCTCGCTCCTCCACATAGTCGATCTCGCTCTGGTCTTTAGTCCTCCAAAAATATGATTGAGTGAATGCTGAATCATATTCATTGGCTTTCAATCGTTCCGAGATGACGAGATTCTCCCATAGGGCACCGCAATCTGCCCTGTTCTCCAGTGGAGCAAAATTGCCAATGACGGCATTTCTTATTCCAAGATCCCGGAAATATATCTTACGGCTTGTCTTCAGTTCATTTCTCAGATTTCGTGAGAAAGAGCCCAGCCTGAAAATAATATAAGTTTTTTCGAGGACAGATATGTATTTTTCAACAGTCTTTGAATCTATGCCAAGCAGAACTCCAAGTTCATTGTAAGACACTTGATTTCCTATCTGTAGAGACAGAGCCTTGAGAAGCCGGACAAGCACATCTGCTTTATGAATGCCGTCAATAGAAAGCAAATCCTTATATAAGTAGCTTTCAGCCAATTCTTTCAAAATGTCTTTTTCTTCTGATGGGTTAGAAACTACTTCCGGATAATACCCATAAATCATTCTATTGGACAACATCCGTTGCTCTTCCAGAAATGATGTATGCCTTACCATCTCCGCAAATGTCAACGGGAACAGTTTCAACTCCCGTTTCCTGCCGGTGAGAGATTCATTTATTTTCGAAGAGAGCTCGAAACTGCTGCTCCCTGTAGCGATTACCTGTACGCCTGGAATCTGGTCGGTAATAAGTTTTATGCGCAGTCCGATGTCCGGAATTCGCTGCGCCTCATCAATCACCACTATCTGTTTATTCCCAATTATCGATTTTAATCTGGTGGAATTGATATTTTTAAATAATTCCCTCACGTCGTCATCATCCCCATTTAACCACAAGACCTTGTCGTTGTCATCCAATATTGAATGGATAAGAGTTGATTTCCCTACTTGGCGCGCTCCCATAAGGGTGACAGCCTTATTTGTGCCAATAAGCGATTTTAATTTTTGGGATTGTGTCCGTTCTATCATTTCTTTTGCTTTTGTGCAAAGATAGATAATATTCCGAAAAACTCGCCACTTTTCGGGGATTAATTCCGAAAAAGTGGCGAGTTTTCGGGAAAATACAGGGAGGTGTCCAGTCTCAGAGCTAACTTATCGTATGCGAATATAGTCGGCTCGAAATATTGCTAGAATTTGAATCCGAAATGTAGGCAGAACTTCCCTGCAAGTAGCTTTTGCCCGTCCGAACAACTGTATGTTGTTTCGGACATCGTAGCTGTCTTGGCGAACACCTCGTCCACCGACTCGTAATCGTCAATCAGCATCGGAGCGCTGAAGAGGATGACCTGAAGTTCCTTTTCCGGTCATCCTCTTCATGGTTTATGCAAAAACTGCTGCCTGTCGATGAATGACTTGGCAGAGCCTGTCACGGCGAATTGACAACATTGAGAAACTGCGCACAGAACTCTCTGCGTGGGAATCGGACAGAAACAATGCGGACAGCCGGATAGTCTGGCAGTTCCAAACGAAGGATGCGAGGGTAAAGCTTGCTTCTTTGTATCCAAAGGTTATAAACCGTTGATTTTAAGAATGTCATTAAGACACTACAGTAGTGGGAGTCCCCGTACAAGCCTCTCTCTTTATAATTCAAGACCAATCAGTCAATGTCCTCAATCGGGGCGGTCGCGCCGCCGGAGCCTTCCTGCATCAGGTAGAGCTTCATGAACTCGTTCAGGTCGCCGTCAAGCACGCCCTGGGTGTCTGCGGTCGAATGGCCGGTACGCAGATCCTTGACCATCTTGTACGGGTGCAGGACGTAGGAACGGATCTGTGAGCCCCACTCGATCTTCTTCTTCGTGCCTTCAATCTCGGCCTGCTTCTCCTGACGCTTCTTCAGCTCAAGATCGTAAAGCCTTGACCGCAGGATGCGCAGGGCGTTCTGCCTGTTGTCCTGCTGGAAGCGTGACTCCGTGTTCTCCACGACTATCCCTGAAGGAATATGCCGCACACGTACGCCGGTCTCGACCTTGTTGACGTTCTGACCGCCGTGGCCGCCTGAACGGAACGTGTCCCATTCCAAATCCGAAGGATTGATCTCGATGTTGATCGTGTCATCGACCAGCGGATAGACGAAAACGGACGAGAATGTGGTCTGGCGCTTGCCCTGGGCATTGAACGGGGAAAGCCGCACGAGCCTGTGGACTCCGTTCTCAGCCTTGAGGTAGCCGTAGGCGTAGTCTCCCTCGACCTGGATCGTGGCCGATTTTATTCCCGCCTCATCGCCCTCAAGCAAGTCGGTGACGGTCACTTTGTAGCCGTTCCTCTCTCCCCAGCGCATGTACATCCTCATCAGCATCGAACTCCAGTCGTTCGCCTCCGTGCCGCCGGCTCCGGAATTGATCGTCAGCACGGCACCGAGGTTGTCCCCCTCCGCGCCCAGCATGTTCCGAAGTTCCAACGCCTCGATGTCCTCGACCGCCTTTGAATAAGCCTCGTCAAGTTCCTGCGTCTCCACTGTGGTGACGGTCTCGTCCGTGCTTCCGCCGAGACTTTCCTTGGCGAAATCGTACAACACGTCAAGGTCATCCACATCGGTGGAAGCCTTGTCAAATCCTGTCACCCAAGACTTCACGCCGTTCAGGTTCTTCATGAACACCTCGGCGGACTTGGGATCGTTCCAGAAGTCCGGAGACTCCGTCTTCTTCTGCAATGCGGCTACCTGCCCACGTTTGCCGGGGATGTCAAAGACACCTCCCCAACGTCTCCAACCGCTGATGCAGAGCCTCAATCTGATCCTTCAGTATCATCTGCTCTCCATTTTAAAATATTCCTGCGAATTTAATGATTTTCTCCCTGATTCTACACTTATCTTGAAGAAGCTATTTTGATTTGTTTGAAGGCATCCAGTTGGAGTTATTCTGAAAACCCACTCGCCAAAACCAAAAAATCCGGTTTCCACCGGATTTTTAGGCCTTGAACACTACCCGTAAGTTGCTATATCTAAACGTTCTACACAAAGCAAATTGTGTTCAAAGAATGAATATACAAAATCTGAAAGCAATTCACAACTACATTACAGATATAATATTTATCATTTTATGATAATCACCTTATGATAAAATTGCTTTTTTTCTGAGAATGATTGGACTATCTCCCACGTGTGTCCGGAATATTATTGCTGTGTGTGTAGACATGGTGTGTGACTGTGTGGGTGGATGAGTTTTCGAGAGGCCATTTAGCGCACACCGCATAACTCGCCACGCATCCCTGTTGTCCTTGCCACGGAGCCACCCCATATGTGTTGTCCTCCCCGAGCCGGGAGGATCACCTCAACGGCGGGACATCCGTCTTGATGAGAATGCCTCTCGGGGCACCGTGGTCAAGAGGGGCAAGCCTGAAGTTCCCTGAATATGACCGCGTCGCCGAAGCAGTCGCAGGATAGACCTTTCCTGCGGCCTGGAGGGCGGCTTTCAGCATGGTCTCGTTTTCGTCTCCAAGCTGACAACCGTCAAACGGATCATCTTCAGCCTCAATGTCCACCGGAATGCCGTCCGGAATCGATGCGTTGTTGCCGTCCCGATCAGCGAACTTGCTGATCATCACGTACATTCCCCAGTCCTTGATCAACGAGAAGTCATATCTGCCGGTATAGAAATCCTCCGGGGCAAGCAGGATTCCGGCGCAGTACTTCCCGTAGGTCTGCTGTCCGACAAGAACCACGTCCATGTACGGCTTCAGCCCGACGATCAGTCCCTCTGAAGCCGAAGCAGAGCCTCCGGTCACTATGACATAGACCTTTTTCACTCCCGGATTGGCATCCGAAACATCCACACTTATTTCCTCATTCTTCATAGAAGTTTCATGGATTGTCGAGAAATAGGTGTTCGTGTCTATTCCCTGCTCCTTCCAAGCCGCTGCAAGAATGGAATTGTAAACCTCCGTCTGGAACACGTCTCCGGCCAGGACATTGGCCTCCGGGGCGATCATCGAGGCCAGAACGTTCTCGGTGAAAGCATAGCCGCCGCCGTTGTACCTCAAGTCGATGATCAGTTCATCGATGTTCCCGTCCTTGAAGCTGCGGAACACGTCCGGCAGGGTCCGCGAGGACTTCAGGTCGAACCCGGAGTAGGCAAGATAGCCGATCTTCTTTCCATTGACATCAAAAGTCCCGGTCACGAGAATAGGATCCTCGTACATGTCCGCGGCCACAAGTTCCACCTCCCTCACGTCCTTTCCTATGTAGCCGTCCGAGACCGCCGTCACTCCAAGACGCACCGAAGACGTGTAGAAAGCGTCGTAGATGTTGTCGGCGGTGATGGCCTTGCCGTCAAGGGTGATGATGACATCCCCGCGCTTGAGTCCGGCCTCCTTGGCAGGACCTCCGTTGCTGACATAGGTCACCACAAGGAAATACTCCCCGTCCTTGTTGCTTATCCTTCCGGCCTGAAGGTCGTACCCATAGGTTTTCCCCAGTCCCTGAACCGAATTCGAGAAGGATTCCAGATCATCTGTCAGAACCGTCCACCGGTCCACCTCCTTGCCGTTCTCGTGGTAACGGATGCTCTCCACCACGTCAGCCGGCATCCTGCACGTGTCCGGATCCAACCTCACAAGATCCTTCTCAATCTCCTCGTTCCAAAGGTAATATGTTCCAAGCACATCAATCGCGAACTGATCCGCCTTGGAGACCTCCGGACTCGGAGCCTCCACCTTCTCTTCATCTGCGGGTTTCTCTATCATGTTCTCCACATTGTCTTTCCCGCATCCCGCAAGACCCAGCATCACCGCCGCCCAAAATGCCGTGACGCCACACAGATTCTTTGTCTTCATATTCATATTCATTGCATTCCCGATTTCTGAACAGGTCCGCAAAGCGGACGCAATCACGCAAAGATATTCAATTTTCTTCTTCTTTCGTTTCTTTGTTGTATCTTTGATCGATTTATTTTTCAGCGATGATCGGCATTTTCGATTCGGGTTCGGGCGGACTGTCCGTACTGAGGGAGATCCTGAAGGTTCTTCCGAGGGAAAGGTTTGTCTATTACGCCGACAACGCCAACTGCCCGTACGGGGAGAAGACGCCGGAGTTCATTCAGGGAAGGAGCAGGGAAATTACTGAACATCTCCTCTCGCAGGGAGCGCAAATCATTGTGGTGGCGTGCAACACGGCCACGGCGGCGGCGATCTCGACTCTGAGGGATGAATATCCCGTCCGGTTCATCGGAATGGAACCGGCAGTGAAGCCGGCGGCGTTCAGTTCGAAGACCGGAGTGATCGGAGTGCTGGCGACAGCAGGGACGCTCAAGGGAACCAAATACCTGACCGCCAAGGAATTCTACGAAGACAACGTGAAGATCGTCGAGCATGTGGGGCAGGGATTCGTGGAACTTGTGGAGAACGGGATTCTGGACGGACCGCAGGCGGAGGAGACTGTGCGCGGAAGTCTCCGGCCTCTGCTGGACGCGGGGGCGGACAGGATTGTGCTGGGATGCACGCACTATCCGTTCTTGCGGAATGTCATCCAAAGGATCGCCGGACCGGAGGTGCAGATCATCGATCCGGCTCCCGCAGTGGCCAGACATCTGATTGAAGTGATGAGGGAGGAGGGGTTGCCAGTTGACAAGATGGCCGAGCCTGTGGTTCGGCATGGCTCACCAACCATCGAAGCCACCTCAACGCCCGACATCGAACTGATCACCTCCGGCGACGACACCTCCGCCAGACAGATCCTCGACATCATTCTTGAGGAAGACGGCATCCGTAGAAATCGACAGTGAACAAAAAACCGATAAGGAAATGGAATCCAAACATGGAATCGAGGTGAAAGACTTCGCCTACTGCTCCGACAAGTACCAGTACACGATGGGCAGATCCTTCTACGAAACCGGCAGGAAGGATGCCGTCGCCGTCTTCAACATGTTCTACCGGAAAGCCCCCGAGAACAACAATTGGGCTGTGGTGAGCGGTGTCGAGGAAGCGATCGAGTGCATCCGGAACATTGGCAATGCCGAACCGGAATTCTACGAAAGGTTCCTCCCCGGCGATGAATATGCCGGATTCCGCAAATACCTCTCCACCATGAGGTTCACTGGAAATGTCCATGCGATGCGCGAGGGCGAGATAGCATTCCCGAACCAGCCGGTCATCACCGTGGAGGCTCCTCTGATCGAGGCTCAGGTTCTGGAGACACCCCTGCTCTGCATCATGAACCACCAGATGGCCGTGGCCACGAAAGCCTCAAGGGTCTGCCGCGCCACCAACCGTCCGGTCAGCGAGTTCGGCTCACGCAGGGCGCACGGGCCTTGGGCCGCCATCTACGGAGCCAAGGCGGCGATCATCGCAGGCTGCGCCAGCACGTCAAACATCCTCACCGGAGTGCTCAACGGCGTGCCGTCCACCGGCACGATGGCCCACAGTTTCGTCACCTCCTACGGAAGCACTGTCGAAGGCGAGCACAAAGCCTTCGTGGACTACATCAACACCCATCACGGCGAGAACCTGATCCTGCTCATCGACACCTACGACACCCTCAAATGCGGCATTCTGAACGCCATCCGCTCTTTCAAGGAATGCGGCATCGGCAACGACTATCCTTCCGGCTACGGCGTGCGCCTTGACAGCGGCGATCTCGCCTACCTCTCGGTCAAAGTCCGCAGAATCCTTGACGACCACGGACTTACCTGCTGCAAAATCTTTGCGACCAACTCTCTTGATGAATATCTCATCTCGGATCTTGAGCGTCAGGGAGCCTGCATCGATTCCTACGGAGTCGGTGACGCGATAGCCACCAGCAAGGCCGCTCCCTGCTTCGGCAACGTCTATAAACTCGTCCAGATTGACGGCCGGCCTGTCCTGAAACGGTCGGAAGACAGAATCAAGCTGATCAACCCCGGATTCCAGATCACCTACAGGATAACGAAGACAGACCCGGATCTCGGGGAGATCTACAAGGCTGACGTGACCTGTCTGCGCGGGGACACCCTCTCCAGAAGGATCGAGGCCGGCGAGACATTCACGATCTATGACGAACAGGACCGGTACAAGTACAAGATCTTCCAGTCCGGGGAATATTCCTGGAGAACCCTCCAGCATCAAGTCATCAAGGACGGCGAAAGGTGTGTCCCGGAACACTCCCTGCAAGAAAAGAAAGCCTTTTACGACAACACCCTGTCGCATTTCAGCCCGTCCGAAAGACGTCTCATCAACCCTCACTACTACAAGGTGGACATCTCGGACGACCTCCTGAACACGAAACTGGAGATCCTCGACACACTTAACAAGGAGATAGAGTCGTTCCGCATCGATTAAGCGTAACGTCACGGAGCAGTCTGCCGGCGGGTTGTCTGAACATTCATTTGCCGCTGCGGAATAGATTTCGTACCTTTGTTGTCCGTTATGAAGTACGGATTCGACAATGAAAAGTATCTGAGGATACAATCAGAACACATCAAGGAACGCATAGCCCAATTCGGTGACAAACTCTATCTTGAGCTCGGAGGCAAACTGTTTGACGACTACCATGCCAGCCGTGTGCTGCCGGGATTCCAGCCGGACAGCAAGCTCCGTATGCTCCAACAGCTTGGCGACTGTGCCGAAATCGTCATCGTCATCAGCGCAGGCGACATCGAAAAGAACAAGATGCGCGCGGACTACGGAATCACCTACGACATGGATGTCCTGCGCCTTCGCACGGAGTTCCGGAACAGGGGATTTCTCGTCAGCAGCGTGGTGATCACCCATTTCAACGGACAGTCCAGCGCAAAAGCGTACAAGGCGAAGCTCAAGAAACTGGGCATCAAGGCCTACTACCACTACACGATCGAGGGCTACCCGAACAACGTGGCTCTGATAGATTCAGAGGAGGGGTACGGTAAGAACGACTATGTGCCGACCACCCGTCCGCTCGTCATAGTGACGGCTCCGGGGCCAGGCAGCGGCAAGATGGCCGTGTGCCTGAGCCAGCTCTACCACGAGCACAAGAAGGGAATCGCGGCCGGCTATGCCAAGTTCGAAACGTTCCCTGTCTGGAACCTCCCTCTGAAGCACCCTGTCAACATCGCCTACGAGGCCGCCACGGCAGACCTCAACGATGTGAACATGATCGATCCGTTCCATCTGGAGGCCTACGGCAGGACAGCGATCAACTACAACAGGGACATCGAGATATTCCCCGTCCTGAACGCCCTTTTCGAAGGAATCTACGGCGAGAATCCGTACAAGTCGCCGACAGACATGGGCGTGAACATGGTGGGCAACTGCATCAGCGATGACGACATCTGCTGCAAGGCCGCCAACGACGAGATCATCCGGCGGTACTACACGGCTTTGGACGAGATGGCTGACGGAAAGGACAATGAGGGCGAGGTGGGGAAAATCGCCCTTCTCCTCAAGCAGGCCAGAATCACCACTGAATATCGTCGTGTCACCGTCGCCGCCAAGCAGCGCGAGACCACGGCCGGCAATCCTTCTGCGGCCATCGAGCTGTCCGACGGTACAATCCTGAGTGCGGAGACTTCGGATCTTCTCGGGCCTTGCGCCGCACTTCTCATTAAGGCCACCAAGCATCTTGCCGGGATCGACCACAGCGTCAAACTCATCCCGGGAAGGCTCATCGAACCGATCCAGAAGACCAAGGTGACCTACCTACACGGCAAGAATCCGCGCCTGCACACTGACGAGGTGCTGATCGCCCTCTCTGTCCTAAGTCCGGACGACGGGAACTGCCGCAAGGCTCTTGACACCCTCCCTCTCCTGAAAGGCTGTCAGGTCCACTCCACCGTCCTGCTGAGCGACATCGACAAGAAAGTCTTCAAGAAACTCGGCGTGGATCTCACCTGCGAGCCCGTCCACGAACAGCACTGATCGTTCCACTTGGACAGTCGGGAGTGAACATATTTCCGAATATTCAGGAAATTCCTTAAATTCGTGAGTTGTCGGCGTTGACCGAAAGGTTTACACCGGCCCGCAATGATTGTATAATCACATATAAAATTGACACGGATGAAAAGAATATTCCTGATTGTTCTGGCGGCGGCGCTGCCGGGGTTGATGAACGGGATCAGCGCCGACTCGTTTTCCGAGGGAAAGCTCTTGGACAAGACCTTGAGGTTGGACTACATATTCACAGGGTCGGACAAGGATTGCGACATCGCCGTCGCCGAACTGCTCAGCCTTGACGGGTGGTACGGGAGACGCAGCAATCTGAAGGAGGTGCCGCTGCGGGGCAACGGACAGATCACCATGGCAGACAAGGCAACGGGCGACACGCTCTACAGGATGTCCTTCTGCACGCTGTTCCAGGAATGGCAGGCGACGGAGGAAGCAACAAGGGTCCGCAGGAGTTTCGAGAACGTGTTCCTCGTGCCGATGCCGGCGGCTCCGGTTCAGATCACCGTGCAGCTCTATGACTTCCATGGGAATGTGGCCGCAGAACTTACGCATCCTGTCGATCCGGAGGACATTCTGCTCCGGCCTGTGGACGGAAAACCGCGGACAAGGACTCTTCTTGACAACGGCGACCCTAAGGAAAAGATCGACGTGGTGATCCTCGCAGAAGGGTACACCGGGAGCGAAATGGACATCTTCTTCAAGGATGCGGGGAGTGCCGTCGAGAACCTTCTGATGCACGAGCCGTTCAAATCGATGAAGGAGCGGTTCAACATCGTGGCAGTGGCCTCGCCGTCGCAGGACAGCGGCGTGAGCGTGCCTCATGAGGGTCTTTGGAAAAAGACGGCTGTGGACTCGCATTTCGACACGTTCTATTCCGACCGCTACCTCACGACCCTGCACCTGTTCAAGATGCACGACGCGCTCGCCGGGATTCCTTACGAACACATCATAATCCTTGCCAACACAGACACTTACGGCGGAGGAGGCATCTACAACTCCTACACGCTCACGACAGCCCATCACCCGCTTTTCGGACCGGTGGTCGTCCATGAGTTCGGCCATAGTTTCGGCGGCCTGACCGATGAGTACGCCTACGATGACCAGTACGTTGAGTATTACTACCCGGACATCGAGCCTTGGGAGCAGAACATCACCACGAAGGCGAATTTTGAGAGCAAGTGGAAGGATCTCTACGATCAGGGAGTCGTGGGTCTTGTCGAGGGCGGCGGCTACCAGACGAAAGGTGTCTGGCGCCCATGCGAGGACTGCCGCATGAGAACCAATGCTGCTCCGGCCTTCTGTCCGGTCTGCCGGCGGGCCATCGAGCGGATGATCCGCTTCTACACGGAATAACCGTCTCCGGTCAATTACTTTGACAAATGCCGGGATTGAGATTCCCGGCGTTTGACCTTAACGCCCGGAGTCGGTGATGAGGTCGTGGAGAGTGCGGTTGAAGTCGGTACTGGACAGAAGATCCTCCAGGGTAAGGTGCATCCTCCAGCGCCAGTAGTGACGTGGGTTGGCCGGAATGTTGATGCGTTCATCTTCGGGATCGTCTTGACAGCGGACTTCCCCGTCGATGGACATCCAGTCCTGAAGAGGAAGGACGCACAGCATTGAAGGCGAGTTCAGGTGCTGGTTCACAATCTGTTTGCAGATCCACGGCTCGCAGTGGAGCGGAGCCTGACCATCGCGATGGAGGATCTCGTGGAAGAAACGTTCAGACTGGGTGCGGTTCTCCTCCCACCATCCGCGCAGAGTGGAAGTGTCGTGGGTCCCGGTCGCACAGACAGACAGATAAGGATAGGTCCACGGCTCGTCGAATGTCTTCTCGGGCGATTTCGGCATCCTCTGGATCTCAAGAGACAGGATCTTCAGTTCCTTCATCACCTCAGGGACACAGGCCGGAATCATTCCCAGATCCTCTCCGCAGGCAAGCATCCCGGTGGAGTCCAAAAGCGCGGGCAGCTTCCTCATCGCGCACTCCTTCCAGAAAGCGTTGTGGCGGTGATAGAAGAAGTCGTCGTAGAGATCATTATAGACGTTCTTCAAACCGTCGTTCAATGCGTTGAAATCCTCTGTGTTCTGGGCGGCGATGCGAGGATGATACCACCCGTCACGGTGAGGATCAGGCACAAACAACTGTGAATCAGGGTCAAATCCACGGCCTCGGAGCTCCTCGGCGGAATATGGAAGAGCAGGGTTGAAATGTCCCGGAAGTCCCGACTTCAGCCCGACAGGGATCTCCCAGATGCGGAAGAACCCAAGAATATGATCGATCCTGAACGCGTCGAAATATTCGCTCATTTTTCCGAGTCTCGCTCTCCACCAGGCGTAGCCGTCCTTGGCCATCTCCTCCCAGTTGTAGGTCGGAAATCCCCAGTTCTGGCCGTCGGCGGAGAAAGCGTCAGGCGGTGCTCCGGCCTGTGAGTCAAGGTTGAACAGATGCGGAAACCGCCACACGTCCACACTTGTGCGGCTGACTCCGATCGGAAGGTCTCCCTTGATCGCGACACCCTTCGAATGGGCATATTCAACGGCATCCTTCAGCTGCGCGTCGAGGCAGAACTGGACGTAACAATAGAAGTCCGTCTCGGTTCTATGCCTGCCGCAGAATGACTTGACCTTGGTCTCCGAATATTCAGGCAAAGATTTCCATTTCCCGAACTCGGGGGTTCCGTAAATGTCCCGAAGCACACGGAAAGCGGCGTAAGGGATGAGCCAGTCCTCGTTGGCCGAATAGAATCTCTTGTAGTCATCGCCGGACATCACTTTCTGTCCGACAGCCTCGAACGCCTCCCTGAGCAGCCGGAGTTTCTCGTTGTTGACCCTTTCATAGTCAACAGCGGGAAGGGCGTTGAGTTCTTTCCGGAGAGACCTGTATTTCCTGTCTGTCTTGACTCCGGCCTCCGGAAGATGAATGAACTGCGGATGAAGCGCGAACGTGGAATCGGCGTTGTACGGGTAAGAATCCGTCCAGGTGCCGGTCATCGTGGTGTCATTGATCGGCAGGAGCTGGATCACGCTCTGACCTGTCAACGCCGCCCAGTCGGCAAGTTTTTTCAGATCCTTGAACTCGCCCACGCCGAAGCTTGTCCCGCTGCGCAGAGAGAACACCGGAACAGCGGTGCCGGCTCCGCGCCAAGTCTTGGTCTCGAACTCCGGGACCATGTTCCTGACTTCCAGCAAGCAGCCTTTGGCCGGAACCTCGGCGAACAAATGGTTCGGACCGGATTCCCAGGCCTTAAGAGCCCCTGTCTTTGCGTCCAGAATCACGAACTTGAACTCAAACTGCTCCCTGACATTCAGAGTCACGCTCCATAGCGGAGCATCGGATGGCTTCAACCGGACGAATTTCTTCCAGTCATCGAACATCCTGCCGCCGCCAGTGATCGCCAAGGTCTCATCCCTGCGGATCCGCGCGCACGGTACGGTGAATGTCACATTGCCGGAACGCTTGACCGGAAAGGGTCTCCTTTTGAAAATCACCTCCGTGAAAGCCTTGGTCCAGAACGGGGAATCCTCCGGGCGGTCCTGCCAGCGGTCCCGGATCTCCAAAACTCCGGCCGCATTCCCAGCAGATAAGCCGACACTGCCGGCCGCCGAGCCTGTCGAAGCGACAGTCTCTTCAACAAGCCCAGCGACCGGATGAAGCCCCCACTCGCGACGGACACACCGCCCGTCACGGCATAGCGCAAAGGAATATTCAAGCGTCCCCTTCAGGGCAGGGACTTCAAAGGAAGCCTCCCAACGGCCTCCGGAGACATATTCCATCATCATCGATTTTCCGTCGGAGAGGTTCAGCTGCAGTTCCTCCCCGGGGGATGTGAAATATTCAAGGGAAATCCTAAGTCGCATAGAGTCTTCAGATCGGTAGCAGTCTGCAATATTAGCGAAATTATCCGAGTTTCAAAAAGGAACTTTCGGGTCTTCAGAGACAGAAATTTGTGATTGGTGATTTTATGGGTTAATTTTGAGGAATAATCTTCAAAGGCGATGGACAAGAATGAACTTGAGATAATGGCTCCGGCGGGCAATTTCGAATGTCTGAACGCGGCGATCCAGGGCGGAGCGGACTCCGTCTATTTCGGAGTGGGGAACCTCAACATGCGCTCGCATTCGGCGAACAACTTCACGCCGGATGACCTGCCGCGGATTGTGGCGGTCTGCCGGGAGCATGGAGTCAAAACTTACATGACCCTGAACATTGTCCTTTACGGTGAGGATCTCGCTCCGATGCGGGAAGCTCTGGACGCGGCCAAGGAGGCGGGGGTGAACGCAATCATCGCCTCGGACATGGCGGCGGTCACCTACTGCCGGAAGATCGGGCTTGAAGTCCACATCTCCACCCAACTCAATGTGTCGAACGTCGAGGCGCTGCGGTTCTACTCGCAGTTCGCCGATGTGATCGTTCTGGCAAGGGAACTCAACCTGCGTCAAGTCAAGGACATTCATGAAGCCATTGTGAGGGAAGGGATCACAGGGCCGTCAGGGAATCCGGTACGGATCGAGATGTTCGCCCACGGGGCGCTCTGCATGGCGGTTTCAGGGAAGTGCTACCTGAGCCTCCAGACCTACGGGGCGTCAGCCAACCGCGGGGCGTGCTACCAGCTTTGCCGCAGGGGGTACGAGGTCACGGATCTGGAGACAGGCACGAAACTGAACATCGACAACAAGTACATCATGTCTCCCAAGGACCTGTGCACCATCGAATTTTTGGACAAGATCATCGATGCCGGCGTAAAGGTCTTCAAGATCGAGGGCCGGGCCAGAAGCGCCGAATATGTCAAGAAGACCGCCGGATGCTACCGCCGGGCGGCGGACGCTGTCTGCGAGGGACGCTACACTCCGGAGCTGGCCGCTTCCTTGAAGGAGGAGTTGTCCGAGGTCTTCAACCGCGGGTTCTGGGGCGGCTACTATCAGGGAGCCCGACTCGGGGAATGGAGCGATGTCTATGGCAGCCACGCCACCCGCAGGAAGATCTACTGCGGAAAGGTCACCAACTGGTTCGACAGGATCTCGGTGGCGGAGGTGCTGGTGGAGTCGGAGACGCTCCGCAAGGGAGACGATGTCCTGATCATCGGCGAGACCACCGGAGTCATAGAACAGAATGTCAGCGAGATCAGGGTTGACCTCCGGCCGGCTGAGGAGGCCGTGAAAGGCTCGCTCTGTTCGGTTCCAGTGCCATTCCCGGATGACATCCGCACCCCTGGCGGCAAGAAGCTTCGCCGAGGAGACAAGGTTTACATCTGGAGGGAGGCTTGACCTTTGTCCGTTTCCTCGCTGTTTAGCGTTTCTTTTCCGGCTGATGGGAGAAGTGGCGGGGACCTTCGACGGAACGCCAGTAGTCGGAATCGAATTCCGGGTGGACGTACGGGCCGTCGCGGTCTATCATGAAACTCAGGTAGGTGATCTTGTAGCCCTGCGACATGAACATCCTCTCGTAGAAGGTCCGGACTTCGAACAGAGCATCAACAGCGGACTCGCCTGCGACGGATCCCAAAGCACAACCGGACAGATCCGCACGGCCGGTTCCATAAAGATCATCTGTGCAGGCCAGAATCCTCAACCCGTTCTGCTCCGCCACCGCTTTGGAATATTCATGAAGGAAGCGGCTGTCCGTCTTGAGGTGGACTATTCCGCCCTTTTTCAGGAACTTGCGGTAGCGTTCCAGAAACAGCGGGCTTGTCAGACGGCAATTCTCGCTCTTCATCTGCGGATCGGAGAATGTCAGCCAGATCTCGGAAACCTCCCCCGGAGCGAAGAAAGCCTCGATGAACTCGATTCTGGTACGCAGGAAAGCCACATTGGGAAGGTTGTTCTCCGTGGCGAACTTGGCTCCTTTCCAAAGACGCGCTCCCTTGATGTCCACTCCTATGTAGTTCAGCGATGGTTCCCTGCACGAAAGGTCGATCGTGTACTCCCCTTTCCCGCAACCGAGCTCAAGCACAATCGGCCTGGCGGTCCGGAACATCCTCCCGTTCCAGTGTCCCTTGACAGGATGATCCTTGAGTTTCAACCCGTTGCCGTCCCCGGACTTGTCGAGTACCGAGGAAGCCTCCGGCTGAAGAAGGCATGAGAAAGACTCGTTCTCCGCGAATTTCCTGAGTTTATCGTGTCCCATTCCCCTTTCTTGTGAAAATCACTCCCAATCCGCGGATCGCCTCCGAATCGTTCAGGATCCGTGCCTTGAGCCGCCATATTCCGTGTTCCGGAAGACACAGGACATCCCTGTACCCGGAAAAGAAGTCCCGGGAATAGTAGGAAGATTCCACCGGACTGGTCACGCGGATGAAGGTCGTGTCCGAAAGGATGACAGAGTCCGACGGAGCTATCCATCTAAGATCCAATGAGATGCTGTCCGACGGGAAATCACCGAACGCCGAGCGTTCCAGTCTCGTGTAGAAATCCAGCCCGTAAGACACGGTCGAATCCGACAGATCCAGACAGAAGATGTAGGTGTCCCCGTACTCGGCTTTCTCCCTGGCCACAAACGGTTCGTATGACGAAGGCCGCGAGCATGAAGCCACCGCCAGCGCAAAAACAAATGCCGTGAAACAGTTACGCATCTGCCTTCCGCTCCGGTTTTCTGTCTCCTCGGGGAGCTTCGCCGCGTGTACCGTCACCACGGGATCCATCTCCACGCTGACGTTGAGGACGGCCGTTCCCGTTCCTGCGCTGTCCGTTGTTCCTGCCACGGTTCTTGTTCCTGTTCTTCTTCGGCTTGTCAAACCTCGTGATGCTGTCGTCACCGACCGCCGAGACGAACTGGGGGCCGGCAGGTTCCGGCTCGCTCTTCAGCGATTCCGGCTTCTGGCCGTTGCGGTTCATCATGATGATCTGGGCGACCTCGGAGGCGGACACCGGATAGAGATTCGCGAGCGAACCCTTCTCGTAGGTGAAGTACATGATCTCCTGAAGGATGTCAGTCTTCGCAAGATAGGCCAGACCGTCCTGGAACTCAAGCGGCTCGGAGACTTTCGGAATACGCGAGTGGGCATCCAGATAGTTGGCCACCTCGTAGTTCAGGCAGCATTTCAGCTTCCCGCACTGGCCGGCCAGTTTCTGCGGATTCAGAGACAGATCCTGGGTACGGGCGGCGGAAGTCGAGATGGACTGGAAATTGGTGATGAAATTGGCACAGCACAGTTCCCGTCCGCAGACCCCGAGGCCACCGATCAGTCCGGCCTCCTGACGGGCACCGATCTGCTTCATCTCGATCCTTATGTGGAACTCCTCGGCGTAAACCTTTATCAGCTGACGGAAATCCACGCGACCGTCGGCGATGTAGTAGAAAATGGCCTTCGTGCCGTCTCCTTGAAACTCCACGTCTCCGATCTTCATGTCCAGACCGAGTTCGGCGGCGATCCTGCGCGCCTTGATCATCGTCTCCTGCTCGCGGGCTATGGCCTCCTGCCATTTGGCGATGTCGAAAGGCTTGGCCTTGCGGTAGATCTTCTTCAACGGAGCCGTCTCCGGATCGATGCCCTTGCATTTCATCTGACGGCCGACAATCGGCCCCTCCAGAGTCACGATCCCCAGATCATGGCCGTTGGACGCCTCCACGATGACCAGATCCCCGGCCTTGACGCCCTGACCGGAAGCGTTGATGTAGATCCCTTTCCTGGTGTTCTTGAAGCGGACCTCGAAAAGATCCTTGAACTGCTCCTGACGGATGCCGTGAAGCCAGTCGTAGTCCTTCAGCTTGCAGCAGCCCTGACGGTAATTGCAGTCATACTCACCTGTCTCCTTATCCTGCGAGATCGTGCATCCGCGGTTGCAGTCAAACTTTATTGTCTCGTTATCAACATTTTCCATATCCATTCATAATTATTGTCAGAAACTCAAATACAGCCGCCCCACAAGATCCGTGAAAAGAATCTTCTGGTTCACGTTCCTGTCAATCAGCGTCTGAGCCCTGTCCAGACAGGTGACAGCCCTTCTCGGAAAACTTTTCCGGCAGCGTGAGGCAAGGCGGACGAAGAAATCTTTCTCCTCCGGCGAGACTCCGGCGATCTGAGGCATGTTCTGCTGGATCAGAAACACTTTGCGAAGACTTTCCCCCGCAAATTTACAAAAAGCTTTCTGGTTTTCACGCGACGGAAGCGCGGCCATCGCGTCCCCCCATCCCAAAGCGGCGGAAAGATCCTTTGAGGCAAGCGCGTCAACGAGACCTTTGAATATCTCCATCCGGCGCACATGGTCTTCTTCCCCGGAAAGATAACCCAGCGCCACCCCGACGCTTCCTCCCGCCACCAGAGCGGCCTGCGCGGCTTCGTCGGCGGTCTTCCCGAAACGGGACGTCAGAATCCTCGCGATCTCATCTTTTGAATATGGCAGCACACGGATCGCCTGACACCTCGACGAGATTGTCGGCATGACCTTTTCCGGAGCATGGGTGATCATGATGAACAGAGTCTTCTCCGGAGGCTCCTCAACAGCCTTGAGAAGCCTGTTTGCAGCAGCAGCGTTCATCTTTTCCGGAAGATAGACCACGACAGCCTTCCATCCTCCCTCCACGGAACTCAGCCAGACGGTCTCCAGAATCTCCTTGGCCTCCGCGTTGTTGATTCCGGCCTGTTTGCCTTCTATGCCGAAAGCCGAGCTCACCTCGCTTTCAAGGGCATAAGGATTGGAGGCCATCAGAGACCGCCAATATTCAAGAAACAGTTCCGCCCTGAGGTTCTCGACCTTCTCCGCGACCTTCGAGCCGCTTGCCACCGGATAGACATAATGCACATCCGGATGAATCAGTCCGGAGACCTTGTGTTCATCGCCCATGATCTGTCCGAGGAATGCCAGAACCAGTTCCATCGCCCCGCAGCCGTCATTCTCGTAGAGCATCATCGCATGAGGGATGCGCCCGCTTCCGGCCATCCCCTTCAACGCCCTGACAGCGTCGTGGTTCCCTATGATCCCGTCCAGAATCATCTGTCCCTGCATGCGGTAAATCCCGCGATTTCCACAAGATAATCCTTTTCCCTCGATTCCGGAAGCGCGGCAAGGGCTCCGACAGCCTTGGCGACATATCCGTCAAGCCTTGAGACGGCATATTCAATGCCCTTGCCATCCCGTACGAAATCGACTATTTCCTCCTTATATTCAGGATTTTCCTGAATATCCAGAATCTTCTTCCTTATTTCGGAGGCACGCCCGGCCGATGCGGCTTCCAAAGCCCCAAGGAGCGGGAGGGTGATCTTCTGTTCCTCAAGATCAATCCCCACAGGCTTGCCGATCTTCTTTCCTCCGGAGTAATCGAATATGTCATCCTTGATCTGGAAAGCCATTCCCAGTGAGACCGCATAGTCCCGCACGGCCTCCACCCAGACAGGCGGAGCATTCACCGAAATCGCCGCAGAAACGCATGTTGACTCAAACAATGACGCTGTCTTGCAGTAGATTATCCTGAAATAATCCTCCTCGACAGTGTCTCCGGACGAGGCTTTCTGGAGTTGCAGCATCTCACCCTCAGCAAGGGCGCTGAGGGTCTTCGAGAAGATTCTTATGACCTCGTTGCCGTGAGCGGAGGAGGCCAGGATGTTGTCCATCGCCTTGACAAGCCAGAAATCCCCGAGAAGAACCGATGCAGATCCCCCGAGAACAGCCATCACGGTCGGTGCTCCGCGTCTCTCGGAACTGTTGTCGGCCACATCATCGTGCAGAAGCGTGGCATTGTGCAGAAGTTCGGAAGCCGCAGCGTAACGGATGCTGTCCTCATTGGCCGTTCCGCCTCCGCAGGCACGGGCGGTCAACAACGACACGATCGGCCGCAGCTGCTTTCCTCCATGCGCCAGAATCGCCTCGTTGGTGGCGTTCAGCAGTTCTATGTCGCTTCCCAGGGACGAGCGCATCAGACCGACCGTCTCCTGCCAGTCTTTTCCAAGGAATCCCTTTATCCCGTCCAGATTCTTCATCCACTTATCAGTCAAGATGTCCGACCAGTCCGGCCACCGTGTCCGGAAATTCGATCAGTTCCCTTGAGCGCGCATCAAGCATTCCGGTCCTCACATAGTGGTCCAGCAAAGCCTTCAGCGGCTCGTAGAACCCGTCAAGGTTCAATGCGAGGATCTTTCCGGAGTATTTGTCCAGTTTCGCCAGCGTCAACGTCCCGATCACCTCGTCCAAAGTGCCGATCCCGCCGGGAAAAGCGACAGCAGCGCACGTACCCTCACACATCCTCTCCTTGCGCTCGGCCATGGTGTCTGTCCAGACGACCTCGTCCAGCCCCGGAAACTTGTACTCCTCCATGAAGCGCGGAAGAACCCCGATGTGACGGCCTCCGCACCTGACCACCTCGTCGGCTATCGCTCCCATAGTGCCCTTGACGGCTCCTCCTGAGACTATGGTGTAGCCAAGCGAACAAGCCGCGCGGATCACTTCCCGCGCAGCCTGATTGTACTTCTGATCAATGTCGTAGCTTGCAGAGCAGTAAAAGACAATCTTCCGTTCGTCACCCATCCTTCAACCCGTTAAAAGAAGAAGGCGACAGAGGCCATTAT
>CAVFMX010000005.1:0-57127 GCA_963623745.1 Bulleidia sp.
GTGCCCTTGAACTCCTCGAAGATCACATCGTCCATCTTTGAGCCGGTCTCGGTCAGTGCCGTGGCGAGGATCGTAAGCGAGCCGCCGCCCTCGATGTTGCGCGCAGCTCCGAAGAACCTCTTCGGCTTCTGAAGGGCGTTTGCGTCCACACCGCCGGTCAGAACCTTGCCGGAAGCAGGCTGAACCGTGTTGTAGGCGCGGGCAAGGCGGGTGATGGAGTCGAGCAGGATCACCACATCGTGACCGCACTCGACAAGTCTGCGGGCCTTTTCCAGAACCATGTTCGCGACCTTCACATGTCTCTCGGCCGGCTCGTCGAAAGTGGAGGCCACGACCTCGGCCTTTACGCTGCGGCTCATGTCGGTCACCTCTTCAGGGCGCTCATCGATGAGCAGCACAATCTCATAGACCTCCGGATGGTTGTCAGCGATCGCGTTGGCGATGGACTTCAGGAGCATTGTCTTACCTGTCTTCGGCTGGGAGACGATGAGACCGCGCTGCCCTTTTCCGATAGGGGTGAACATGTCCACGATGCGGCATGAAGGATCGCTCTGATGGCCGTGTCCGAGAAGGTTGAACTTCTCCTCCGGGAACAAGGGAGTAAGGAAATCAAACGGAATCCTGTCGCGGATGTAATCCGGAGTGCGTCCGTTGATGTAGTTGATCTTGACGAGAGGGAAGTACTTGTCACCCTCCTTCGGAGGACGGATCTCACCGGTGACAGTGTCGCCCGACTTGAGGGCGTTGTTCTTTATCTGGCTCTGGCTGACGTAGATGTCATCAGGAGAGTTGAGATAATTGTAGTCAGACGAGCGGAGGAAGCCGTAGCCGTCAGGCATGATCTCAAGGACGCCTGTAGCCTCCACGGTGCCGTCGAACTCAATCTCAGGAGCCTTTGACCTCTGATTCTGGAAATTCTGCGGCCTCTGCTGATTGGCATTCTGTCCGTTCTGTCCCTGGAACTTGTTCTTCTGTTTTCTTCGGCTCATGTCAGTCTGAACCGCCGGATCATCCTTCAAATCGTCAAAAAGCTGATGGATGAACTCCTTGCCGTTGACGGACTTGTCGGACTGCGGCTGCTGGACGCTTTCCTTCGCTGACACTGACTCCGGCATCGGGGCAGTCTCCACGACTTCATCCTTCGGCTTATTGTCAATCACAACGGTCTCCTGTTGAGGCAGCGTTGTGGATTTCGGCTTGCGTCCCCTCTTCTTCGGAGCCGGCTTTGCATCCTGCTGTCCATGAACGGCCGCAGGTTCAACGGACTTCGGCTCGGCCTTTTTCGGCTTTTCGCGCTTGCCATCCGAGCGACCGTTGGCTTTATTGTCATTCTTTTCGGTGTCAACAGGTTTTACGGCCTGAGCCTTGGACTGTTCCGGAAGCGGATTCTTACGCGGTCTTCCGCGCTTTGCCTTCGGCTTTTCCACCGGCTGGAGAGAAGCCGCGGCGGCCTGGGCGTCCAATATAGCGAACGACAGGTTCTCATCTGTCAACTTCTTGAAGTTCTTGATCTGATGCTCCTGAGCGGCTTTCTCAAGCTGCTCTCTGCTCATCTGAGTGAGTTCAAATAAATTATAAGGCATAAATTAAAAATGATTCCGGATTGTCAGTCAACGGAAATGATTTCGAAAAAATTATTGTGGATATAGCCTTCTGGCTTTTGCCGAATAAATCTGCATGCAAAGGTAGGATAATTATCGTAAAAATCCAAACTATTTGTCCCAGTAGCTCGTACTTTTCTTGAACCGCAGCAAGTCAGCCAAAGCCGCCGCGTTAGCGGAGATAAGGAACGAATATGATTGGTACATACCTGACGGAACCCACGACACGGAGATGTTGAAGCAGTGCAGGTCGTACCTGAACGAGAACTGGGTGGTGGTCATCTTCATCGCCGTGAAATCCCACCCCGACTGCGCCTGAACCGACATCTTAGGGGTAAGCTGGACGTTGCCCTGAACCCCGAGGGTCTGGGTTATATTGTCCTTCCTGCTCAACTGGCTGTTCGTAAAGCTGTAGGAACGGCTCATCGAGAAGCTGTAGTTGAAGTTCATGCTCCACGGCACGTTCGGATTCGTGTAGTAAAGCCATCCGCCGGGAATATATTCCCCGGTCACAGGATGATAATATATCCGTCTGTAATAGTCCGCGGCGCTGCTGCCGGAACCGCTGTCACCGCCCGATGATTTCGAGCCGTCGTTGCCCTTGACTGTACCTTTGCCGGACAATGAATATGACACGGAACCGCTCACGTTGGTAAGCCTGAGCGGAACACCTTTCTCAATGATGTTGTACTTGTTCACCCTCTGCCCCGTTTCATTGATGGCGTAAGGGTCGAAGTTCAAGTTGCCGTTTATTCCCAGCTTGCCGAAGACCGAGGTGGACATCGTGACTCCCACATTGTTCATCTTCAGGGAGTCGGCAAGGAAATTATAGCCGGTGGAGAGGTTGAACTGATCCAGGATCTTGACTTTCTTGGAGCCGGTGCCGGTGGTGTCCTTCAAGTCGCGGACCTTGGCTTCCAGATTGTTTCCGATGGAAAGGCTCATGGTCGCGGAACGCCCCTTGCCAGGAGCCGAATTGATCTGTCCCTGATAGATGTTGTAGTCATAGGAGCGCTGGACACCGAGCGTGTCGATGTAGTTGAATGTCCTCCAACCGTTGAAAGCCTTGCCTTTCTCCGGACTGAAACTCATGCTGAGGCTCGGGGAGATCACGTGTCTGAGAGCCTGAATCTTATGATACTTGCCGAAATTGAACATTCCGTAGAGACGGGTGCTCATCGACACGGATCCGGAATAGTTGTGCGTCGCCCCGAAGGTGCCGAACTGTCTGCCCATCTCCGTCTTGACGCTGTTGGTCTCCGGATCAAAGTACGCCTCGCTCTTGCGGAAGAACCAGTTCATGCCGTAGCTGACGTTAGGAGCCACATTCAGGTACTTGAGAAGTGTGAAATCCGGCAGTTTGATGGAGAAATTGTGCGTCATGCCGTTCTGGAACTTGTCCATGAAGCCGGGTTCGCCGAATTCCGAAGCCTTGAAGCTGATCTTGTTCTGGAGAGAAGTGTTGTAGCCCAGCGCGAACTTCTCGTAGAAGCGCTCCTTCCCGACTCTGTTCTTTATCTTGAAAGGATAGAACGTCGAAACTGAGAACGTGACGTTGGGAAGGGTGAATGAATAAGAACTGTCTCTTGAGTTCTGACTGTGCAGCGCGTTGACCGACAGGTTGAACTTGCCGTTCCAGTTCTTCGAGTACGAGACGGAGGACGAGATCTGGTTCTGGAGAGCCTCCGACACAGAGTGCGAGTTGTAACGGCTGTTGGAAGGGCTGGAGAAGTTGACGGAGGCCGAGAACGAGGTTCCGGGATGTGCCTTGGAGTCCTGAGAGTGCGACCATCTGACACCGAAGTTCTTGCTCTGGAAGTAATCCGTGCTGCCTTTCTCACCTGTCTGGTCAACGGAATAGTTGATGGCGATGTTGCCGCTGAACTTGTACTTGACCATGTACCGGGAGTTCAGGTTGGCCGCCCACGAGCCGAGAGTGTAGTAATCGCCTGTCAGCGACATGTCGAAATAGTCCCCCAGCACGAAGTACATTCCGGCATCTCTCAGGTAGAAACCGCGGGCGTTCTCCTCTCCGAAGGAAGGCATCAGGAGTCCAGTAGCCCTGTCCGGGCGCTTGGGAATGAAACCGAACGGGATGCCGATCGGCAGATCCACATCCTCGACGACAAGGTGTGCCGGGCCGAAGACCGTCTTCTGGGACGGTTTGGTCACGACCTTGGCAGAGGAGAGCTTAAGGTAGTAGTGGGGATGCTCCAGATCACAGACCGTGTACTTCCCCTTGGTGATGTTGATGGACTTGTCCGGCATCATCTTGATGTTCTTGCCATGAAGAATGCCGTCATCCTCCTTCGTGATCATGTTAGTGATCCTGGCCTTACGGGTGTTGAAATTGTACCGGACCTCCTCCATGTTGAAAGTCTGGTTTCCCTGCGTCATTTCGGGCTGGCCTTTCCATTCCCGCGCAAGGCTGTCGTAGGTTCCCTTGGCATAGACGGTTCCCGTGGACATGTCGTATTCCATGTAGTCCGCCTTGAGCTTGATGTTGTCGTAGGAAACCTCCACATCCCCCCAGTAGTACATCTTGCGCTGACCGTCAGAGAAATCCTGCCTTATGGAATCCTTGGCTCCGGAGAACGCCGGTCTGGAAAGCGAACTCTTGTCCAGCAGGAAAAGAGAGTCCGCCCTGGATGTGGAGTCCTGAATCCGGAGGGAGTCACGCCTTCCGGCAATGGAATCCTTATGTGACGGCACGGAATCGGTAAGACGGATCAAGGAATCTGAAACCGCGTGCCTGCCGCTGTCAGGTAAAGACTTGACCCCGGCAACCTTCCCAAGATTCCTGTTCCTCCTCAAATCCTGTCCGAACATCGTAAGCCCGGTCAACGCCACAAGCGCCGCAATGAGGATAATGTTATATGTATGCTTCTTGATTTGCAATTATTTTCTAAATTTGCAAAAGACAAATATACTACATTTTTGGATTTACATCGCAATTATCTTGCCGTTATGACGGCTTTATCGTTTGCTGTTGCCGGATTCACGGTCTCGGCCCAGAATCCGTCGGCCGCCATCCGGCTGATGTCCGTTGTCATCGACCCCGGCCACGGAGGCAAGGATGCCGGATGCATCAGCCCGAGCGGAAAAACTCTGGAAAAGACAATCGTTCTCGACATCGCGGGACGACTGAGTGAGAAGATCCGTCGCGGCTACCCCGACGTGAAGGTCATCCGGACAAGGGAGAATGACATGTTCGTGACGCTGCAGGAAAGGGCGGACATAGCCAACCGCAACAACGCCAACCTCTTCATCTCGATCCACATAAATTCCGTGGACGGCAAGAGGAACGGGCCAAACGGCTATTCGGTCCACATTCTCGGACAGTACACAAGCAAGAACAAGGATCTCTATGCCGGCAACATGGATGTGGTGCGCAGGGAGAACTCCGTGATCAAGCTTGAGGATGACTACACTGCGCGCTACGAAGGGTTTGACCCGGAAGATCCGGAGTCCTGCATATTCATGAACCTGATGCGGAACGCCCACCTGGAGCAAAGTTTCAGGTTTGCCCAACTGGTTGACAATGAGATGAAAGGCGGGGCGATACAACACAGCAGAGGCATATCCCAGGATCCTTTCTACGTACTGTGGAGAACCGCCATGCCGGCCGTGCTGGTAGAATGCGGCTTCATGTCGAACTCGGCGGACCGTGAGGTTCTGATCACTGAAAAGGGAAGAGAGCGGATAGCCTCTGACATCTACGACGCGTTCAGGAAATATAAGAAGGAATATGACGGTTCGGATGCCGTCAATGTCTCCCCGACAGCGGAAAGACCACGGACAAACGAAATCGGATCAGAAGAGACAACGGTGTCCGATGTGCAAACAAATGATGCAGATAAAAAGGTTGAATCTATTGGATGTGACAAAGATGCTGCCATGTATGGAACACAGGTTCTCGTCTCTTCAAAATCGATGTCCGGGAATGATCCGTTTTTCAAAGGTCATGAGGTGATGAAGCTTCAGGCCGGCCGCCTTTTCAAGTATGTCATAGGCTTCTCTGACAATCTGGAGACCGCAAAAGAAAACAACGTCCGGATCCGGAAGGATTTCAAGGATTCATTCATGGTCAAAGTGGAGAACGGTTCTGCGGAAAGGCTGCGCTGAGGCCTGTTTTCCTATATTCATGAATCTGGATCCACCCTTTACGGTGTTTTGAATAATTCCAAATTATAACCTCTTTGATTTTAGGATAGTTAGATTTTTTTATAGCGCGAATGGACTGATTCCCAAAGTATTGAGCGGGATCAATTCTTTCAGAGCATTCAGTTATATAAGGAAAATAAAAAACAAAAACAATACAAAAAAAGATTTTTTATGAATTAATTTTCCCCCACCTTTGCACTACAAAGAAACGAGGGGATAAATTTTCTGATCCTATTTAATTTTTCATCTAAAGTGATGGTTGAACCGGAAAGACATATTACCGTCTGGAACGACTGCTTGCGGATTTTCGAACAGAACATCGAGCCGAAGCGGTTCGAGGTGTGGTTCAAGACCATCATTCCGGTTTCCCTTGAAGGATCGACACTCACGGTGGAGGTGCCGACCGATTTCTTCAGAAGTTATCTGGAGGATGCCTTCCTGCCTATAATCAAGATGACATTGAGGAGAGTGATCGGCCCGGAAGCCAAGTTGCTCTACCAGATCCATCCGGTCCAGAAAGAACGGGCGATGGTGTTCACGGCGGCGCACGGGAACGTGCCTGAGAACAAGCCTGTGACCATCAACACATTCCAGCCATCTGGCAATCCAAGCCCATTTGTCTTTCCCGGAATCCGGAAACTCAAGATCAACCCAAGGCTCAACCCTGTCTATTGTTTTGACAATCTGGTGAAAGGGGAGTGCAACAAGATGGGCTACAACGCCGGGATAAGCATCTCCGACATGCCAGGGAAGACTCCGTTCAACCCTCTGTTCATCTTCGGCGGCCCGGGATTGGGGAAAACCCATCTCGCCCAGGCGATAGGAATCGCCATCCACGGTGCCTGTCCGGATCTCGTCGTCCTTTATGTCACGGGCAACGAATTCAGGACCCAGTACGTAAATGCGGTGAACGTTCAGAACAAGCTGACCGACTTCATGGCTTTCTACATGAGGATCGATGTCCTCATTATGGATGACATCCAGGAACTGATCGGTCCGGCTTCCCAGAATGCGTTCTTCAACATATTCAATCACCTCCATCAGTCGGGGAAGCAGCTGGTGTTCACATCGGACCGGGCTCCTGTTGACTTGATGAACTTCGAGGAGAGGCTTCTCTCGCGCTTCAAGTGGGGGCTGTCCATTGAATTGTCGAGACCCGACCACGACACAAGGCTGGCCATGCTCAAGGCGAGATGCGCGCGCGAGGGGGTAAGTGTCAGCGATGATGTACTGGAGCTTCTGGCAAACAGGATCCGCTCCAATTTCAGGGAACTTGAAGGTGCTCTCATCTCATTGATGGCCAACGCCACGCTCTGCCACGAGGAAATCACGATGGAACTGGCCGAGCAGGTCACCGGCAACATCGTCGGCGAGGAGCGGAACGAGATCACGATCGAAAAGGTGCAGGAGGTGGTCTGTGAATATTTCAACATCACCCGCGAGACGCTTCTCTCCAAATCGAGGAAAAGACAGATTGTCCAGGCGAGACAGATAGCGATGTACATGAGCCGCAACCTGATTGACGGTTGCTCGCTGTCCACGATCGGCATGGAGATCGGAGGAAAAGACCATGCCACGGTGCTTCACGCCTGCTCGACCGTGTCTGATCTGATGACGACGGACAAGATGTTCAAGCAGTACGTGACCGACATTGAGAGGATGCTTGTGCCAGTGACCGGATAATTCAGGTGCCAGATGAACTCAGAAAAAATACTGTCGATCTTCAAAGAGATCACACGGATTCCGAGAGAGTCCGGACATGAAGAGCTTATGACCGTCTTTCTTCAGCGTTTTGCCGGAGAGAGGCGTCTTGAGTGCAGAACCGACAAGGTGAACAATGTCTGCATTGTAAAGGAAGCTACCAAGGGCAAGGAGAGCGTCCCCACGCTGGTTCTTCAGGGCCATCAGGACATGGTCTGCGAGAAAAGGAACGGCGTGCGGCACGACTTCCTCACGGATCCCATAGAATATGTCGTCGAGGATGGCTGGATGATAGCCAAAGACACGACTCTCGGAGCCGATGACGGCATAGGAGTGGCCGCGATGCTGGCTCTTCTCGACAGCGACCTTCCGACGGGAAGGCTTGAGTGCGTGTTCACGACCTCGGAGGAAACCGGAATGGACGGTGCGTTCGGCATGGAACCGGGATTCTTCACGGGCAGGACGCTCATCAATCTGGATTCCGAGGACGAGGGGCAGATGTTCATCGGCTGCGCAGGCGGCCTTGAAACGGCTGCGGTGTTCAACTATGTTCCGGAGGATGCGAGGGAAGGCTACAAGCCTGTGAGGATTGAAATCGGAGGAGCTATGGGCGGACACAGCGGCGACGACATCAATAAAGGACGCGTGAACACCATCCAGCAGACGGCCCGGTTCCTGTACTCCGAGATGGAACACGGACTCCAGCTCGTGACCATCAGGGGAGGCAACAAGTCTAACGCGATAGCGAGGGAGTGCGAGTCCGTCATCGCGGTTCCGGATCCGGACGCCACGATCTCAAGGTTCAAAGCCTTCGGCGAGGACTTGAGAAATGAATATCCCAGGACGGATCCCGACATAACTTTCAATGGCGGGGTCTGCAGATGCACGGAGAAGCCTGTCACCGGCAAGGTGGCGGAAAGGTTCATAATGTCTTTGTTCGCATGTCCGCACGGAGTGGAGGCCATGAGCCAGGACATTACGGGACTTGTGGAGACCTCGACCAATCTGGCGGCCGTAAGGATGGACGGACAGGGGAGGATAGAGGTCGTCACCAGTCAGAGAAGCTCGACAGGTTCCGCGAGAAAGATGATGGCAGCCAAGGTTGAGGCGAACTTCCTGCTCGCCGGAGCCGAGGTGACGCATTATGGTGAATATCCGGGCTGGAAACCGAATCTCGACTCCCGCATTCTCCGGGTGTGCGTGGATTCGTACAGGAAGCTGTTCAGATGCGAGCCCGAAGTCAAGGCCATACACGCCGGACTTGAATGCGGACTCTTCGGGGAGAAGTTCGGGGATCTGGACATGATCTCGTTCGGTCCGACCCTCCGCGGCGTTCACGCTCCCGGGGAGAGACTTGAGCTGGCCTCGCTGGACAAATTCACGGAACACCTCGTCGACGTGGTGACTAACTTCAGGTAGCCATGGTAAAGATAGCTCCATCAATACTTTCCGGGAATTTCCTCAATCTGGAGCCGGACATAAGGATGGTCAACGGGAACGCCGATCTGATCCACATCGACGTGATGGACGGCAGCCTTGTCCCCAACATCTCATTCGGATTTCCGGTGATGGAGGCGATCGCGAAAGTGGTCACCGTGCCGATGGACGTGCATCTGATGATCGTCAACCCGGACAAATACATCGGAAGGTTCGCTAAATGCGGAGCCGGACTGATCAGTTTCCACTTGGAAGCGGCCGATCAGGCAGGTAAGGATCCGGTGGAAATCATAGACATGATCAAATCCCACGGGGCTAAAGCCGGACTGGCAATCAACCCTGACATTCCTGTCGAAAGATTATACCCTTACATCGAGGATGTGGATTTCTTCCTGGTCATGTCGGTCTTCGCCGGGTTCGGCGGGCAGAAATTCATCGTGGAATCAATCGACAGGGTCAAAGCCCTGAAGGCAGAGATGGACAGAAGGGGAGTCGTGAGGGAAATTGAAGTGGACGGCGGCGTGTCGGCCGCCAACGCCGGACTTCTGACGGAGGCCGGAGCGACGATGCTTGTGGCCGGAAGTTCGGTCTTCAAGGCTCAAGACCAGGCAAAAGCCATTGCAGAACTTCGTCAGATAACATAACTTATTTCTTTAAAGGCAAACTCCATACGTTCGCTTTTTTCTGTTTCCAGGCAAAGCATTCCACGGTCGGAGACACCTATGATTCTGGCGTGTAGCGACTCTCCGGTGGCGCAGATGACATATTCATTGAGAGTGCCGAGGCGATAGAGCCTGTCCACATATTCATCCTTGCCGCCAAAGTCGCGGAGTCTTGCACGCACGCAGCCGCAAAGTTTGACCAGCTCACTTCTGATGTCATATTCCCTGCCGGTGAGAATGCTCATCGACACAGGGTTCACAAGCTGCGGAGGGAATTCTTTCTGGTTGACATTAAGGCCTATCCCTATCACGCTGGCGGCAAGAAAGGATCCGCTCAAGGTGTTCTCTATGAGCATGCCGCAGATTTTCCTGTTCCTGACATAGATGTCGTTCGGCCATTTCACCGCACATCCGATCCCTTCGGATTCCAGATAATCCGTCACTCCCAGAGTCACGCGGCGGGTTATGACGAACTGCCGCGAAGCCTCCAGAGGGGGGAATGCGCCATCACCGAACTTCATCACCATCGAGAAGGTAAGGTTTTCTCCGGCATGCGTCAGCCACGAGTTTCCTCTCTGGCCGCGGCCGGCGGTCTGGTGCACGGCGGCGACGACTGACAGGCTGTCAAGCTCACCGATGCGCCTTAATGCCTCATTATTAGTGGAATCGACCTCCTCCATCCATTGTATGTCAACTTCCTCTTTCATTGGTTCAGATTTTGTCGTATATTTGTACATTTGATTGGAAACGCAAAAATATAAAACATTCTCGATATGATTACACACGATCTGCGGGTTATGGCTGACGCTATGCTTGATAAGAAAGCTCAGAACGTCATTGACATAGACCTCAGGCCTTTGGGAACCGCGATAACCGACCATTTCATGATCTGCAACGCGGATTCCACCACCAATGTCAACGCCATAGCCGACAATGTCATAAGCAAGATGCGCGAGGAAGGCAGGAAGCCGCTCCGCACTCAGGGCATGGAGAACAACTTCTGGATAATTCTGGACTACGGTGACATCGTGGCCCACATTTTCCTGACCGAGTACCGCCAGTTCTACCGGCTTGAAGAGCTTTGGGCCGATGCCCCCCGCAAGGAGTACAAGGTAAGACGTGTGCCTAAAACAAAAAAGCAAGAGACAGATGCCGAATAATTCCAGCAATCCTAATGGCAATGATCCGAGAAGAAAAGTGATCCGCATGAGGTTCAACTTCTCATGGCTGTACCTGATCCTGATTCTCGGAATAGGCTGGCTGCTGTTCAACAACAGTGGCGCGAATCCTCAGAAAATCGAATGGGCTGAGGTTCAGGAGATGTTTCTCAAGGGAGACATAAAGGAGATTGATTTCGTCAGGAACGATTTCAAAGGCAGCATAACAGTCCGTCCGGACAGGCTGAACAAGTACGCCGACAAGTTCGGCGGGAAGGTTCCGCCGGCCTCGCCTCATTTCATATTCCTGGTGTCCGACAAGTTCGACGCGGAGAAAGAGTTCGGGGATCTGAACGCAAAGATGCCGTCAGGGGAACAGCAGGTGAAGATTGTCATGGAAAATGACAGCCGGATGTGGTCCGGCATCCTCGAATGGATCATCTTTCCGGTTCTTCTGATCGCCATGTGGATCTGGATGTTCCGTGGATTCAGCAGGAACATGGGCGGCGGCGCAGGAGGCCCGGGCGGGGTGTTCAACGTGGGCAAGTCCACAGGCAAGCTGGCCGACAAGGAAAAGGTCAACGTCACTTTCAAGGATGTGGCCGGCCTTTACGGAGCGAAGGAGGAGGTTATGGAGATCGTGGATTTCCTGAAGAATCCTCAGAAATACACTTCTCTTGGCGGAAAGATTCCGAAGGGAGCCCTTCTCGTAGGGCCTCCTGGTACAGGCAAGACATTGCTGGCCAAGGCTGTGGCCGGCGAGGCCAACGTGCCTTTCTTCTCGATCTCCGGTTCGGATTTCGTGGAGATGTTCGTCGGTGTCGGCGCGTCCAGGGTGAGGGACCTGTTCCGTCAGGCAAAGGAGAAGGCTCCGTGCATCGTCTTCATCGACGAGATCGACGCGGTCGGAAGGGCAAGGGGAAAGAATGTGGGCTTCTCTTCAAATGATGAGCGTGAGAACACATTGAACCAGTTGCTTACAGAGATGGACGGTTTCGACACCAATTCCGGAGTCATCATTCTTGCCGCGACCAACAGGGCGGACATTCTGGATAAGGCGCTGCTCAGGGCCGGACGTTTTGACCGCCAGATCCATGTCGATCTCCCAGAACTCAAGGAAAGGGAGGAAATCTTCAAAGTCCACACCCGTAACCTCAAGATCGCCCGGGATTTCGATCTCGGATTCATGGCGCAGCACACGCCGGGATTCTCCGGAGCCGACATCGCTAATGTCTGCAACGAAGCCGCTCTGACAGCCGCGAGAAAGGACAAGAAGGTGATCGACCGTCAGGACTTTCTCGATGCCGTGGACAGGATAGTCGGAGGACTTGAGCGCAAAGGCTCCATCATGACTCCGGCTGAGAAGAGGACTACTGCCTACCATGAGGCCGGACACGCGACCGTAGGATGGCTGCTGCCGTACTCGGATCCGGTGTTCAAGGTCAGCCTCATCCCGAGAGGGGAGGCTCTCGGACTCACCTGGTACCTGCCCGACGAGAGGAAGATCCTGTCCAAGTCCTACCTCATGGACAAGATGTGCGCGTTGATCGGAGGCCGCGTCGCTGAGGAGATCATAAACGGCGAGCCGGCGACAGGGGCGCTCAACGATCTGGAAAGACTCACGCGCATGGCCTACAACATGGTACAGTACTATGGCATGAGCGAGAAGGTCGGCGAGGTCTCCTTCTACGATTCGACAGGCTCAAGAGGCTACGACCTTACCAAGCCTTACAGCGAGAAGACCGCCGAGCTTATGGATCAGGAGGTCAAGGATCTTGTCAGGGAGATTCACGACAGGACCTACAGGATTCTGACCGAGCATCGGGAGGGCTTTGTCAGGATGGCTCAGATCCTCCTTGAAAAAGAAGTGATCTTCGCCGAGGACATAGAAAGGATTTTCGGTCCGAAGGTAAAGCCTGCCGAAGAGAGGGAGGGCAGTGCGTCCGCAGACGAGGAACCGGCGGCAACAGGGTCAGGCGATGAATAACGTGGTTGTCAGATCGATTTCAGGCGTGGTCTTCATCCTTGCGATGTTGGCCTGCTTGATGTTCAACAAGTTCCTGTTCGCAGGGCTTATCATATTCGTCATGTCAGTGATGCTTCTGGAGTTCTACCACATCACGATGGGCGACAGCTACACCTTCTCGAAGGTGCTTGCCATAATCGCGGCGATCATTCTTTTCGGAATATTATTCGCAGTGGCGACATACCACATCCACATCAAGTTTGTGGCGTTCGCGATGGTGCCGATCTTTATTGTCATGATCAACTCGCTGTATGTCAAGGACAAGGAGGAATACGGCAAGTTCTCCAACATCTACACGGGCTTGGTTTACATCGCAGTGCCGATCGCCCTGTCAAATCTCATAGCCTTTGACAAGGCTGGGAATTTCAGCGGCAACCTGCTGCTCTGCTTCTTTATAATCATCTGGTGTTCGGATGTGGGCGCGTTCGCCTTCGGAATCTCGCTCGGCAAGACATTCCCGCAGAAACTCTTTCCGTCCGTGTCCCCTAAAAAGACATGGATAGGATTCACGGGCGGTCTCGTCAGTTCCGTACTGGCCGCGTTCGCTCTTTATGAATTCGGAATATTGAGGTTCCCGCTCATACATTGTCTGATTCTGTCGCTCATCATGTCTGTGACCGGAGTCTATGGAGACCTGTTCGAGTCACAGTGGAAAAGAGTTTACGGAGTCAAGGATTCCGGCAAGATCATCCCGGGGCACGGAGGTTTCCTTGACCGGTTCGACAGCACATTGATGGCGATGCCGTTCGGAGCGCTTTACCTGGCGGTCTTCGACCTGCTATAAAATTGCTAATTAACGAATATACAAGCGATATGAGGAAGATAAAAGTTGACAAGGACTCACACGGAACCATCGGTATAAACTGGGCGGTCGCAGCCGTCCTTGGCGGATGTGCGGTATATTTCATCCGCAGTCCGTTCATTTATATTCCCATCATCATCATACTGCTGGCGTTCGCGTTCTTCGTGTTCTGGTTCCACAGGGTGCCGGACAGGGACATCCCGGAAGGTGGCGGCAAGACAATCACATCCGTGGCCGACGGTAAGGTCGTGATCGTGGACAGGGTCTATGAGAAGGAATATTTCAAGGACGACCGCATCCAGGTGTCCGTTTACATGGACTTCTTCGATGTCCACACCAATTTCTGGCCTATGGACGGAAAGATCTCCTACTACAGGTACCATCCGGGGAAATACCTGCTCGCATTCCTGCCGAAAGCCTCCGAGAAGAACGAACATTCCTCCACCGCCATCCGCAATGAACGTGGAGAGATCCTGTTCAGGCAGATTGCAGGCACATTCGCCAGAAGAATTGTCTGCTACTCGAAGGAGGGTGACGAAGTCGGGAGGGGAAGGCAGTGCGGAATCATAAAGTTCGGCTCAAGAATCGACATATTCCTGCCGCTCGACGCCGATGTCAAGGTTACGGAGGGAGATTTCACAAGAGCCTGCGAGACGGTCATCGCAGAACTTAGATAGACCGGTCCTTCTCGATCAGTTCGACAAGACGTTCCACGGCTTCCGTGTCCTGAATATGCTTCAGCACGGGAGTCTTTCCTTTATAGATTGAGACCTTGTGGTTGCCTTCGCCGACGTAGCCCCAGTCAGCGTCAGCCATTTCCCCCGGACCGTTCACTATGCAGCCCATCACGGCGATGACGGTGTCCTTAAGATGTGATGTTCTGGACTTGACTTCCTCGAAAGCCTTCTGGAGATCGTACATGGTCCGTCCGCAACCCGGACAGGCGACATATTCAGGCTTGTAGAAACGTCTTCTGGCAGCCTGCATCAGTTCATCCACGAGATAGGCGCCAAGGCCGGACTCCCGGACTGAGACCTTCTTCCCGGACTCATCCACATAGGTTCCGTCCAGTTCGAGTTCATCCAGCGACCTGTCCAGCAACCGTTTGCCGAAATCGCAGGAAACGTCCAGCAGCAACGTCTCACGGGAAGGGGAGTCATAGACGGCGACGGCCTTTTTGTCTTTCAGGGACAAGGAAGTCATCGACGAGACGATCCTGCGGTGGTACCTTGCGGCAAGGTACCGCGCCACCGGAAGTTCAGCCTCAGGCTCCTCGGTCAGTGAAACCCGGACCGTGTCTCCGATCCCTTCTGAAAGAAGGGTCGAGATCCCGACACAGGACTTTATCCTGCCGCTGTCTCCATTGCCGGCCTCGGTCACTCCGACATGAAGAGGATAGACAAGCCCGTCCTTTTTCATGGCGGCCATGAGTTCACGGTACGCCTCCACCATGACTCTGGTGTTGCTGGATTTAAGCGACACCACGACATTATGGAAATCCGCCTCTCTGCACATTCCCAACCACTCCATGGCTGCCTTTGCCATGGCCTGGGGAGTGTTGCCGTAAAGATTGGTGATGTAGTCCCCCAATGAACCGTGGTTGACCCCGATCCTGATGGCTGTCCCGTTCTCACGGCAGACATCGATCAGACTGGCGAACTGCCGGCGCGCCTCTTCGTGATCCTTGTGGAAATTTCCCGGATTGATCCTGACCTTCTCGACGAAGGGAGCCACCATGATCGCCGTCTGCGAGGAGAAATGGATGTCCGCTACAATCGGCGTCGACACTCCGAGTCCCTTCAGACGGGACTTGATCTCCCTTACATGTCCCACGTCCGCCGGGCCGGGCACCGTGATCCTTATGATCTCCGCTCCGGCGTCACGGAGCCTCAGGCACTGGGCCACAGTGGCCTCCACATCGAAAGTGTGGGTGTTGCACATTGTCTGGACAACGATAGGACCGCCTCCTCCGATCAGGACATCCCCGACCTTTGCTGTCAAAGTTCTCATTTCACCTCCGGATCAAATACCTGCCGATAAGCCTCCCGCCTGAGCCAGGCCCTGCCGTGTCCTGTTCTTCTGGTGAGCTGGAAATACACTCCAGCCGTGACCATCACGTCGAACGGGTAGGCATACCTGTAATAGTCCTTGCTGTAATAGTCAGGATCATAGATGGTTCCCCAGGAGTACCTCACATTGGCGTTGATGTGGAACTCCACCGGGTCGAACACCAGACCGAAACCTATGCCGCCGCACAGTCCGTAGTCAAAACGGCGGTCCGTGTCCTTGAACGAGTTCAGGATTGACTCGTCGACATATTCCCCGGTTCTCTTTATGTTCATCCTGTAGCCGCCGTAGATGCCGGCGTCAGCCATCACCTTGTAGTGAAGCCCGTCAAGGTGCAGATGCGCCATGAACGGAACCTCCACGACATCCATGATCGCCTGCGTGGCCCCCTCCACGGTAGGTGTCACCTTGGTGTCCTTGTTTTCCTTGAACTTGTACCCTTCATGGGAGTAGCGGAATCCCACCTTGAATCCGAAATAAGGCAGATAGGCGAACATCTTGCCGTAACGGGTGTAGAACACACCGAAAGTGTTCGGGGAAAAGAGAGTTGACTGGGTGTACGTCGGATTGAAGGTCATCTTGCTGAACGAGACCCCGTACTCGACTCCGATCGTGGAATAGTCGTTGACTTCGAAGACCCGGCTGACCTGAACCGTGTCAAGATAGATGTCCGAATACGTTTCCGGCGCCACAAGGCTGTCCCGTACCTGGACGGCGGGGGAGACCGCCTTGACCGGATCCGTAAGATCCTGTCCGCAACAGACGATGCCCGTAAAGACGGCGACGGCTGAAAGAATATATTTCCTGATAGACATAGAACTTTTCGCCATTATTTGAAGAAGGTGACCAGATCCAGTTCCTGACTGATCTCACTGCGTTCCGGAATCTCGAACAGCTCGCTGTCCTTTGTCATCAGGAACCTGACTTTCTCGGGCTGTCTGCGGGCCAGAAGATTTCCCGTGTCCACGATCCCGTTGCGGTTGAGATCCTCCGTTATCCTTATGGAGTACTTCCCCTGCTTGAGATAAGGGAATTTCAGGAGGGTGTCGGATTCGATCATGTAGCTCCGTAGGACGGAGGACCTTTTCTCGTCCAGAAGATCCACGATGTACTTGTTGCCGTTCACTCCGGTGACATTCAATGTGAAAAGGCTCAGGTTGTCATCGTTCGGAAGGGACACCTTGACCTCGGTGCTGTCGTTCCAGTGACCGTTGATGTCCATGAAGGTTCTTTCCGGCACTTTGAAGAAATACTCGTAGCCGGACTGGATCCCGACTCCGGGCGTGATGATGTACTTCCTCAGATTCAACGAGTCTCGCGCTATTGTGAAGGCCTCCCTCTTTTCTTTCTGCTTCGGGTTGACCGACATGAAGACCAACGAGTCGAATTCTCCGAGGACAGGAGGATTGTCGAACTCCAGCGTGATTCCGTTCTGCCCGAAGGTCTCGGGCTCGGCCTTGAGGCTCAGTCCGCAGATCGTGTCCTTATGCTCCACCTTTTTTCTGGCCGTCCTGCCTTTCGGTTTGTTCTCGTCCACAAGGCTGACCGTCTCGGTAACGGGCTGAAGCACACCAAGGGTGTCCGTCTTCCAGTACCTGACGCACAGATGCAGGGAGTCCGGCATCGCTCTCCGGTCGTTAAGCCAAAGCAGAAGGCTGTCCTGCCCGATGTTGAATTCTGTTATGACCTTGCTGGCCGGAAAGCCCTGAAACCAAAGGGAATCTATCCGTGTCCCCGGAGCCATGAATGTGACATAGGCAGACCGGTCTCCTGTTCTCTTCCTGTTCATCAGCAATTGCTTGGAAGGTTTCTCCCTGAACACGTTGAGCCGGAGTTCGACCTTTCTGGACTGGCAGGCCAGAGTGTCTTTCATGTCGAATTTCTTCAATTCCGGGAGACTGTCGTTCACCACATTCACAGGACGGAACAAGGTGTCCAGAAACGCGATCTGATCCTCGTCCGGGTCGTAGATGTTGTTCCCGTTGCCGTCAACCAGCGCATAGACCCGGAAAACGGTGTCCTGAATGTTCCGCAGGGAGAAATACCCCCAGTCATCGGTCTTGACCGCGGCCACAGGCCTTTCCAGAAAGACGGCCGAGTCCCTCTGGTCCTTATAGAACATCACCGTGGCCCCCTTGACCGGCTTCAGGGTGTTGCAATCCTGCACGATTCCGGTAACGTACATGGAATCCACCTTTTCGCCGGTCGAGAACACCGTGGTGAATCCCGGGAACATGTTCCCCTCATTGTTGTCGGCGATCGCGCCTGTCAGGTCAAGTGTGTAGGTGGTGTTCGGAAGGAGATCCTCCTCGAAATAGACGATCACACTCTTTCCTCTTATCTTGTATTTCGGACTCTTCTTCTGAGGAGGTGACAGAAAGAGGCCTTTGGGATCCTTCACGGTGACATATTCATCGAAAGTGAATGTGACCTTGGCTCCGCTGACAGGTACCGAGACTGTCCCCGGATGAGGGACAACCCTTCTCACCACGGGAGGCAGAGTGTCCTTGAGCCCTCCTGTCGGAGCCTGGGTCGTGTTGGCGCACGAAGGCTGGAACAAAGCGGCGGCCAGCAGCAGGGAGGCCGGAACCAATGGAAAGAATATTGAAAGGTTATTTTTCATCAAAAAACAAGTTTACAGTTCAGTTCTCACAACGCTTTTTATTCCGTCAATGGAATTAAGCTTGCGGATCATTCTCTCAAGTGCGGCCTTGTCATGGACATAAAGGTCGATGTAGCCGGAGAATATGCCTCCGTCCGTGTTCAGACAGACCTTCCGCATGTTCACGCCCATGACCAGAGAGATGTACCGGGAGATCTCGTTCAGCAAGCCGACCCTGTCCACGCCCCGCATGGAAAGACGCGCAAGGAAAGACTGGCTGTCATCATCGTCCCAATGAGGGACAACGACCCAGTCCCCATGCTTGGAGGCGATGCTGTCTGCGACAGGGCAGGATTTCTTGTGCACGGTGACGGTACCGTCCGGAGCTTTGATTCCGATCACGGCATCTCCTGAAATCGGACGGCAGCAGGAGGCGATGACATAGTCATTCCTCTCTTTCTTCGCGGTTTCCTTTTTCTTTCCGAACCATGGGAAAGACCACGAATGGCTCTTGTCGGCCTTTCCGGACGCAAGAACTTCGGAAAGGTCGCCGATCTTTATGATTCCCATCCCGATTCTGAAGAACATCTCCTCGGAATTGCCTCCCGGTATGGCGAAATGATCCAGAAGAATCCCGATCGAATCGTTGTTCATCCTGTAGCCCGATGACTCCAGCTGTTCGGCCAGCATCTTCCGTCCAAGCTCGGCGATCTCTTTCTTGCGCCCTTTGAAGAAGTCGATGACAAGGTTTCGGGCATGTCTGGTCTGGAGGAACTGGAGCCACTCGCGCTTGGGCTGCTCCACCTCTGCGGTGATGATCTCCACCTGATCCCCGCTCCTGAGAACATGCGACAGCGGGACTAGCTTCATGTTCACCTTGGCGGCGATGGCCTTGTTGCCGATCTCCGTGTGGATGCAGTAGGCGAAATCCAGCGCGGTCGCCCCTTTGAGAATCGACTTCTGGTCACCCTTTGGAGTGAACACGGTGATCTCGCTGCTGGTGAGGTCATTGTGAATGATGTCCAACAGTTCCAGGGCGTTGACGTCCGGATTGACAAGAATCTCCTTGACCTTGGCGAGCCACTTGTCCATCTCGCTGTCGTTCTCGCTGATGTAGCCCTCCTGCTTGTACGTCCAATGCGCCGCGATGCCCTTCTCGGCGATGTCATCCATCCTTCTGGATCGGATCTGAACCTCGATCCATATTCCCGTGTCACTCATCAGAGTGCAGTGGAGAGCCTCGTAGCCGTTGCTTTTCGGATGCTTAACCCAGTCACGCACGCGGTCCGGCTTGTAGCGGTAGATCCCCGTGATGATGGAGAAGATGTGGTAGCACTGGTCCCGCTCGCTCTCCTTTGTGCCCGTAGGCGGATTGAAGACAATCCTGAGGGCATAGAGGTCGTAAACCTGGTCGAATGTGACGTTTTTCGTCTGCATCTTGTGCCAGATCGAGTACGGTGTCTTCACCCTCTTGCGGATCTCGAAATCGAAGCCGGCCTTTTTCAAAGCCTCGTCAATCGGTGCGATGAAATCATCTATCTGCCGGATCTTCCCGCTCAGGTTGCTGTCAATCAGCCCGCTGATTTCCTTGTAGGCATCCGGCTCCTTGTACTTCAGCCAGATGTTCTCCATCTCGGACTTGATTTCGTACAGACCGAGACGGTGGGCGAGAGGGATGAAGATGAACATTGTCTCGCTGAGGATCTTGTCCCTCTTGTACTCCGGCATGAACTCGATCGTCCTGCAGTTGTGCAGACGGTCCGCCAGCTTGATGAGCACCACCCGCACGTCATCGTTGAGGGTCAGCAGGATTCTCTTGAAGTTCTCCGCCTGAAGACTCCTAGCATTGTCGTCTCCCGGTTTCTTGCTGCGGTCCTCGTTGTCGAGCACGTTCTTGATCTTGGTGAGGCCGTCCACAAGACTGGCTATCTTGTCCCCGAACAATTTGCGGATGTCATCCACGGTGTAGTCCGTGTCCTCCACCACATCATGGAGCAAGGCTGCGGCGATGGACTTGTAGCCGAGTCCTATGTCGCTCACGACAATCTTGGCGACCTCGATCGGATGGATGATGTAAGGGCCTCCGGAGCGTCTGCGCACGTTCTTGTGGGCCTCGTTCGCAAAGTCAAAGGCTTTCTGGACGACATCCAGCTCCCGCTGGTTCGCACAACGTTTTTCAGCCGCGACCTTAAGCTGGGCGTAACTCTGACGGATCAGTTCGTAGTCTTGTTCAGTGAATTGTGAGAAACTCATATTTCAACCAAATCTTTATCGCTTTTCATAATAGCCTCCGACACTCCGGGCAGCCCCTTGACGAAGCCTCCTTCCTCCACCGTCTGGAATGAGTAGGAGAACTGCGCCCCGTAAAGGATTATCTGCCATCCGAACCTCATCCAGACCATGAAGAGGGGAATGGCGGCTATTGTTCCGTAAACCGTGTTCAGGCGCATCACGAACACCTGGGTCTCAAGGTAGAGGTACTGGAGCACCGAGAACGCCACGCCGGCGATCACCGCAGCCTTGAGCGCATGGCGGTACTTCACGTCAACCGCCGGGATGAACTTGTACATCGCCGAAAAGACCAGCACCGTGACGGCCCAGGCGACTATCCAGCCAAGAAACGACTTTATCTCGTCCGTCGCGCCGATCCAGTTCGGGATGAGGTCCAGCACGTGTGAATATATGATTGTACCTGAATACAGCAGAATCACCACAAACGGCGCAAGCACCATGATGACCAGATCGATTCCGATGCGCTTGAAGAAAGCTCTTCTCAATTTCCTGACCTTCCAGACGTTGTTGAAGACGGTCTCCACCCTCATCATCATCCAGATGATGAGCCAGACGAAAGCCATGGCGCTTATAAGTCCGAACAATCCGCCGGTCGCGGAATCGAGGATCTTGTCGGCGGATTCCAGGATGATGTCCATAATGTTCTGGCTGATGTCCCAGGAGAACAGCAGCTCTTTGAGCTTGTCTGCCAGTCCGAAACCGTTCGTCACCGCGAAAGCCACAGCGATGAACGGCACGAAAGCCATTGTACAGAAATAACTTAAAGCCACGGCCTGAAACCCGATCCTCTGCTCGGCGAATGTCCGGAACGCCACCGCGACGATCCTGACATCCTTGACAAGGCGCGCCTTGGCCCTGGAGAGCTCGTTCAGGTCAAGAGTCCAGACATCCTGCCCGAAGAACTTTCTGGCCTGACGGAACCAGAGCTTGAATCTGACTATCGGTTTCCGGAATCCTTCCATCCTTCAAAGTCCTTAAAGCATTCCTGAAAACAGGTCCGGTCCAACATTCCGCTCCGTCGCGGCAGAAGAAGAGGCGGCATCCTTCGGGAGCATATTCCTGAACGCCTCCTCGCTTATGACCTTCACGCCGAGATCAGCGGCCTTCTTGATCTTCTCGGGTCCGGGCTTGCTTCCCGCCAGAAGCCAGGTGGTCTTGCCGCTTACCGATGAGCTGTTCTTTCCTCCGTTGGCCTCGATCAGCCGCTTCATCTCGTCCCTTGAGACGCTGAAATTGCCGGAGATCACGATTGTCTTTCCCGCCAGCGCGTCAGACACCGCGGCCTCCGCATCCATAGAGAACCGGATTCCGGCCGCCTTGAGCCTCCCGATGTCCGACAGATGCCTGGAGTCACGGAAATATTCATAGACACTGTCCGCTATCACCCCGCCGACATCCGGAACTTCAAGCAGCTGCTCTCTGGAGGCCGCCGCGATTGCGTCTATGTCCCCGAAATGACGTGCGATCTCCTTTGCGGTGGTCTCGCCGACGTACCGGATTCCGAGCGCGAACAGCACATGATCGAATGTCACCTTGCGGGACGCGTCCAGACTGGCGAGAAAACGCTGCGCCGAGCGTTCCTTCCATCCGTCCAGCATCAGCAGCTGACCCTTGGTCAATGAATATAAATCCGCCGGAGTCCTGACGAGACCAAGATTGTACAACTGCTCGACCGTCGCGTCACCGGCCAGCACATTCATCGCCTTGCGGCCGAGGAAATGCACCAGCTTCCCCTTGATCTGGGTAGGGCAGCCGTCAATGTTGGGGCAGAACCACTTCGCCTCGTCCTCCTCCTTCACCAATGCCGTCCCGCAATCCGGGCACACTTCCGGGAACACAGGCCTCACGGCATCCGCAGGCCTGAGCGAGAGATCCACATCGATGATCTTCGGAATGATCTCGCCGCCTTTTATGACGGTCACGGTGTCGCCGACCCTTATGTCCATCTGGAAAATGAAATCCTGATTGTTGAGCGTTGCCCTCTTCACGACCGTCCCGGCGAGCTGGACAGGCGCGAGGTTCGCCACCGGGGTCACAGCTCCGGTACGTCCGACCTGATAGGTGATGGAAAGCAGCTTCGTGTGCGCCTCCTCCGCCTGAAACTTGAAAGCCACGGCCCAGCGCGGAGACTTGGCAGTGTAACCCAGCGCGGTCTGGTAGGCCAGTTCATTGATCTTTATCACGATTCCGTCTGTGGCGTACGGCAGGAACTTCCTTCCGGTGTCCCAACAGCGGATGTATTCCTCAATCCCGTCTATCCCGTGAACTACCTTCCGCTTGTCCGAGACCGGCAGTCCCCACGAAGCCGCGGCTTCAAGGGCCTCGTCATGCGTGGCGAACCGGACACTCCGGCTTGGAATATGATAAAGCGTGCACATAAGACCTCTTCTGGCAACCTCCGAAGGATCAAGGAGCTTCAAAGAACCCGAAGCCGCATTTCTCGGATTGGCGAAAGGCGGATCCTCATTGTCCTCCCGCTCCTTGTTCAGGCGGTCGAACGACTCGTATGGCATCAGCACCTCGCCCCTTATCTCAAACTCCTCCGGCCAGCCGGTCCCTTTCAGTTTCTCGGGAATATTACTGATTTCAAGAGCATTGGCCGTCACATCGTCACCCACCACGCCGTCACCTCTGGTCAAAGCCCTGAACAACCTTCCGTTCCGGTAGGTCAGACAGATGGCCGTTCCGTCAAATTTCAGTTCGCATGAATATGTGAATCCGGCTCCGCCAAGATCCTTCTCCGCCCTGCGGACAAAATCCTCGATCTCGCCGATGTTGTAGGTGTTGGCCAGAGACAGCATCGGGTACCTGTGCGGGTACTGCGCGAACTCCTTGCGGACAGTCGGTTCGGCGTTGACGCCGAATCCCTGTTCCAGATCGCTTCCGACCGTCCGGGTAGGGGAGTCCGGGGTCAGGAGGTCAGGATATTCCTTCTCCAAGTCCTCCAGCTCTCGCATCAGGCGGTCATATTCAAAATCGCTCATCGTAGGAGCGTTGTCAACATAGTACCGTCTGCTGTTCTCCCGAAGCGTCTCCCGGAGTTCTTCCGCACGTATTTTGGCATGATCGTGATCCATACCGGCAAAATCTTTATAAAGATCACAAATTTAATTAAAAAATGTCGGCTTTCCGCTCAAAAGAGCCGCCTTGAAACCACTTTTTTAAAAATTAAAAATGTTTGTTAAATTCGCGCCCTGTTGTTACGGACATACAAATTTCTAAATCATTCGTATATGAAAGATTCAATCATCATTCTGTGCGGCGGCGGCCCGGCACCTGGAATGAACACCGTCGTGTTCTCTGTCGCCAAGACTTTCCTTTCAAACGGTTACAGGGTCATCGGACTTCACGAAGGCTACACCGGACTCTTCCGTAAGGAAGCCCGCACCGAAGACATCGATTTCCTCAAGGCGGACGCCTACTTCAACAGAGGCGGCTCCTACCTCCAGATGAGCCGTTTCAAGCCTACCGACAAGGACTTCGAGAAGAATTTCAACCTGGCTCTTTTTCAGGACAACAACGTGAAACTTCTCGTGACCGTCGGCGGAGACGACACCGCTTCCACGGCCAACAGAATCGCCAAGTTCCTTGAGGCGAAGAACTATCCGATCCACAACATCCATGTCCCCAAGACCATCGATGACGACCTTCCTCTGCCTCACAACGCTCCGACCTTCGGATTCAACTCGGCCAAGGACGAGGGAGCGCACATCGCACGTACCGTCTATGAGGACGCGCGCACGTCCGGGAACTGGCTTCTCATCTCCGCCATGGGCCGCAGCGCCGGCCACCTCGCCCTTGGAATAGGCGAGGCCACGCACTGCCCGATGACCATCATCCCGGAGATGTTCAACAAGACAGCGATCACCGTTGACAAGATCATAAAGCTGACCCTCTCCGCCATCATCAAGAGAAAGATTCTCGGCGTTCCTTACGGGACGGTCGTGGTGGCCGAAGGAGTGTTCCACGATCTTGAGCCTGAGGACATCAAGGCCACCGGCGTGCACATGACCTATGATGAGCACGGACATCCGGAACTTGGCAAGATCTCCAAGGCCGTCCTTTTCAACGACATCCTTGAGAAGGAGTTCAAGAAGATCGGGCTTAAGGTAAAGACCCGTCCTGTTGAGATCGGCTACGATGTCCGCTGTCAGGATCCTGTGGCCTATGACCTTTCCTACTGCACGGAACTCGCTCTCGGAGTCTATGAGCTCTTCTCGAAGGGTGAGACCGGATGCATGGTCTATGTGGACGAGAACGGCAACGCGCAGCCTCTCTACCTGAAGGATCTCCAGAACGCCGAGGGCAAGATCCCTCCTCGCCGCGTGGACATCGAAGGCGGAATCGCCCGCAACTACTACGGACACATCTGCCACTACATCACTCCGGCAGACTACGAAGCCGCCAAAGCTTACGTCGCCAATCCGGAGGAGTACGACTTTAAGAAGATTCTCAACTGGTAAGGCTTGAATATGTGAGGTCCAGTCAATTGAGCCTCACTATCGCACAGTCATCGGCTGACACTTCCACCTCGATCCGGGTTTCCGGACCGAGGTTTTTCATGCCAAGATAATCGATTGCCTCTTTTGGAATCAGTATGGACAGTTTTTCGCGCGGGCTGCACTTCGGCAGGCTAAGTGACCGCTGCTCTTCCAGTCGATGAGCCTGCCGAAGCGACTCTTCTCCGGCGAAATCACAAACAAACAGCCAGGCCTCGGAGCCGTCGCCGCGAAGGAAAGCGAAATGCCTGTCCGGGTCGAATCCCGGAGAATCATAGTTGCAGTAGCAAAGATCGAACGTCTTCCCGGAAGCCACCGCCGGAACCGACGCGGCCATATTCAGGAACCTGCGCCACTTTTCAAGCAAAGCCGCTTCCTCCGCCGTAAGAGCCTCTTTTCCATGAATATGCCCGATCAGGCGCCCGATCGAAGGAATCTTCCACCAATCGAATATGCTTGTCCTCCCGTCCCGTCCGCTGAACCCTTCGGCATCCATTCCAGGCTCCCCGATCTCCTCTCCGAAATAGACCATGTACGGAGCCGAGTTAAGGAATATTCCCGCTCCCAATGCCGCGAAAGTCCTCCGCGCGTCACGGCCGAAGAAATCCGAAGAGAAACGCTGCTCGTCATGGTTCTCAAGAAAGTTCAGCATCCTCGGCTGCAGGTCGCCCAGAAACTGCCAGTTCCATGTCAGGCTTCTGGCCGTGCCGCGGCCTTCGACAACCGATCTTACAGAATCGTAGAAACCGGACTTGTCGTAGAGGAAGTCGAATCCTACTTCACGGATGTACTTGACGTACAGTTCCTTCTGATAAACCTCGGCGATGAACTTGACCTCAGGGAACTCATCCTTTATCATCTTGATCAGCCACTTGAAGAACTGCCACGGAACCATCTCCACCATGTCGCAGCGGAACCCGTCAACACCCTTGCCACACCAATAGCGGACGATCCTGTACATCCTGTCCCAGGTCCTGGTGTGAAAATCACAGTAGTTCAAGCGGACGGTCTCATACCAGTCGTCCAAGGATGGGGAGGGCGAAAAGCAGTTGCCCGAGGCCTTGGCCGGATTCTCATAATAGGTCTGGCCGTCAAAAGGCAACTTCAAAGGCTGACCCGGATAATAGTAGAAATCATTCTCCGCGCTCCAGTGCACGGTCGGATCGTCATCCGCGCCAAGAGGCCGGATCTCAGGCCGGGCCAGACCGACCTTGCCATAGTCGCGGGACACATGATTAGGTACAAAATCAATGATCACCTTCAGACAGGCATCGTGGCTCCGCTTCAATAATGCCTCGAACTCATCCATTCTTTTTGGCGGATTGTCAGAGAGATACGGATTGACATCATAATAATCTGTGATGGCGTACGGGGAACCGGCATCTCCCTTGACCACCTGCCTGTCGGAAGCCGGACAGCCCTCGGCTGATGCCGTCGTGGCGTGTCTGATGACACCTGTGTACCAGACATGGCTGACTCCCAATGATCTGAAATAGGAGAATGTCTCCGCGTCAAACTCCGAAAATTTTCCCTTGCCCCACAACCTCGGGAGAACCTGATAGATGATCATCCTGCCCATGACTAAAATCCGATCAACGCCTTGCCTTTGTTCCTGTCAATGAATCCGGTAAGTCCAGGGACTTTCAGAACCTTGGCATACTCTCCGTCGAAGACGTTCTCAAGTTTTCCAAGCATCTCGAAATCAATCATTCCGGAACCGGCATACTGGTCAACGGACAGGTAGCCGACACCCAGAGAAGTGATGTTCTGGAAGAAATGCGTGCCTTGGCTCGGATCGATCCGGAATCCGTCGATGCCATATTCAATGACCATCCGCGCCGTCGAGATGTCCGTCCATGCCACAGGAACGCCCAGTGTCGGGATTGATGAACCCCATCTGCCCGGGCCGACAAGGATGTACGTCTCTCCTTCAGCGGTCATGCGGGCGTTGATCCGTGAGATCTCCTCAGCCATCATGGCAGTCTTCATCTTGTCAAAGGATTCCGGCAGGATGACCACGATGTGGGAGGACTCCGTGAAATACCCGTTGCCCAATGCATTGTCGCTGCGGATCAACCTGTTGGGGATGATCGCCTCCGCATCCTCGATCGAGGATGTCTGCGAGCCGATCCCGCTGGAGACAGGGCGTACCTGAAGCAGTTCAAGGTCGGCGATCCTGCCGTCCGACGAGTTGACAGGATCCAAGGCGAACTCGATCTCCACCTCGCTCATCAGCTCCTCACGGCATATTGACATTATTTCCGAGAGAGCTTTCGCAAGCGGAAACCTGTCGTACTGGAATATTCCGTCAAAGGAAACGACCCTCGCTCCGCGGATTCCCGTTCCCGGAACCATCCTGTCATCCAAGGCATCATAGGTCGAGGCCACAAGTTCAGGGTGATCGTACCTTTCCAAGGCCTCCGGGACAGGCACTCTTCTGAGATTGACGCCGTCATTCCTGGAGATCTTGAAGGCGGCCGGCCTCAAATCCAGCGTGAACATCTCGTTCTGAGTGTCCCTCTGCGCCAACTTCGGATTGGAAAGCTGGAGGATCTTTTTCGGATGCTTCGGGTTCACACGCAAGGTACGCCCTCCGTCCACAACGGTCTTTCCCAGACCGAAAGCGACATTGAGAACCCCGTCTGAAGCCTTCTCCGTCCCGACAGGGTAGGAATTCAACGAACGTCCCACCCCGGACATCATCGGATAGAAATCATGTCCGTGGGCCGTTCCGCAGATCGTCTGTACAATCACGGCCATCTTCTCCTCCCCAAGCAGGTTCCCGCTGGCCTGGATGTAATTGCGGCTGCCCTTGAAGAATGTCGAGGCATAGACGCTCTTTATGGCTTTGCCAAGCTCGCGCAGCATCCTGTCCTTGTTCTCCACCGGAGGACACATGTACGTCGCATACACCCCGGCAAACGGCTGATAGTTGCTGTCTTCCAGTTTCGAGCTTGAACGCACGGCCAGCGGGCCGTCGGCGGTGACCAGAAAAGCCTTCAGATTCTGGGTCAGATCCTCCGGAAGCGTGGAAGCCACAAACTCCGAAAGAATCTCATCGTCAGACAATTCCGCATCTATCACATATTGCAGGCCGTTGTCGATGATGAACCTGTCGAACCAATCCGTCGTCAGCACGATGGTACGAGGGATGGACACCCGCAAGCCATCGTATTTCTCTGACAACGAGTACTTCTGCACAAGATGGTTGAGGAACGCCAGACCTCTGGCCTTCCCGCCCAAAGAACCGTCCCCGACCCGTGAGAACCAGTAATAATCCTCGTAGGAATCCTTATGGAATTCCGTGATGATTCCCTGGCCGATGTTCCTGTGGTAGCGGCGGATGTTGTCCAGAAGGAATTCCCGGAACTCTCCGGCATCGGTGTGATGCTCGGCCCTGAATGTCTCCGCAAGATTAAATAACCCTCTGGCATACAGCCACTTGGAAAACATGTTCCTGGAAGTGTTGCTCATCAGCACGTCATCAGGAATGTCATCGATGATCTTCTCAAGTTGGGAAAGGCTGGCGGCTCTTCCGCACTCCGCCCCTGTGGAATCCCGGAAGACGAAGTCCCCGAACCCGAACTCCTCCTTCATGTAGTCCCCGAGCTGGAGAAAAAGAGTGCTTGAGTATTTCCTAAGGAATCCGACTCCGAGCCCGGCGGCCGTCCCGGCCACACTGCCTTGGGAGGATTGGAGCAGGACAGGCATCAGAGGGTCATATTCCCGGATGATTCTGACAAGGTCGATTCCGGCGTCAAGCTTCTCCGTCCGGGGGTCATCGCCTTTGCGGAAGACCATCCCGACATCCGAGATCACCCCAAGCAGATTCCGCCTGTACTTTTCGAAATAGGCGAGAGCCTCCTCCAGACAGGTGGCGAGGAATATCTTGGGGCGGGATCTCTTGCGGTACCTCTTCTGGTCTTCGTTCAATGACTCCGTCAGAAACTCACGGCTTTGGGTGAGCACGATCTTGTAGAGTTCGGGAAGATAGTTCGAGTAATAGCGGATCGAGTCCTCGACCAGCAGGATTCCCTTGACTCCGACCTCGAAGACATCGTTCTCCGCATTGGCCGCATCCTCAAGAAGCTTGACGATCGCAAGTATGAGGTCAGCGTTGCCGTGCCAGCTGAACACAAAGTCAATGCCGGGATGGGTCTCCTCCAACACCCTCTGCCTCACCGCCTTGGAGTAGTGGATCAAAAGAATGAACGGGATTCCCCTGCCCTCTTCCTTCAGGCGCGACGCAAGCGGGAAGATCTCCTTGTCCTGCTCGTTGTACATGCAGATGATCATGTCGATCTCCTCCTCGGAGGCGATTATCTCCCCGGCCTGTGCGGAGGAATTGGCCCAGATGAATTTCGGAGGATTGCTGAGGTTAAGTTCGCGATACTCGTTACGCACCTGATTCTCAATGCGCCCGTCCTCCTCAAGGGAGAATGCGTCGTAGTTGCTGCAGATCATCAGAATCTTCCGGATTCTGGACCGCATCAAGGATTCTTCGTTCATTTCAGTCCGTTTTTGCTGACGAACCGCAAATTACGAAAAATCCACGGAATATTCTTGAGATTTCCGGAGATTCCTGTCACCCCCTGCGGCGGAACTCGGCGACTGTGACCGCCGTGGCCACGGCGGCGTTGAGGGACTCCGAGCCTCTCTCGTCCCGGGGCCAGGAAGGAATGAACAGCCTGTCAGTCACGAGTCCGCCCACCTCCCGGGAGATGCCTTTGGACTCGTTGCCGATCACAATGACCACCGGAGAAGTCTTCCCCGAGACCAGTTCCTTGGCATAAATGTCCTCGCCGTCCAGAAATGTCCCGTACACATTGCCTTCTGCGGCGGCAGCGGCTCCGCAAAGCCCGCGGATGTCGCAATAATGGAATCTCACTCTGAATATGGCCCCCATCGTGGACTGCACGACCTTCGGATTGAACACGTCAACAGTGTCCCTTGAGGCGAACACCGCATCGATCCCGAACCAGTCCGCCGTGCGGATGATCGTACCCAGATTGCCGGGATCCCGGATTCCGTCCAAAGCGAGAAAAAGACCCTTGTCGGGAAGAACATCAGCATGGAAGTCATCGATTTCCAGATCTGCCGGTTTCCGGACCAGCGCCAAGACCGGAGAAGGGGAGGACAACAGGCTGAGCCTGGCCATCGCGGCACTCCCGACCTCATCTTCCCTATAAATCTTCTCTACGGAAAAAGAAGACTCCAAAGCCTCCGCCACCATCTTTTCCCCTTCCACGATGAAAAGTCCGTACTTATCCCTGAACTTCCTCTGTTCAAGCGACTTGGCAAACTTTATCTCATTGTGTGAAACAGGTGATGGCATGATCCTAAAAACCGAGAATCTTCAGCATCGACTCCGAACTCTGCTCAGGCGCGAACACCCTTGTGGTGATTTTTCCCTCACGATCCTTGTCGATAAGGATGTGCTTTGGAGATGGCTGGAGACAGTGCTTGACCCCGCCGTAGCCGGAAATGGCCTCCTGATAGGCTCCAGTGTGGAAGAAGCCGATGTAAAGCGGGTCCCTCCTGTTCTTCATCACCGGAAGGAAGATGGCGTTGGAATGCGCCTCCGAGTTGTAGAAATCCTTGCTGTCGCAGGTAAGCCCGCCGATGAACACACGGTGATATTCCTCATTCCATTTGTTGATGGGGAACAGGATGAATCTCTGGTGCAGTCCCCAGGTGTCCGGAAGGCTCGTCATGAAGGAGTTGTCGATCATGTACCAGCACTCGCGGTCATTCTGCTGCTTGACATCCAGCACTTTGAATATGGTCGCCCCGCTCTCGCCGACGGTGAAGTTGCCGAATTCCGTGTAGATGTCCGGAACCTGAACGCCGTGGGAGTCGCAGACCGACTTGATCTGGTACACGATCTCCTCGATCATGTACTTGTAGTCGTAATCCACAGCCAAAGAGGTCTTTATGGGAAGCCCACCCCCGATGTTCAGGGAATCGAGATCCGGGCAGATCTGCTTGAGGTCACAGTAGAGGTTCAGGCAGCGCGCCAGCTCGTTCCAGTAGTAGGAGGTGTCCCTGATGCCGGTGTTGATGAAAAAGTGGAGCATCTTCAGCTTGAACTTGGGATTCTTGCTGATGCCGTTGCGGTAGAACGGGATGATGTCCGAGTATCTGATTCCCAGACGGGAAGTGTAGAAGTCGAATGAAGGTTCCTCCTCGGAGGCAATGCGTATGCCAAGCTGGGCCGGCACCTCGATAAGGTCGTCCAGATCCTCAAGCTCGTTCTTGTTGTCAAGCACGGGGACAATGTTGCTCCATCCCTCGTTGAGCATCGCGGCGATGTTCTTTATGTACTGCGGTCTTTTGAAGCCGTTGCAGATGATTATCAGGTTCTTGTCCACAAGTTTGTCGGCCTCCAGCTTGCGGATGAGATCCAGATCGTAGGCGGAGGATGTCTCCAGATGGACATCGCTCTTGAGAGCCTGCTCGATGACGAACTTGAACTGGGAGCTCTTGGTGCAGTAGCAGTAGTGATGGTCGCCCTCGTAGCTGACCTTGGACATCGCGTTGCGGAACATTCTCTTTGCCCTCTGGATCTGAGACGTGATCTTCGGAAGGTAGGTGAGTTTCAACGGCGTGCCATATTCCTTGATGATTCCCATCATGTCTATGTCATTGACGAAAAGGTTGCCGTCCTCCACCCTGAATTCGTCCTGTGGAAAATCAAAGGTCTGGTCCACAAGGTCGATGTACTTGTTCTTCATCCTAAAAAAAACTGAAAACCTATAATGTTTGACATAAATAACGAAGCGTCAGGAGTGACCTTATCCGGCTTCGGGGTGCAAAGATAGGTACGAAAATTAATATTTTGACCCTTATTTTGAAGAAAAATCGGAAAGGGTTGCTTATTTTTGCGGAATATGAATGGAAATTCCCCGGGTTTCACTTTCGCGGCCGTTCTGCTCGCCGCCGTCCTATGTCTCTCGTGCAGCACGACGCGCGTACTTGAGGACGGGCAGTACCGTCTCGCGGCGAACCGGGTGCAGGTCGGCAACGACAGCGGATTCAATCCCAAAGAGGTCGAGTCCTACATCAAGCAGAAGCCCAACTCTTACATCATCTTCGGGTGGAATCCGTTTCTGAACCTGTACAACTGGTCCGGAAAGAATCCGGACAAGGCCGTGAACAGGTTTCTGAGGAAGATCGGCACGGCTCCGGTGGTGTACCAGCCCTCCCAGGTAGAGTCCTCGACCGACAACATAAAGAGGCATCTGGAGTACCTCGGCTACTATGGTTCTGATGTGCGGAGCGACGTGCGTGTGAAAGGCAGAAAGGTGGACGTGACCTACACGGTCAGTCTCGGGAAACGCTACCGGATCGGGGATGTGACATATTCAGTGCCGGAAGGGGAGTTCAAGGAAGACTTCTACGCCGACACCGCGCACATCTCCGTCAAACCGGGAGACTTCCTCTCCGAGGATGCCCTGGAAAAGGAGACGGAGCGGTCCGCGGCCGTATTCCGCCGCAAGGGCTACTTCGGATTCACCAAGAACTACTTCTCGTTCGAGGCGGACACCATTCATTCCGCCGGTGTGGCGGATCTTCTGATGACGGTCAAGGAATACACCAGGAACCAGCCTTCCGAACAGGCCCGCCCGCACCGGAAATATTCCTTCGGAGACGTCGCCATCTCCTATGACAAGGACTTGAGATTCAATGACAGGGTGCTGAGGGACATGTGTACGATCCACCCTGGAGACCTCTACGATGAAAGACAGGTCAACACAACCTACTCCAGACTGTCAGCCCTCAAGTTGTTCAGCGGAGTGAACATCGCTCTCAACCCTCGCGACTCCGGGATCGTTGACTGTGACATCAGCCTCTCCAGATCCAGAATGCAAGGCTTCAAGATCAATCTGGAAGGCTCCACCAACTCTACCGGCCTGATAGGAACCTCTCCTCAGCTGAGCTACTATCACAAGAACATTTTCCACGGCGGCCAATGGCTGAACCTTGGTTTTCTGGGCAACTTCCAGTTCAAGTACGACGACAGGAACGTAAAATCCAATGAGTTCGGCGTCTCAGCCGGCCTGAGTTTCCCGAAATTCCTCGGACTTACGAACTCCACGTTCAGAGGGCCGTCCGTACCGCGCACCGAGATCAATGCATCCTACAACTACCAGAACCGCCCTGAATACACGCGGAACATGATCTCCACATCGTTCGGCTATTCGGGCCAGCTTCGTGGCGGAAGGTTCTTCTACCAGTTCTATCCTATTCAGGCGAAGATAGTAAGGCTCACAGATCTCGACCAAAGCTTCTATACGACCCTTACCGGCAACCCGTTCATGCGAGACGCCTATCAGAACCACTTTGACGTCGGTTCAGGCCTTGTGGCATACTACACGACCAGCACGGCGTTGACACCAAAGGAGACTTATGAATATGTCCGGCTGCAACTGGATGCCTCCGGCAATGTCCTGAGCCTGTTCAACGGCACAATGAAAAGTGACGGGTATGGCTCACGGCTTATCTGGAACACTCCGTATTCCCAGTACCTCCGCACGGAACTCACCTTGGGCAAGACCTTTGTCTTCGGCAGGAACGGTGGTCAGGCTCTGGCCATGCGTTTTCTCGGCGGTGTCGGCTACGCCTACGGCAACTCGTCAACGATTCCGTTCGAGAAACAGTTCTACAGCGGCGGAGCGGGCAGCATGCGCGGCTGGCAGGCCCGAGCCTTGGGTCCGGGAGGCTCAAAGGCTGACACGACGTTCGTGATCCCGAGCCAGACCGGAGACGTTAGACTGGAGGCCAATCTTGAGTACAGGTTCCCGATGTTCTGGAAACTGGACGGCGCGGTCTTCACTGATGTCGGCAACATCTGGACTTTGAAAAAAAACGACGGCGATGACGACTCCCGCGCCCATTTCGCCCTCAGGAACCTCGCCTCCAGCCTTGCCGCCGACTGGGGGCTTGGCCTCCGCATTGACCTTAACTTCCTGATCCTCCGTCTCGACATGGGCATGAAACTCTATGACCCGTCCCGAGACACCGCCCGTTGGCGCGCCCCTTCAGCCTGGCTGGAAAAAGACGGGTACTCCATCCACTTCGGCGTCGGCCTCCCGTTCTGATATGTCGGCGCACATAATAGAACTCTTATAGAGGGAGTTATCTGAGCCTCAGGGCGCAGACGTTCTCGACGTGCTGGGTGTGGGGGAACATGTCGACCGGCTGGACGGCGGTTATCTCGTACTTTTCGGCGAAAAGAGCCAGATCACGGGCCTGGGAGGCCGGATTGCAGCTGACATAGACCATGCGGGCAGGGGAGGCCTCAAGGATTACCTTGGCGACATCCGGATGGATGCCGGCGCGGGGAGGGTCCAGAATGATCACGTCCGGCCGGCCGTGTTCCCCGATGAACTCACGGCTCAGGACATCCTTCATGTCCCCGGCGAAGAACTCGCAGTTCGTTATGCCGTTGGCGGCTGCGTTCACCTTCGCGTCCTCGATCGCCTCGGGAACATATTCAATGCCGATCACTTTGGTCGCCTTTCCGGAGACGAACTGCGCGATTGTACCCGTGCCGGTGTAGAGGTCATAGACAACCTCCTTGCCTGTCAACTCCGCGAAATCCCTTGCGACAGAGTAAAGTTTGCAGGCCTGAGAGGAATTCGTCTGGTAGAACGATTTCGGCCCGATGCGGAAAATCAGCCCCTCCATAGTCTCCCTGATTGTCGGCTCCCCCTTGTAGAGGATGCATTCCTGATCACCTATCGAGTCATTCAACTTATTGTTGATAATGTAGTAAAGCGAAGTGATCTGAGGAAATGCTTCAGCTATGGCATCAAGCATCTTCTCCCTGTCCTCACGGTTCTCGTAGAAGAAACACATTATCACCATCAGGTCGCCCGCGTCAGTCGTGCGGACGAACATGTTCCTGACATAACCCACATTCTGCCGGATGTCGAAGAAATCCAGACCATTCTCGACAGCATATTTCTTTATGAACAGCCTGATGTCGTTGGACGGATCCTTCTGGAGGTAACAATGCTTGATGTCCAGCACCTTGTCGAAAAATTTGCCGACGTGGAACCCCAGCCCCATACGGTCATTCTCCGGCACATTTTCGATGTCCTCGTCCTTAAGCAGCCATCTCTTTGACGAGAACGTGAATTCCAGCTTGTTGCGGTAGTACCGGATCTTGTCGGACGGGATTGTAGGGCGGATCTCGGGCACATTCAGATGACCGATGCGGACCAGCTGGTCATAAACCTGCTGACGTTTGGCCTCAAGCTGCATCGGATAGGGGAGAGGCTGCCATTTGCAGCCGCCGCAGACCCCGAAATGCTCACAGAACGGCTCCAGCCTGTCCTTTGACGGAGTGACTATCCTCTCCACAAAGCCCTCGTAGTAATTCTTGTTTTTTTTTGTGACACGGATGTCAACCACATCACCGGGAACAGCGAACGGCACGAAGACCACAACCCCGTTCCAATGCGTAAGCGCCTTGCCCTCGGCGGCACAGGCCTCGATGGTAATGTTCTCCAACAGGAGATCTACTCTTTTTCTTCCCATAAATGTTCCGTTCAGCCGCGATCTCGCCTAGTTGTCAAACTCATGGAACAGAGACTGGGAGATGTTGATCATGAAGTCCCCCATAGCCTCAAGCTCCGCCAGCATGTCAAGGTAGTAATTGACCGCCAGAAATTTGTCAGCACCTTTCTCAATCTGGAGTATGCCCTCGTTCCGGAGAGTGTCCCTCGTCTCGTTGATGTTGTCCTCGGCGTTGTACGCGTTGGTTATGTCCTTCAACTCTCCATCCGCGGCCAGTCTCATGTTCGAAACCATCACCGCAAAGGCCTGATTCACCTTGCCGACAAGCAGGTTGAGCTTGCTTATCGTCTCATCGTCGAAATCAAGTTTGTGGACGTGCAGCCTGACAAGCAGCCGGCTGATGTTCTCACAACTGTCGCCCAGACTCTCCAGCTCGCTGATCACCCGGTAAATAATCTTGACTTCACGCGCCTCCCGATCGTTCAGGGACTCGGCCGTGAGACTGTTCAGGAACGCGGCGATCTCATACTCAAACCGATCCGTCACCTCCTCGCATTTCACCAGTTTCTGGCGGTATTCCTCGAACCTGTCCGGATCTTTCTCGTTGAGAGCCAGCCTTACATTCTGGAAGCCCTCCTGAGCCGTGACCGCGAAATTCACCGCCTCCTTGTACGCCTGTTCAATCGAGATCGCAGGCGTTCCGATGATCCTGCCGCTGCCGATGAACTTCAAGTGGAAATCCCCGTTTTCCGGTTCCGGCTCCCTGATCCACCATGTCAGCAAATCGGCGAACGGTTTGCGGAACCAGACCTGAACCAAAGTCGAGACGGCATTGAACATTGTGTGCGCGCAAGCGATGCCGAAGACGGCAGTCATTCGGGAACCCAGGCCGAAGATTGAGACAATCCCAAGATTGATCCTTATGAATATGTTGAAGAAGATCAGCACTACAACCGCGCCCGCGACATTGAAGACGGTGTGGGCTAGAGCGGCCCTGCGAGCCTGGACACCGGCACCGCCGGCCGCGATGTTCGCTCCGATCGTCGTTCCTATGTTCTCTCCCAGAACCATCGCGGCAGCCATAGGGAAGGGCAGCCAGCCAAGGTAGGCGAGTACCATCGTGAGGACGACCGTCACGCTCGACGACTGAAGAATGAATGTGATGACCACACCGGTGAGCATGAACACAAACACGGAACCGACTCCGTGCGAGGCAAGTCCGGCAATGGAGGCGGCGATCTGAGGAACGCTGCCGATCGCCGGTACAGAGGACTTCACGTAGATAAGGCCTACGAACACAAGCGAAAGTCCGAGGATGGCCTGTCCGATGTTCTTGACCAGTGATCTCTTCAGGAGCGTCATGACGAAACCAACTCCAAGCAGGATGAACGCCAAGGCAGCCAGATCAAAACAGAATCCTGTGGCCGCTATGATCCAAGCTGTTACAGTCGTTCCGACGTTGGCTCCCATGATCACGCAGATGCCTTGTTCGAGCGACAGGGTGGCGACACTCACAAGACTGGCCACAAGAATTGTCGTGGCGCTTGACGACTGGACGACAGCGGTGATCCCGGCTCCCGAGAGAATCTGCTTGAACGGAGATCCGGAGGTCATCCATTTCTCAAACCGCCGGAGCCTGTCACCACAGGATTTCTGGACTCCGGAACTGAGCATCTCAAGCCCGAAGACAAAGAGCGCCAGCGCACCAAGAAGAGTCAGTAGTTGTAAAATCATATTGAAAGGTAGTGTTTATCAAACGTCCAACTTAACATAATCCAAATTGTGTAACAACAACGCAAAAGCAGCCGAAGTGACTTGCAAAGTTACGAAACTTATTCTGCTTTTTCTTAAATTTGCGTCCGGTTAGGTCGAAAAATGGCGGTCAAGACCGCACCAAACCGCATTAACAATAATGTTATCTAATTAAACATTATTGTTTTCAATATTGATTGAACGCTAATTGATTAAAAAAAATGTCGGATGTCAGCCAAAGAACGGGACAAAGCACGATGCTTCCCCCTCTTCCGGAACGGATGAGACCAAAAAACCTGTCCGAATATGTCGGTCAGAGGCATCTCGTAGGTGAAGGGTGCATCCTGAGGAAGATGATCGGGAACGGAAATCTGTCCTCGTTCATCCTTTGGGGTCCTCCAGGTGTCGGGAAAACCACTCTCGCCGGGATAATCGCCCGGACCTTGTCCCGCGACTTCTACACATTGTCGGCTGTCAGCGCCGGGGTGAAGGAGGTCCGGGACGTGATCGAGAAAGCCAAAGGCGCGTCGGTCTTTTCCGATGGAGCATCCCCGATCCTGTTCATCGACGAGATTCACCGTTTCAACAAGGCTCAGCAGGACGCATTGCTCGGAGCCGTGGAGAACGGCACGATCATCCTGATCGGAGCCACCACCGAGAATCCGTCGTTCGAGGTCATCACCCCATTGCTGTCCAGATGTCAGGTCTTCGTGCTGAAGTCATTGGAGACCGGCGACCTCCGGACATTGCTCGACAGGGCTTTGAAAGAGGATGTCCTCCTCAAGGAAAAAGACATCGAGATCAAGGAGGACGAGGCCTTGTTCCGTTACAGCGGCGGGGACGGCAGGAAACTGCTCAACGTTCTGGAAATCGTCGTTGACTCCTTCGCCGGAAAGGAATCCCACATAGTCATTGACAACAAGACCGTCACGGAATGCATCCAGGAGAATCTCGCGATCTACGACAAGAACGGCGAGATGCACTACGACATCATCTCGGCATTCATCAAATCCATCCGTGGATCAGACCCGAATGCGGCGGTCTATTATCTGGCCAGAATGCTGGACGGCGGCGAGGATCCCCTGTTCATAGCCAGAAGACTCTGCATCCTGGCGGCGGAAGATGTCGGCCTTGCCAATCCGAACGCCCTGCTGCTTGCGAACTCATGCTTCCAGATTGTCCATCAGATAGGAATGCCGGAAGCAAGAATCCCGCTTTCAGAGACGGCGATCTACCTTGCAAGCTCACCTAAGAGCAATGCTGCGTATCTGGCCATCGGAAAAGCGCTTGAGGCGGCATCGAAAGACAAGACGGCTCCTGTGCCCCTCTACCTCCGGAACGCTCCGACCGGACTGATGGAGGAACTGGGCTACGCCGACGGTTACAAATATGCCCACGACTACCCCGGCCACTTCGCCGATCTGGAGTTCATGCCCAAAGGCCTGGAAGGTTCAGTTTTCTATGAGCCGGCACCCAACCCTCAGGAAGACAGATTGAAAGCCTATCTTGAAGCCTGCTGGCCCAAGTACTACCCGAAAAAGTAATATGTTTTACTGATTTTTCATTAAATTTGCGCTTCGGCAATAACAATGAACATATAATAGCGATGAAATTCAAACCAACAGACTACCAGCTCGTGAATGTCGGCACCGGAAGAATATTCCCCGATGCCGGCTGGACATCGGCTGACCCGGAGGCAGGCGCACCGTCATTGGTACGGGCCGTGTACGAAAATGAGAAGTTCACTCCACGTGACGATCTCAAAGGATTGTACAGGTACGCCGAATGGCTTCCGATCAACAGGACGCTGAGAAACTCGCACGCTCCCGTGACTTACAGGAGCAAGGGTCTTGCCGAACTTCTCGGGATGGAAAACCTTTACATCACCCTTTCAGGATACGTCCCGAAACGCGGAGCCAAGATGGAAACCTGCTCGTTCAAGGAGACCGAGGCGTTCTCTGTCTGCGCAAGGTTGCCGAAAAACGACAGGCACATCCTCGTGGTCCAGTCCGCCGGCAACACTGCCAGGGCTTTCGCCCGTGTCTGCTCGGACAACGACATTCCGATCGTCATCTGCATCCCTAACGACAACATCAGCGACCTCTGGTTCCTCAAGAAGCTGAAATCATGCGTCAAAGTCATCGCGACTCCCAACGGAACGGATTATTACGATGCCATAGCGCTTGGAGAGAAACTTTGCAAGGATCCGCGTTATCTGGCCGAGGGCGGCGCGAAGAACATCGCCAGAAGAGACGGGATGGGTACCACGCTCCTGAGTGCCGTGGAGGCGATCGGACACATTCCTGACGCCTATTTCCAGGCCGTAGGCAGCGGAACCGGCGCAATAGCGGCATGGGAAAACGCATGCAGGCTAGCCAAGGACGGACGTTTCGGCGAGAACAGGATGAGGGTCTATTGCGCGCAGAACGCCCCGTTCACCCTCATGTACGATTCTTGGAAAGCCGGCTCAAGAGATCTCGTCCCGATCACTCCGGAGGAGTCCAGAAAGAGCGCCGAGGTGATTCTGGCGAAGGTTCTTTCAAACAGAAAACCGCCTTACAGCCTTGCCGGTGGCCTGTTTGACACTCTCAAGGAGTCCAACGGCGACTTCTTCAAGGTGACAAACGATGACATAGTCTATTGGATGCTTCAGTTCTTCAACAAGGAAGGGTACGACATATTCCCTGCCGCAGCCTCCGCTGTGGCGGCCTTGAGAAAAGCCCTCGATGAAGGTACCGTCAGAAAGGATGAGACCGTGATGCTGAACATCACCGGAGCCGGAATGCTCAATGCAACCAGCAAGGGTTTCGAACTGAAGAAACCTGACCTGATCCTCAGCACGGAACTATCCTCCGAGGAAGTTATCGCCAGCGTGGACAGGCTGTTTTAATCCGTGATATATCCTGCCTCGCAGGGGCGGCAAAAAACTGAATCCCAAATTTTGGTAACGTGCAAAATTTGGGATTCAGTTTTTTGCCGCCCTAAAGGCGCAATGGCACCCGCCCCCGTTTCGTCGCATCGACAATCCAGCGTCCGGACTATTCCTGACGGAGAGGCTCCCCGGAAACGAGACGCTCCTTGGATTCTACCGGATTGGAATAAATGCGAAGGAAGATTTCACGCAGTTCGGCGCGGTTCAGACGACGCTCAACCTTGTCAAGCTTGTGTTCGGTGTACTCAGTGAACTTCTCGACATCCTCAGGAGTGTAAAGTTCGGCGTACTTGTAGCTGTGGTTGACAAGGTCATAGGCGATGTAGTTCGTCTTCCAAAGCTGATAGCCGGCGATGATCCGCTTGTCAACAGCGTGCCGGATGGCCTGATAGCGGTCATTCTTGTCGCAATGTGAGGCCATCTCGATCTCGTCGGCTGTCAGAGGCAGGCCGAAGTTCAGGTGAACGTTGCCTTTCTGTTGACGGATGCCGATGACGATGCTGTGCATGTCCTCAGTGTGCGTCTTGACATATTTCTGAGTTCTGGAGATAAGGATCTCACGCGCCTTGCGGACATCGCACGGCTCATATTCATAAGAAATGCTGAGAGGGACGATGTTCAACTCGCCGAAATTCTCCTGAAAGGACTTCGTACCGCTCATGTCAAGCATCTTCAGCAGGCCCTGCTCCGTCGTGTCGATGCCGTCCTTTGTCCGTCCCTGCCTCTGAGCCAACCAGATGGATGATTTACCGGAAGTGATGGTCTGCCTGATGTACTTGGAAAGAACCTGAGAGGAAAGATAAAGTTCCCTTGCGGAGATGCCGCGGATCACGCGGATCATCCTGTTGGATCGAAGGAGATACTCGACCGTCTTGCTCTGCTTGATCAGATTGTCCCCCACACAGATTTCCGTCATCGGGATGCCGTTCTTGAACAGAACCTGCTGGGTGATGGCGGGATCCAGAATGATGTCCCTGTGGTTCGACATCGCAAGAAACTTACCTTTCAGCTCCTTGATGTAGCTTATGCCGTCGTATGAGAAATTGTGGATCGTGTGATCCAGCACCCAGGACACAGCCTTGTTCATCACAATCTCCTGGAACTCATCGATGTTATGCACACTCTTCAACGAGTTCCTCAGAAAAGTGATCGGCTCGTCCGGGAAAAGATATTCGGAAATAGCAAGCACCGCGGGATGATTCGCAACCTTGTTCAAGGCCTCGACAGCCTCGGCATCATTGTAAGGACAGATGCTTTCAAATTCAAATGAATCAGCCATAATAAAATCTTCATTTGTTGACAATGCAAATTTAAGCAAATTACCTAAAATTAACAAAGGTCAACAACAAGTTGTTCCTCAATGAGTTAGAAGCCACTTCTAAAAAGCAGAGAGCTGTCTCCGTAACTGAGGAATCGGAAATCATGCCCGAGGGCATAGTCGTAGATGGTTCTCCAGTCACCGCCGACAAACGCGGAAATCAGAAGAATCAGCGTGCTTTCCGGCTGATGGAAGTTCGTGACGAGAATGTCAACGAGCCTGAACCTGAAGCCCGGCACGATGATGATCCTGGTACCCACCTTCAACTCGTCCAGGCCGTTCCCCTCAAGATAGGCGATGACGGCGTCCAAAGATTCCTTCAATGAATAGTCATACTCCCGCTCATAAGGTGCCCATTGGCCTACATCCTCCGGCCGGCCTTTCTCTATGCAGCTGACACCGACATAGTACAAGGACTCCAAGGTCCTCACCGAGGTGGTGCCTACGGCGATAAGTTTGGATTCCTTATCCCTTATCCGCTTCAGGAGGCTCAGGGAAACGACGAACGGCTCACGGTGCATCGGGTGCTGCGCCACATCGGAACTCTTGACAGGCAGGAAGGTGCCGGCCCCGACATGCAGGCAGACGTTTTCCCTGTCTATCCCTTTCGCCGAAATGCCGTCCAGAACCCTCTGCGTGAAATGAAGTCCGGCCGTAGGAGCCGCGACGGAACCTCTTATCCTCGCATACAGCGTCTGATAACGTTCCGTGTCGATGGATTCCGTCTCACGGTTGAGATATGGAGGAATAGGGACTGTCCCGCAGATTTCCAGAACTCCTGAGAACAGACTGCCGTCCCGCCACGAGAATTCGACCACACCTGTCTCACCGTCTCTCCCGACAAGGTCAGCTTTGAGCCCCAAGGATGTCACAGCGCTGTCGTCCAATGGATTATAAAGGGTCAGGGTGTCGCTTTTCCAGCGCTTGGCATTGCCGATCACACACTTCCAGCGGCAATGTTCAGTGGCGGCAAAAGCCGTGTTGTACTCAGGAGGATCGACCGGCTCAAGACAGAAGATCTCTATGTTAGCCCCGGTCTCACGCCGGAAGTGAAGCCTTGCAGGCACGACCTTGGTGTCATTGAACACCATCAAGGCTCCGGCCGGGAGCAATTCAGGAATATCCCTGAAGACATGTTCATCCACCTTGCCGCCCGCATAGCGGAGAAGCTTGGAGGCATCACGCTCCGCCAAAGGGTATTTCGCGATCTTTTCGTCCGGAAGATCATAGTTGTAGTCCTCAATGCGTATTGAAGGTGTCATCGTCGTGAGATTTAAAAATCCGCGCAAAGTTAAACGAAGTAATAGAAATATCCAATTGCGGGAACGGACACACAGCGGATGAATGTGACAGATCCAAGCCTCTACCTAAACATTTTAGCGGTATAAATTTGTTTACTTATGTAAAATTGCGATTAAGTATTGTAAACAATAGTATAATACCACCAATAATTTACTATTTTGAAATAACCATCCCTTATCTGCATCGTTATCTTTATATAAATCATAGAATATCAATTGTTTTCGTATATTATATGAAGTTATGCTATTAATAGATGATGTAATTCTGTCCGTTCTGTGCGAGGGATTGGGGAAATTCACAAATAATCAACGTAATAATTAAAATATACTGAATATATTACGACTATTCGTTTAAATTACATTATATGAGTATTGACTCGCCTCTTACCCCGAGTTTACTTTTGTAACATAACAAATATCATTGCCTTTTACACTTTTATATGTTAACTTTGTAAACAAATCACATTTGTAATGAACAGGAGATTGCAACAGTTTCTTTCCGCCGAGAACATCACTCAGTCACAGTTCGCGGATAAGATCGGAGTGGCAAAGGCCAGCGTGTCACACATACTGTCAGGAAGAAACAAGCCCGGCTTCGAATTCATCGAGAGCATGGCGAACTGTTACCCGAACCTGAATCTGGAATGGCTCATCAGCGGCAAGGGTAGAATGTACAAGGGACAGGAGACCGGGATGACGATGCCTGAAACCGCTGAGAGCGGTCTATCCAAGGTCAATGACATGGGAAGCGGTCAATTATTCGATTCTCACGAGCCTGATTTATTTCAAGAAACAGCGAAAATGACTGACATTGAGCCGCAAACAAAGCCTGTATCCCCTGTCGTCCGACAGACTGCCAAACCCGGAATCACAAAAATTCTGATCTTCTACGACAACGGAACCTTCAAGGAGATCGATTGAGTGATCCGGACAGGCTGCCGTGCTGAAGTTTTAAGGGTGAAAGACCTCGGGTTCCGCTGAATTTGTCTAACTTTGCGCCAGCAAAATTCAATGAATATGTACAGACAGCTCATCAGGCCAATCTTGTTCAGTTTTTCACCGGAAACAGCCCACAATCTCACATTCAATGGACTCAGGCTCTTGAGCCGGATTCCGCTTACGGGAAAGTTGATGAGACTGATTTACTGCCGCAAGACCCCGTCCCTGTCCAGGAATGTCTTCGGGATCGACTTTCCGGCTCCGGTCGGCCTCGCAGCCGGTCTGGACAAAAACGGAGAACTCTACAATGAATTGTCCTGGTTCGGATTCTCGTTCATCGAGATCGGCTCGCTGACACCGGAGGCGCAGCCTGGCAATCCGAAGCCGCGGCTGTTCAGGCTTCCGCAGGACAAGGCGATCATCAACCGGATGGGAATCAACAACAAAGGGATTCAGAACGCGATCCGGCATATTCAGAAAAACCCTCCCGGAACAATCCTTGCGGCGAGCATCGCCAGGAACAGCACAAGTGCGTCCGACGAGGACACCGTCGCCGACTACAAGAAGGCGTTCTCTTTCCTGTACGACTTCGTGGACATGTTCACCATCAACGTCTCGTGTCCGAATGTGCATGGCCTCCAGAACCTTCAGGACGTGTCCTATCTGTCAGACGTGCTCGACCCTCTGCTTGAGCTGAGGATCTGTTACGATGTCTATAAGCCGATTCTGGTCAAGGTCTCCCCTGACATCCCGACCGGGGAGCTGGACGAGATCCTGAAGTACTGCATGCAGTCCGGAATTGACGGAATCGTGGCCGGTAACACCACCCGATCCCGTGAAGGGCTGCGGACAGCCAAGGAAAAAATCGAGAGGATCGGTAACGGAGGACTTTCCGGAGCCCCTTTGTACGAGAAGAGTCTGGCTATGGTCAGGCATATTCATGAATTCACTTCGGGAAGACTGCCGGTGGTGGGAGTCGGCGGCGTAATGACCCCGGAACAGGCCAAGGTGATGCTGGACGCGGGCGCGAGCCTGATTGAAATCTACACGGGATTCATCTACGAAGGTCCTTCGATAGTCAAGAGAATCAACAGATATCTGGAAGCCGACAGTTCGGTTAAAAATTAAAGCGACATGGCAAACGCATCAATCTGCACTATCGGCGACGAGATTCTGATCGGTCAGATAGTGGACACGAATTCCTCTCACATTTCCGTGGCTTTGGAGGAGATCGGAGTGAGAGTCACCAGAATGCTCTCTTTCGGAGACGACCACGACGAGATTGTAGGCAATCTGACGAATGAACTCACACATAATGAGATAGTCATCACGACAGGGGGACTCGGTCCTACCCGGGATGACATCACGAAAGCGGCCTTGGCGGAGATTTCCGGAAGCAAAGGCTATGTTACCCATAGCGGACAGCTCAAAGTGATCCACGAGATACTTCACGCCAGAGGCCTCGATGTTCTGGACATCAACAAGGCTCAGGCTCTCGTGCCGGACACTTGCGAAGTGATCGTCAATCATCTCGGTACGGCTCCGGTTATGGTGTTCCGTTTCCCGGAAGAGAGATTCGGCCATGCAGCCACCCTGTATGCCCTGCCAGGCGTGCCGTTTGAGGCCATCGGAGCGATCCGGGATGTGATCAAGGACGTGAAAGAACACAACAACCTCACGGACATATTCCATAAGAGCGTGATGGTCTTCGGTTTGGCGGAGTCGGCCCTTGCCGGGGAGATTGAGTCTTGGGAGGACAGTCTTCCGGCAGACATGCACCTCGCCTATCTGCCGAACCCGTTGACGGGCGTCCGTCTGAGGCTTTCGATTTACGGAGACGACAAAGATGATGAGGAAAGACGCATAGATGAAGAATTCGCGCGCCTGAGGCCGATTCTGGGCGACAAGATATATTCATACAAGGATGACACTCTGGAAAATGCCATCGGAGCGATTTTCCGTGGAAGCGGCAAGACGCTGAGTGTGGCGGAGTCCTGCACTGGAGGCAAGATCTCGTCGCTCATCACTTCCGTGCCAGGTTCTTCCGAGTACTATCTCGGCTCCGTCACCTCCTACGCCATCCCTGTCAAGGAAAAGGTTCTCGGTGTGCCGGAAGAGACGATCAATGAACATGGGGTCGTAAGTTCCGAGGTGGCCGCAGCAATGGCTGAAGGCATCAGAAAACTGACCGGAAGCACCTACGCTGTCTCGACCACGGGACTGGCCGGTCCGGGCGGTGATGAGTACAACCCGGTCGGCACTGTCTGGATCGGAATCGCAGGCCCGAATGGCACGAAAACCGTCAGAAAGATCTATAAGAATGACCGGAAAAGGAATATTGAGCGATTCGCCGCCGCAGCACTCGATGAACTCAGGTTATTCATCATTAATTCACGCAAATAATTGAAAATAAATAGTGGCAACAAAAGTGTTTATAATATAAACATTTTTGTTACCACTATTATGGTTACTCTTTTGAGACTATTTTGCCGTAAAAGAGGTCACTTCTTTGAAGACCCGGAGGAAATTCTCCCCGGCAACTTTCTCAATCTGGTCGTCGGTGTAGCCGCGACGTGACATCTCATCGAAAATCACTCCGATCTTCGAGACGTTCTCAAGTCCGGCGGGTGTGACCTCTATGCCGTCGAAATCGGTTCCGATGCCGACACTGTCAATCCCGGCGACTTTCACGGCATGGTCAATGTGATCGACCACCTCCTTGTAGGATGGCCGGGGCAAAGCCGCCATCTCATCCTGCACGGCGTTCCAAGCGGCTGCCTTGGCTGGGTTCAAAGGGTCGCTTATCCAGTCCTGTTCAGTCCAACTCTTCGATTCAAGTCCGGAATCAGACAGCGTTTTTGCAAACGCATCCGAAAGGAAGACCGGATAGAAATTGATTTGGATCACGCCGCCTTTGTCCGCAAGCGCGCGCAGCATCTCATCGGACATATTCCTTCTATGGTGCGCCAGCGCGCGGCAGCAGGAATGGGTTGAGACAATCGGAACCCTGGAATATTCAAGGACATCGTAGAAAGTCTCGTCAGAGGCATGCGCGATGTCGATGATCATTCCGAGACGGTTCATCTGAGCCACCACTTCCCTGCCGAACGGACTGAGTCCGTGCCAGCGTCTGCCTTCGGCGGCGGAGTCCGCGATCTCATTGTCAGCATTGTGCGTCAGGGTGATGTAGCGGACCCCGAGCCGGTAAAAGACCCGAAGGAGAGGAATGGATTTCCGGATCGGAGAGCCATTCTCCATGCCGATGAATATGGAGACCAGACCTCGTGCCTTGTTCCGCAGGGCTTCTTCGGGCGACATCGCCAGCGCGGCAATCCCTGAATTTGCACCCACCTGGTCATAGATCTGTCCGATCATCTCCAGCGCGTGACGTGTGGATGCGTCAGGCGTCATGTCGGCCGAGGTGTACAAGGCGAAGAACGAGGCGTCAACCCCGCCGGCCTTGAGCTTGGGAAGGTCAACGTGTCCCCTTTCGTTGTCAATGCCGATGTCGCGCCCCCGCATCATCATTGTCGGGGTGTCGCAATGAGAATCAAGGACAAACATCATTTCCGGGTGACAGTGGCGTTCTGAATCCTCACAATCTTGACCATAGGGTCGCCGGAATAGCAGACGCCCGCGCCTTTGCCCAGATCCAGGGACAGGTTCTTTCCCGGAGCCACGGTGAGCTCCGCCCCGTCCAGCGAGACGTTGACATCATCCACAAGCAGCGCCGCAGCGTCAATCACGGAAGAGTTCCCCTTGCCTGTGACATTCAACGTACCCGCGCTTCCGGCAAGAGACAGCCTGGCGCTTCCGGCGGTGCAGACGGCCAAGCTCCCGCACTGACCGTTGACGGCGAGATCGGCGGATCCGGCATTGTTGATCTCAAGGGTCTTGGCCGAACATTCAAGGACAGCTCCGGCATTTCCTTCAGCGTTGAGAGTGACCTTGTCCCCGGCCTTCACATGGATCGAGGACAATTTCGATTTCTTGCTGACGGAAATCACGGCGGACACGGCATTGACATTGAGGTTTGTTATGCCGGAAGAGCCCGAGAGATTCAGGCTGAAATCCGCAGCGTTCAGTTCCGTGGAAGACGAAAAAGTAGCGTCATCGCTCAATGTCACAGAGGTGAGCACAGGAACATAAACCGTGGCTTCAAGTACAGCCCCGTCAGAATTCTTTTCCTTGAAGGATTTCCTGACCTCCTTCGGGATTGACTTCTCATCGACACCGATGTAAAGTGTCCCCGCTTTCACATAGCACTGGAGGTAACTCTCCAGAGCGTCACTCACCTTGAATTTCGCGTTGTAACCCTCCCGCTCGACAAAAGTCACCTTGAAACCGCCTGAAACGGAGACGGCATTGAACTCTGAATATTCATGTTCAATGATCCGTGTCTGTGCGGCTGAAAGGGATGCAGTTAAAACGGCAGTAGTAATAATTAAGGATAAGTATTTAATATTCATAATGTTGAAAATCTATGGTTCTTTATAAACATATTCTTAATCATCCAATTTTTCCATCAAGGATTCCCATTCCTCTGTCTTGTGGTCAAGCTCCCGTTTGTTCTCAAGGTAGGTTCTGGTGAGTTCCATTATGTCATCGGCAGCTCCCGGGTTGGAAAGGATTTTCTCTATGTCCTTCATTCCGGCCTCGATCCTGCCGATCTCAACCTCAAGGAACTCAACCCTGTGCCTGAGGCGGCGTGTCTCTTTGGAGTCGCTCCGCCTCCGTTCGAACTCCTTCTGTGCCTGATCCTTTCTCTCCGCCGGAACCTCTGAGACAAGGGTCTTGTCCGGAGAAAAACGTCTCTCCAGTTCCTGAAGGTTCTCCATCTTTCTCTTCTCCAGAAAGTCACGGACGCTGCCAAGGTGCTCCTTGACCTTTCCGTCCCGGAACTCGTACATCTTGTCCACCAGACCCTCAAGGAAGTCACGGTCATGAGACACAACAATCAGCGTGCCGTCGTAAGCCTTCAAGGCCTGCTTGAGAATGTCCTTGGACTTGATGTCCATGTGGTTGGTCGGCTCGTCCAGCGCCAGGACATTGTAGGGCTGAAGCATGAACTTGGCCATGCCGAGACGCGCCCGCTCGCCCCCCGAGAGCACACTCACTTTCTTGTCAATGTCATCCCCCCGGAAAAGAAACTGCGCCAGAATGTCCCGGAGCCTGTTGCGCACATCGCCGACAGCGATGTTGTCAAGGGTCTCCCAAACGGTCAGATTGCGGTCAAGGATGTCCTCCTGATTCTGCGCATAATAACCGATCGAGACATTGTGGCCGGTCTTCGCCTCTCCGCTGATAGGTTGCAACTCCCCCATTATCACACGCATAAGCGTGGTCTTACCCTCGCCGTTGCGGCCGATCAGAGCGACTTTCTCTCCCCTTCTCACTTCAATCCCGGCGTTCCTGAAGACAACCTTCCCCGGATAGCCGACCGTCAGATCCTTCCCCTTGAAGACAATGTCTCCGGAACGGGGAGCCGGCGGGAACTTCACGGTCAACGTGACGTTGTCCGTCTCGTCAATCTCCACTCTGTCAAGCTTTTCAAGCTGCTTGATGCGGGACTGGACCTGATTGGACTTTGTCGGTTTGTAACGGAAACGGTTGATGAAATCCTCCGTCTTCTCTATCATCTTCCGCTGGTTCTCATAGGCCGCCATCTGCTGCGCAAGCCTTTCCTTGCGCAATTCCACGTACCTGCTGTAAGGGACCTTGTAGTCATGAACGTGCCCGAGCATGATCTCGACCGTGCGGTTGGTGACCGTGTCCAGAAACTTCCTGTCGTGGGAAACCAGCAGAAGCGAGCCACGATGATTCTTCAGATAGTCCTCCAGCCATTCTATGGACTCGATGTCGAGGTGGTTGGTAGGCTCGTCCAGCAGCAGGACATCCGGCTCGGACAAGAGGATCTTCGCCAGTTCTATGCGCATGTTCCAGCCTTGGCTGAAAGTCTCGGTCTTCCTCCCGAAATCCTCATCCTTGAACCCCAATCCAAACAAGGTCTTCTGCGCCAGAACCTCAGGAGGCTCCGACTGGCTCATCGTCAAGGCGTCCGTCAGGTCGTTCAGGCGGTTGATCAGGGAAAGATATTCCTCCGACTCATAGTCGGTCCTTTCCGCAAGAGAGGCGTTCACGCTGTCCAGCTCCGCCTGTATTTCAGTGATGTGGTCGAAAGCCGTCAATGTCTCCTCCATCACGGTCCGCCCCTTGTGGTGTTCCATGATCTGAGGCAGATAGCCGATGCGCAGACCGTTGGGTTTGTCAACACTTCCGGAAGTGGGGCTCTGAATTCCGCAGATCAGTTTCATGACAGTGGATTTCCCCGCCCCGTTCTTGCCGACAAGACCTATCTTGTCCTTCTCACTGATGTGGAAGTCAATGCTGTCCAGAAGCGTGTAGCCTCCGTAGGCCACGGTCAGTCCGTTGATGGAAATCATCTCAGACCTCCTCTTTAAGTTCAGCGGTTTCCTCTTCCGGCGGCGCCGGCCTGCAGCACATCACGCACACCTCGTACAGCAGCAGCAACGGAGCCGCCGCGATCAGCATGGACATTGGATCAGCCGGAGTGATGATGGCAGCGATGCAGAGGATCACCACGATGGCGTGTCTGCGGTATTTCACCAAGGTCTCCCTGGTCACGATTCCAAGTTTGGAAAGAATCACGACAACTATAGGGAACTCGAACACGATTCCGAACGCCAGCACCGTTGACGTGAACATCGAGATGTACGAATTCAGCGAGATTGTGTTCATCACCTCTTCGCTGACCTTGTAGCCCATGAAGAAGTTGAGCGAGATCGGCACGATCAGGTAATAGCCTATCACAAGCCCGAGATAGAACAGGAATGACGCTGCCAGAAAAGCTCCCCTGACGGCCTTTTTCTCGGCCCGGTAGAGAGCCGGGGCGATGAACTTCCAGATCTCGAAGCAGACATACGGGAAAGACAGGATGAATCCCAGTTCGAAAGCGACCTGGAGATGGACGAAAAACTGGGCGGAGATCTCAAGATTGACCAGGGACATCTGCATGTCGCCCATCCTCATCCATCTGTAAATGAAGAAGTCGCTTCGAGTCGGAGCCAGGATGATGCCATCGAAGACCAGCGACTTGAAGCAGAACACCACGATGCTGACAAGGGTAATGACAAGCAATGAGCGGAACAAAGTCCCCCTCAGCACTTCCAGATGATCCCAGAAGGACATCTCAGCTTCTCCAGCCGCCATTATTTCTTCTCGATCTTCTCGATCTTGTCCGGAGTCTTGGCTGTGGAGTTGAGATCCTTGTCAATGTCACTGATCTGGTTCTCAACCTCGTTCATGCCTTCCTTGAAGCTCTTGACACCTTTTCCAAGGCCTTTCATGAGTTCAGGAATCTTCTTGCCGCCAAAAAGGAGAATGATGACAAGGGCGATGATCACCACCTGCCAAGGACCTACAACGCCCAAAGGAACTATAAAAAACATATTCATCAAAAATTAATGTGTTGTCGGAATCTGTCTGTCATTGATGTGAGACTCGATCGCCTTGACCAGTTTTTCCGGGCAGCGGACTGGCCGTCCGGTCTCTTTGTTCAGGAAACCGAGGGACACTTTCCCTTCCACGCACAACACCCCGTCCTGATTATAGACGGCCTGCCTGACGTGAAGTTTCGCCAGGGGCACCTCGTCGATCATCGCGACCGCGCGGACCACATCCCCCATCTTCGCCGGAAAACGGTAACGGCATTCCACCGTGACGATCGGGATGGTCACACCGTCCTCCTCGCATTTCTCTATCGGGTAGCCGCAGTCCACCATCAGACTGTTCCTCGCGCACTCGAAATAACGGATGTAATTCGAGTGGTGGACAATGCCCATCTGGTCGGTTTCGTAGTACCTGACCGGGAAAGATGTCTCGGAATAAACCATAACAAAATTGTTATTATCTAAAACAAATCTGTTTCACTATTTATTTTTCAAGGCTGCAAGAGCCTTTTCATAACTTTCAATCTTTGAAAGGCTGTCCGCCTCCTTCTTGCGTTCGAGAGCCACGACTTTCTCCGGCGCATGAGCGACAAAACTCTCGTTGGACAGTTTTTTCCTCACGCCCTCAAGGAAGCCGCGCTGATGTTCCAGTTCGGTCTCGATCTTTTTGATCTCCTCCTCCACATTGACAAGACCCTCAAGCGGAACAAAGAGCTCGACCGTGCGGACAAGCAGCGAGACTCCCGCTCCGTCGCCGAAATCAGACACACTCTCGACCGAAGAGATGTTGGCGAGCTTGGAGACCACAGGGAGCATATTCATAGGAAAATCACCTTTCACCTTCAAAGCCAGACTTTCCCTCGGAGAGATGTTTTTCTGCTGACGGATCCCGCGGATTCCGTTCACCGCCTCCTGGGCTATTCCGAACTCCTCAAGAATCATTTCATCAACCGCTCCCGCCTCAGGGGTCGGCTGGTACATGATGGTCTCCCCCTCCTTGCGCTCCGCCATCGACTGCCAGAGTTCCTCCGTGATGAACGGCATCACAGGATGGATCATCTTCAGCAGCTTTTCAAAGAACACGAGCGTGGCGTCATACGTCGCCTTGTCGATGCCCTCACCATAGGCCGGCTTGACAGCCTCAAGGTACCAGGCGCAGTACTCGTCCCAGAAAAGCTTGTAGATGCTCATCAAGGCATCCGAGATCCTGAACTTGGAATAATGATCCTCGACGGCGGCTATTGTTTGGTTTAATTTGCCATCAAACCACTTGACCGCCAAATCGTTGACACCACTCTGTTGAAGTTTGTCATCAACCGTCCACCCCTGCACGAGACGGAACGAATTCCAGATCTTGTTGCAGAAATTCCTGCCCTGCTCGACCTGCGACTCGTCATAGAATATGTCGTTGCCGGCCGAAGAGCAGAGAAGCATTCCGATCCTCACGGCGTCCGCTCCGTACTTGGCGATCAAATCCAGAGGGTCCGGAGAGTTGCCCAGAGTCTTTGACATCTTCCTGCCCAGCTTGTCACGGACGATTCCCGTGAAGTAAACGTTGCTGAACGGGATGTCGTTCATGAACTCGTCTCCTGCCATGATCATTCTGGCAACCCAGAAGAAGATGATGTCCGGTCCAGTGACCAAGTCGTTTGTAGGATAATAGTAAGCGAGATCCTTGTTCGGCTTGTGGTCGGGATGTCCCGGCTTCCCTGGATCGAACACGGAAATCGGCCAGAGCCAGCTGGAGAACCAGGTGTCAAGCACATCGTCATCCTGCCTGAGGTCTGCTGCGGTAAGCGCCGGATCGATCTTCCGCGCCGCGGCGAGAGCCTTCCCGGGAGTCTCCTCGACAACAATCTGTCCGTCAGGAAGGTAATAGGCCGGGATTCTCTGTCCCCACCAAAGCTGACGGGAGATGCACCAGTCGTGCGCGTTCTCCATCCAGTGACGGTACGTATTGCGGTACTTGTCGGGGATGAGCTTGATCTTGCCGGACTCGACGCTCTCAAGAGCCTTTGCGGCAAGGTCTTCCATCTTGAGGAACCACTGCGCCGAGAGCTTCGGCTCGATGACGGCGTCGGTTCTTTCCGAATATCCCACCGGAGAAGTGTATTCCTCCACCTTGACAAGGTTGCCGGCCTCCTCCAGCATCCCTACAATCTTCTTTCTGGCCTCGAAACGGTCCTCGCCCACCAGAATCCGGGCCTTCCCGTTCAGGCGGCCGCGGTCGTCGATGATGTCCAGTACCGGAAGGTTGTGACGGAGCCCGATCTCGTAGTCATGGGCATCGTGGGCAGGAGTCACCTTGAGGCAGCCCGTGCCGAAATCCATCTCCACATAACTGTCCTCAATCACAGGAATCTCCCTGTTGATCAACGGGATGAGCACCTTCTTCCCCTTCAGCCAATGATGTCTCTCATCGGCAGGGTTCACGCAGATGGCGGCATCGGCCATGATCGTCTCCGGACGGGTCGTGGCGATCACGAGGTACTTGTCCGTAGGATTGCCGTCGCCGTCGGAGACATAATATTTAAGATGATAGAAATGGCTCTTGGTGTCCCTGTGGATGACCTCGTCGTCACTGACGGCTGTCAGTGCGACAGGATCCCAGTTGACCATGCGCACACCTCTGTAGATCATTCCTTTCTTGTAGAAGTAGCAGAATGTGGCGATCACGGCGTCGGAAAGCTCAGGCTCCATCGTGAACCTTGTGCGGTCCCAGTCGCAGGAGGCTCCCAGCTTACGCAACTGCTTGAGTATGATCCCTCCATGTTCCTCCTTCCACTCCCAGGCATATTTCATGAACTCCTCACGGGTGAGATCTTCCTTGGAAATTCCCATTCCCTTGAGCTTCGCCACCACCTTGCTCTCCGTCGCGATCGAGGCGTGATCCGTTCCCGGAACCCAGCAGGCGTTTTTGCCGTCCATTCTGGCCTTGCGGATCAGCACATCGTTGAGCGTGTTGTTCAGAACGTGCCCCATGTGAAGGATTCCCGTCACGTTAGGCGGCGGAATGACTATGGTGTATGGCTCCTTCTCATCCGGTTCCGAGTGGAAGCACTTGTGTCCGATCCACCATGCGTACCATTTGTCCTCTACTTCCGCCGGATTGTACTTTGCGGAAAGCTCTTTTTTCTCGCTCATATTTCTGCTTATAAATACAAAGGTTACAAATATAGCACATTTTTCACTAAATTTGCTTCAAAAAATACACACATATCATGGAAGAGAAGAAAGAAATCAGTCTGGAAATCCGTCCGGAAGTGGCGAAGGGTACATACTCGAACCTCGCGATCATCACGCACTCGCGCAGTGAGTTCATCATCGACTTCGCCACCATCCTTCCCGGACTGCCGAAACCGGACATCAGCAACCGCATCGTGATGACTCCCGAGCACGCCAAAAGGCTTCTCAACGCCTTGATGGACAACGTCACAAAGTACGAGTCACAGTTCGGTCTCATCAACCTCGGAGGAGGACAGTCCCAGCAGGGCGGCACGTTCAACCTCGGCGATCTTCCGCAGTTCGGCCCCAACGGAGCCAAATCATAATGACTGATCTCAAGGACATCAAGGCATTCACGTTCGACATCGACGGCGTGATGACGGACGGCGGCATCCTCGCGGATCTGGAAGGTCAGCTTTACAGGACTTTCGACGCCAAGGACGGATTCGCCGTCAGGATGGCGTGCATGAACGGCTTTCCGGTCGGAGTGATCACTGGAGGGAGATCCCAAAGCATCAGAGCGAGGTTCGGCAGCAACGGGATCAAGCCGGAGGACATCTATCTGGGCTCCCGCGACAAAATCGAAGACTTCCATGACTTCTGCAGGAGGCATAAGCTAAATCCCGACCAAGTCATGTACTTCGGCGATGATCTTCCGGACATCGAGGTCATCAGGGCTGCAGGAATCGGGGTCTGCCCGAGCGATGCCGTAGAGGAGGTCAAGGAAGCTGCGGACATCATTTCCGACCGCCCGGGCGGCAGAGCCTGCGTACGGGAACACATCGAAAAGGCGATGAAGGCGCAGGGGAGGTGGAACTTCGATGCCGCCATTTATAAAAAGCAGTTTTAGGAATATGGACACACACGGAAAGAGAATCATCCTCGCCAGCAACTCCGCCAGAAGACGGGAGCTGATGGCCGGGCTTGACATTGACTTCACCATCGACACAGACACCTCGTTCATCGAGAAGTACTCCCCTGACACACCGCACGATAAAGTACCCGAGTTGATGTCGGAGGGCAAGTCATCGGGCTTCCACAGGCCACTTGGGGAGAACGAAATTCTGGTAACCTCCGACACAATGGTCCTTTGCGGAACCGAGATTCTGGGCAAGCCCCACGACAGAGCCGACGCGGTCAGGATGCTCAGACTGCTCTCAGGACGCGGACACCAGGTGATCACCGCCGTGACCATCCGTGACAACCACAGGACAAAGACCTTCTCCGTCTCATCGGATGTCCATTTCAAGAATCTGTCAGACAGTGAGATAGAGTACTACATCGACCGCTGCCAGCCTTTCGACAAGGCCGGAGCCTACGGTGTCCAGGAATGGATCGGCTACGTCGGCATAACAAGGCTGGAGGGATCGTTCTACAACGTGATGGGCTTCCCTACCCAGAGATTTTACGAGGAGCTGCAGAGTTTCCTGAATTAGGAACATGAAAAGCGGAATCATAGGCAACTTATTCACGAAGACCGTCACACGCATATTCATTGTGCTGTGTGCCTCAATTTTAGCCTTGCGATGCAATCCGGAGGCTTTTGTCAGCCATATCGAGCCATCTTCGCGAAATTTCATCGCCTCCGAAGACGGAGACACAATCAAAGTACGCTTCAAGACCGATAACTGGAGCATATTCACTGTCAAGGTCAACGGTGCTGTTTATTATTGGACAGGCGATTCCGCTTCTGTCATGACGGACGATGGGAAGGTGAAAGTGTCCGGCGACGGGTTCACCATGTTCTACAGGAAAACAGGCGATTACGGGCTTGAACTGTTATTCCTGCCGAACTTTTCTAAATCCGACCATAATGTGACCGTGTTTGTCTCTAACCAGTTTGAAGAAGACAGCTTGACTATCACCCAAAGACATGGCATCGGCTATGAACTGGAAAGAATCGAGTGGAACGAACCTGTGGTAAGGACTTTCCCGGAATTTGAGAAAGGTTGGGGATCGCTGTCTTACAAGAACGAAGGCTCCGACACATTGAAAATCAAAAAGAAGGCTTTCGACGAAGCTGTCAGGCAAATAACCTTTTCGGACAATTCTTGGTTCGGACTTTATTGCGGCGACTTCAAAGTACCTGTGCCAGATGGCGCACTGAACAATGAAGAACTTTGTTTCAGCAAACAAAGCACGGCGATCTATAGTTTCGACACAACTGAATACCCACTTGACGATGACCGAGAGGTCACCCTGAAATTTCCTCCGACCGGAAAGTTCTCATGGTTCTACAACATTCTCTGGAACATTGACACTTACTCAACCGGCTATGTTTTGTTCCTCAGGAACAAGGCCACCGGTGGGATCGTAGAGGTTAAAGGACTGTTTTCGAGCAAGTCTCCAAGCGGATCGTACACCTTATATGTTGAGAAGCCATGAACGCAAGGATATTCATAAAACCCATTCTTACAGTTGTGGCAATCGCCTTCGCATTGACGGCGGCAGGGCATACTGCGGACAGTTCAAAGGTTACGCACAGGATTGGAGTGAATGTCCGCCCGGCTTATATTCTTCCTTCTCACAGGTTTTTCCGAGGGGAAAACGAGTTGGGCAAGCGGCTGGACAAGAGCGGTTCGGCACACCTGCAATATTCATTCTCGTTTCCTTCTGACAGTCGCTACGGGAAGATGTTCCCTACCGCATATCAAGGA
>CAVFMX010000005.1:58070-64582 GCA_963623745.1 Bulleidia sp.
CATAGGTAAAAAAACGGTCTGCCCTCATCCGGGACAGACCGCAATAAATCAAACAGAAGCTCTTCCTACGCTTTAGTAAAGTTGATCGCGATTTCGAATTCTGTTGTCGCATTCCACAGGAGTGAAAGGTCGGACGGTTTCTCAATTTTGATCATGCGCATAAGGAACTGAAGCATGGCGTAAGTCTCTTTATCTTTCTTGTCTGTGGACTGGGCAAGTTGTTCAAAAATGGCATCGACCACAGGGAGAGCCGGCAGCAACGCCTCGATGACTGGAGCGCAGAGATCCTTGTCAACGTAGATCTTCAGGTTGTCACCGTTCAGGGAGTACTTCAGTTGAACACCTCTCTGGAGGGCTTTCTGGAGTTCAGCATTCAGAGTGGTGACATCCACGCCCAGTGCCTCAAGCTCGGACAGAATATTCATGATTTCAGACAGATCGAAGCCGGAGGCATCGTCCGTCTCGTCCTCCTCCCCTGTCGTCTCACTTATTGCGGCGACATTAGGAACCACATAAATGAAATTGTCCGATGCATACCAGAAAGCAAGGTTGGCCTTCGGCGAGACAATCCAATCTGTATGTGATGCCTGGAAATCGTAGTAACCGTCAGCGCCCGGCTGTTTCATGAACTTGAACAAACCGTTGACCGGGTCATCCCCAAGGTCAAGACCGGACCAGTAACGGGCCATGATGTTGCCCGTCTCGTCAAATGTCACCTGATCAAGCACTTCCGACAAAATCGGGCTGAAGATTGCATTGGCAAGGTTTATCAGAGATGAGAACGAGCCCCCCACTCCCTCGGCCAAAGACCATGTGATCTGTACAGGCCCGTCCTTAGGTCCGGCTCCATTGACGTAAGCACACCTGTGGACTATGTTCCAGCTTCCGGTCAGAGAAGCCGTGAAGGATCCCTGAACCTGAGTGGTGACAGCCACATTCACCGACCCTTCAAGCGTAACCGTTCCTTCAGCGCTTAAAGCATAGCATGGATTGTCACCGGTGCTTCGTACAGGTATGGTGGAGGCGATCGAAGGAGGTGTCGAGACTATCGTAGATCCTTTGAGCGCGAAAGTGTCATCGGACTTCTTCTGAAGATCAACAGTCATCTCCACTTCCTGGTACCCCGGCACGATTCCGGTCAGTGTAAGTGTTCCGGCATCCTTGCCGTCAGCCACAAGCTGTACATTACCATAAGTACAAGGAACATCATTCACCTCCACTACAGCATTACCGCTTTCCACGGAAATCTGTTCCGTCGGAATATTTTTCCAAGTGTCGTCGGTCTTGTCTTTCTGACAGGCCGTCATTGCTGCGATGAAAGCCGTCAAGGCCATCACGCCCAAGAATTTAGTTTTCATAATTAAACAGTTTCTAAACTTATCCGGCGCAAATTAAAGGCATTTATCCCGAATAATCAAAAAAAATGTCGCCGTAAAACGTTACGACGACAAAAGATTTCTCCTTACGGAAAACGTCAGTCTCTGTCCTCCTTGTCATCCTCTTTCGGGAGGACAATCGTGCGGAAACGTTTCTGGCGACGCTCCCAACGCTCGCGGGCGAACTGCTGCATGTCTGTCGCCTGGTCGTTCTCGTCTATTATCTCCAGGCCGAGGATCGTCTCGATGATGTCCTCAAGGGTGATGATGCCCTGGAAACAGCCATATTCATCAATGATGAGAGCGATCTGCTCGTGCTTCCTGAGCAGTTCCTCCCAGATGTGGCCGCAGGAGTCCTCCTCCGTGAAGAAGGAGATCGGGCGCTTGAGCTCCACAAGACGTTTGTCGAACTCGTCGTCCGCCAGCCCCTCAAGCGCATCGCTCAGAAGGATGTAGCCGGTGATGTATTCAGGAGAATCCCCATAGACCGGGATTCTGGAAAAATGCAGGTAGGTGTCGTTCTTGTAGAAGTTCTTCAGGGACATGTTCTCCTGCGCCGTCATCGCCACGATCCTCGGGGTCATCACGTCGCAGGCCTTGACGTTGTCCAGTTTCATGATGTTCTGGATGACCTTGTTCTCGTCGGAGTCGATCACGCCTTCCTCCGCTCCGATGTTCGCCATCGCCGTCACCTCCTCCCTGCTGACCGTCGCCTCGTCCGCATCCTTCGAGAAGAGGCGGCTTACCAGTCTCACAATCAGCACCAACGGGTACATGAGTACAAGCAGGAAGGATATGGCCGAGGTCACAAGCCCCATCAGGTTCTTCCAATATGTCGTACCGATCGTCTTGGGGAGAATCTCGGAGAACACCAGCACCATCAATGTGGTCAGCGCCGAGATGATTCCGAACCAGGTGCTTCCAAAAAGAATCGTAGCCTGACGTCCAACCGCCGCCGCACCCAATGTGTTGGCGATCGTGTTCAACGACAGGATCGCCGCCAGAGGTCTGTCCGGGTCGGATTTGAACTTAAGGAACTTCTCCGCCGGCTTGTACCCCTGCTCCTTCTTCATCGTGATGAAGGAAATCGGCGTGGACATCAGCACCGATTCAAGAAGCGAGCAGAAGAACGACACTCCCAGCGTCCCCAGCATGTAGACTATAAGCAGAGCCATACAGGATTTCAGTAGAATTTCTGCAAATATAGCACAAATTTCATCTTCCTTTTCACGCGACCATTAAAAAACGGAAGATTGACTGAAAAAAGCCCGGCCATCCCGAATGTGGATCGCCGGACACATATTCATTGGATTATCGTCAGAACCTTAAGGTCAGACGGCCGAGGGCGGTGGTGCCGGACATGGGGATGAAGCCGATCTGGCAGTAGCGGTTGGCGTTCGGGTGGCCGGCGGACTCGCAGATTGCGGAATAGACCCAACCGGAAGTGGCGATGCGGGCACCGAATATGTTGTTGACATCAAGGCCGAGGGTGATCTCCCTCAGGAAGCCGCGAAGTTTGACCGGATAGCCGAGGCTCACTCCTGACAGTGAATATGCCGGGAGGGAGCGGTCCTTGTTCTGGGTGTTGTCAAGGTACTGACGGCTCACGAAGGATGTGTGCCAAGTCGTCTGGACTCCTTTGACCTTGAATATGGCGAATCCGTTGACGATGGCCGACGGGGAGAACGCCAGCGTCGAGTTGTCGTAGTGGATGGTCTGTGTGCCTTTGTCCCAGTCCTCGACGACCTCATCGAAATCCTTGATCTTGTTTGAACTGAAGGCTGCGTTGGCCTCAAGGGTCAGCCAGGACGCGACATCCACTCCGGCGGTAAGCTCTACTCCCGCACGGTAGGAGTCCTTGATGTTGGTGGTCAGGTTCTCACCGATGTCGCTCTGGAGGCCTGTCTGGACGAACTGGTTCACATAGTCCATGAAGTAGAAGTTGGCTCCGGCGCGGAAGATCGGCCCGGAATATTGATAACCAAGTTCATAGTCGTTGACATGCTCCGCCTTCGGTGCAGGATAACTGCCGTTGTCCGTGAAGTTGTTGCGTTCAGGTTCACGGTTGCTCATGGCCAGAGACGCATAGGCCCTGTGGCCTCCGGCCTTGTAGCTTACACCGACCTTCGGGTTGAAGAAGCCGTAAGTTTCATCGATGTCCAGACGCTGGTTCCTGTAAGAGCCGTCCTCCTGCTCGATGAACTTGTCGTTGATGCCGTCAGTCGTGTAGCGCACGTGTCTGTACTGAAGGTCGGCGAATGCGGTGAAATGCTCCCCGAACTGCTTGGATGCCTTTACGAACGCACTGTAATCGTCCTTCCTTGCGTCTGAATCATAATACGTGTAGCGGCCGTTGTCGAAGTCAGTGTCGTTCAAGCCCGCAAGCTCAGGATAATGATTGACCACATCAGAATTGGACACATAGGTCAGATAACCGAAATGGTTGCCCCGGAACATCTGAGCGGAAAGTCCCCCGATCATGTCCCAACCGTCGTTGTTGTAACTGATGTTGTAAACGGCACCGGCAGCATTCTGTGACAGGCCTTTCTGACGGACGAAGTCCGAACGCTTCACGATGTTGCCATCGGAATCCTTGAAGGAAGCAAGCCCGAACTTGGACAGTTTGTTGTCCGGACGGAACTCATCGTAATAGCCGTAGCCGTAGGTGTAATGGAGAGACAATGTTGTCTTCAGGTTCCCGTTGATGTCCCACGCCGCGGATAGGATGTTGTGATCCTGCCAGAAGTTGTCCGTGGTCTTCGGCCAGTAGCTGCCGTCGTTAAGGGTGTAACGGGCGGTCTTGTAAGTGTCAGGATCCATTGACTCGTAGAGCGAGTTGAATCTTCCGAGCCCTACACGGTACATGTCGGCGTAGGTCTTGATTCCGGTGGCCTTACCATAGGTTCCGTCCATGATCGACAGGTCTCCCGTTCCTGCGGTCACTCCGCTCCAAGCCTGGCCGGTGTGCTCGTAGTTTCCTATGTTTCTGTACCTTATGATGAAGTCTCTTCCGAGCCGGCTCAGGCCTGCGTACCAGGAGCCTGACTTTCCGGCCGTCCCGTGGACATAGCCGTCTGTCCCGGTCGTGTGGAACGCCGCATCCGCGACAAAATGATTGCCGAGCAGACCTGTGGACATCAAAAAGCCGGAGTTGTACGTGTTGTAACTTCCGTAGGAAGCGTTCAACTCCACATACGGATCGTAGGACGGAGCCTTTGTACGAAGGGCCACAGAGCCGCCGAACGCACCGTCACCGTTGGTAGAAGAACCGACACCACGCTGGATCTGAACGCTTTCAAGAAGTGCGGAATAACTGTTCATGTTCGCCCAGAAGACGCACTGGTCCTCCGGAGAGTTGAGCGGAACGCCATCGATCGTGACATTGATTCTGGAATCCCCCGCCCCTCTGATGCGCATGTAAGACGTTCCGGTCCCTACACCGTTCTCACTCCAGGAAAGCACACCGGGAGTTGTCGATAAGAGAAAAGGAAGTTCCTTTCCGGTTCCGGAAAAGTTCGAGAGTGCCTTGCGGTCAACATTCGCCACCGCATAAGGGGCGTTCTTCTGCGCGCGGACACCTCGGACAATGGCCTCGTTGAGAATTTCGACTTTTGTGGTGTCCGGCTGGCCCTGAGCACTCAGAACCGTTGAAGTCATCGCGGCCAACGCCGCTGCCGTAAATAAAAAACCTCGCATAATGTTTTGAATATTAATGCAAGGGGCTGCCGGTTACGGCAATCTGAGACATCGCTTCCCTTCGGCGGCATTATCCGCATCAGGTTCATTGGGTATGATCTCAACCGGGCGACACGCCCAGTACCCCCGCTTGTTATTTAATCCAATCAATCGCTCCGACAAGCTCAACGAGCATATCATTTCTCAACCAGACGAACCTCGTAGAGCCGCTTCCAGCACTTGCCGGTAAGGTAGATCCTACCGTCCTTCGGATTGTAGGCAATCCCGTTCAGCACGTCCGTGTTCTCATCCCGCAGAGACTTGGGCAGAAGCCCGCTGCAGTCAACCGTCCCCTCGACCGTTCCGTCGGAAGGGTTGATGATCACGACCATGTCCGTCATATAGACGTTCGCCCAAATCTTTCCGTCAATCCATTCAAGTTCGTTCAGCATCTGAACCGGCCGACCGTTCATCTTGACAGTCAACACCTTCTGCTGCCTGAACCTCTCGTCCATAAAGTACAGCCGGGCAGAACCGTCACTTGCGATCAGGCTTTTCCCGTCTGTCGTCAGTCCCCAACCCTCACGCGGATAGCTCCAAGTCGATTTGTAGGCCAAAGTCTTCGCGTCATAGACAAACGCCACCTTATTCAACCATGTAAGTATGAATATGTTGCCGTTCAACTCAACCGACCCTTCAAGGAAATATTTCTTGTCGAAATCAAATCTCTTCAGAGCCTTTCCTGTGGCAATGTCAACCTTCCGGAAAGTCGATTCGCCGTATTGCCCGGTGGTCTCGAACATCTCCCCGTCCAGGAAGAAAAGCCCCTGCGTGAAGGAAGTCTCATCGTGAGCATATTCCTTTACAACCTGTACCTTGTACTGTCGCACCTTGGCATCGGCGCACGAGGAGGAGAACAGCGCAAGCAAGGCCAGCGCCGTCCCTATGAACATGTTCACGTATCTTCCCATCTTACTTCTTCTCCCTGTAGGCCATCGCCGCCTCCACGAACTTCACGAAGATCGGCTGCGGCTTCTCCGGCGTGCTCTTCAGCTCCGGATGGAACTGCACTCCGATGAAGAACGGATGAGTAGGAATCTCGACTATCTCCACCAGCCCGGTGTCCGGGTTCTTACCCGTAGCCTTGAGTCCGGCGGCCTCCATCCTTTCGAGGTAGGCGTTGTTGAACTCATAGCGGTGGCGATGCCTCTCGGAAATCATCTCGCTGCCGTAGATCCTGTAAGCCAGCGAATTCTTTTCCACCTTGCAGTCGTAGGCTCCGAGTCTCATGGTTCCGCCCTTTATCGTGGTGCTCTTCTGCTCCTCCATCAGGTCGATGACCGGATTGGCGGCATTGGGATTGACCTCGGCTGAGATGGCATCCTTGATTCCAAGCACGTCTCTGGCGAACTCGACCACGCACATCTGCATGCCCAGACATATTCCGAAGAACGGCACATT
>CAVFMX010000006.1:0-2907 GCA_963623745.1 Bulleidia sp.
AGGGCGCGGAGACGGCCTACGCCGCCTTTGTCCTCGGGGTGAACCCTGTGGGTCAGCAGGATGACGGCGGTCTTGCTCTCAAGGTCGATCACGACGGAGGTTCCGGTGTAGCCGGTGTGCATGATCGTGGCCTCCGGATTGAACAGGTCTCCGCGCGGGCCGCTGTGCGAGCTTTTCTTGTCCCAGCCTAAGGCTCGCCCGACTGAAGGGTCGTTCTGTGACGGAATCGTGGCCATCAGCCTTACCGTTGCCGGGCTGAGGATCCGGGTGTTTTCCAGAGTGTTGCCCTTTTTGTCCACGAGACATCCTCCGTTCATGATCGCGGCGCAGATGACGGAGAGATCCTCCGCATTGGAGAACACTCCGGCGTTGCCGGAATTGCCGCCCATGATCATTCGCGCCATCGGATCGTGAACCTGAGCCACCAACGGTTTTCCGTCCGCCTGCACCTCGGTCGGGGCGCAGATCCCGGCCAATTCGGCCGAATTACCGACTGCCGGGGTGCAGATCAGCGGGAAATAGCAGGTGTGCCTCAGTCCGAGGACGTTGAAGACGTGTTTTTGGACATATTCATAAAGATTCTCCCCCGTGACTCTTTCGAGGATCCTCTGAAGGGTGATGAAATTCAGACAGCTGTACATGAAGTCTGTTCCGGGGCGGAAGTTCCTCCTGACCTCGGTGGCTATGTACCATTCCAGCTTTTCTGGGTTGTCGCCGCCATATTCCTTGATGAACGAGTCGGCGTTGATGTACGGGGTCAGACCGGAGGAGTGCGACAGGAGATCCCGGACCGTGATGTCCACCGTCTCGCCGCTTTCCGGATCCGTCCAAGGCTTGAAATCGGGGATGTACCTGTCCACGTTGTCGGTAAGGCGGACGTACCCGTTCTCTATCAGCTGCATGAAAGCCAGTGTCGTGCCGACGCACTTGCTGACCGATGCGAGGTCGAAGAGAGTTTCCGTGGTCATCGGCTCCACGGTCGGCACAACTGATTTGTTGCCGTAGGCCTTCAGCCAGACTATGTCGTCGCCCCTGACGACGGAGAGCACCGCTCCCGGAATCTCCTTGGCCGCTATCGCATCGTCTATGACCCGGTCAACCTGTGCGAGTTTCTCCGGGCTCATCCCGTGACGTTCCGGAGAGTCCTGCCTCAACGCCCCCTGCGCGAAAGCCGGAACCGTCAGGACGGCGGCCACGGCGAGGATGATCACATTTTTCATTTTTGAAGATATTCGTTAAGAGTGAAACCTTGTTTTCCGCTTGCCTCAATGCTGACTTCAGAAGATCAGCGTGGCCCGGATCGGGTAGTGGTCGGAGATGAAGGTCCTTTCCATGTACGGCTTCGTGATGGTCTCGTACTCGGTGCAGCTGCTGAATCCCTTGAACCAGATGTAGTCGATGATCTCGTCTTCCGATGCCTTCCCCCAGCCGTTGAAAGTGTTGTGGTGATCGGTCTTGACCGCGGCCTCGCGGGCGTTCCGCATGGCTTTCTTGAGACCGTCGAACTCCGGCCGCTCAATCCTCATGTTGAAATCCCCGGTAAGGATCATCGGGAGGTTCTTGGGATTGATGTCGGCGATCCTGTCCACGATCAGTTTAAGTCCGTTCCTGCGGGCCTCCCAGCCGACGTGGTCGAGGTGGGTGTTGACATAGTAGAATTTCCTGCCGCTGGCCTTGTCCTTCATCAAGGCCCATGTGGCCGAGCGGAAACAGGCCGCGTCCCAACCCATGGACGGCTCCTCCGGAGTCCGGGAAAGCCAGAACGTTCCCCATTTGATCAGCTTGACGGCCTTCTTGTTGTAGAAGATGGACATGTGCTCTCCCTTGTGTTTCCCGTCTTCACGTCCTACCCCGATCGACTCATAGCCTGGACAATACTCCTCAAGGTACTTGACCTGAAAGTCAAAGGCCTCCTGAACGCCGAATATGTCCGGCTTCTGATCCATGATCATCATCGCAGAGGCCGGGTAACGGTACTCCCAGGAATTGGTCCCGTCCTTTGCCGTTCCCATGCGGATGTTGTAGGAAATCACATTTATGTCAGCCGGTTCCTTTTTTCTCGCTTCCATGCTGACAGGCAGCGCCATCAAGGCTGTCATGAGGACAAGGATCACTCGTTTCATAGCATTATCTTTTTAATTATTTTATTCAAAGACAGTATGTGGACTGCAAATTTAACAAATTGTGCTAATTTTGCCTTGTGGATGGCGTATTTAATCGGTGAATATTCCTCGGAAGCGCCGCATCATCAAAAATCATCTGAAAAAACATCGCGACCATGGCGGAAAAGACATTCAATGAATATGGAAAGGAGCGGGCGATTGACCTGCTTTTCGAGGGCAGCGGATTCTCTCGTCTGGACGGGAGCGGATTCGGGCCGCAGGCGGGAAGCGTTGTGCGTCCGGCCTCACGGGTCTTTGTGGAGGGGATAGACTTCGACTTGACCTATTTCCCGCTCAAACATCTTGGCTACAAGTCTGTTGTGGCCGTGGCGGGAGAGGTTTATGCCGCAATGTCGCATCCGAGGCTGCTGTCAGTCAGGCTCGGAGTCTCCGCAAAGTTGGATTTCAGCCACATCAAGGATCTGTGGCTTGGAGTTGTCACAGCTGCCAAGGAGCATGGTTTCAGTTCGTTGGATCTGGATCTGTCTCCCTCGCCGAACGGACTGTCCATCAGCGTCTGCGCAGTCGGAGAGGAGTTCAAACTGACCTGCGGACGCACCGTCAAGGCTCGGAGCAAGGATCTTGTCTGCGTGTCGGGGAGTCTCGGAGCCGCTTTTCTCGGCCAGCAGATTCTTGAACGGGGCAAGAAAGATTTCGACAAGACTAAGGATGATTCCGTCCAGCCTCAACTTGAGAAGTACAGGATGCTGATCGGCAGCTACCTCAAGCCGGAGCTCAACGCTTC
>CAVFMX010000007.1:0-8703 GCA_963623745.1 Bulleidia sp.
AAAAAGGAGGTGGTAACAGCATTATGATCATAGTTCCTATCAAGGAAGGCGAGAACATCGAAAGGGCTCTGAAGAAATTCAAGAGGAAATTCGAGAAGACCGGTGCCATCCGTGAGCTCCGCGCCCGCAAGAACTTCGAGAAGCCTTCCGTGAAGAGAAGGACCGCGAAGATGAAGGCCATCTATGTACAGCACCTCCGTCTGCTCGAAGAGCAGTAATCAAGTCTAACATCGAATCCACAATCGGACCGCTGTTTTGCGGCCCGATTTTTTAGTATATTTGCGGTCATGGGAAAGGAGATTGTCAGAGGTGGCCCGTGGCGCCGGCTAAGACCGGTGCTGTGGACATTCTTGGGAATATGGGCACTTGCCGTGATTGTGCTGCAGGTGGCCTTGAACTCCACCGTGCTCACGCGCGTGGCGGACAGGGTGGCCGATGAATATGTTGACGGGACGGTCACGTTCTCCGGCATCAAGGCCTCGATGTTCAAGAGTTTCCCGAACCTCAACGTCACGATAGACGACTTCTCCGTCACCTACCCTCACGACAGGTTCGCGGCTTTCGACTCTACGGGCGCTCCGGGAGGCTATCTGCTCGGATCCGGACGCGGAGAATCCGCCGACACTCTGGCGCATTTCAGAAGACTGTCAGTGTCGGTCAATTACCTTGCGGCGACGGTCGGAAAGCTCCGGATCCGCCACGCGATGCTGGAGCGGCCGAGGATCTTCGCGCATCAGTACGATTCGACATCGGCTAACTGGAACATGTTCAGAGGCGGCTCCGCAGAGGAGGACACTTCGGCCTACACCCTGCCTCCAGTCTCGATCGGCAAGGTCAGCCTCGACGGGAGACCTTTCGTGGTCTATACCAATCAGGCGGACACCGTCTTCGGATGCATGTTCCTGAAAAGTCTTTCCGCCAAGGGGCATTACGATGCGAGGAAGGGGAAGATCGAGAGGGTGAGTCTGGAGATGGACTCGCTTTTCGTGGCCGGGCGGCTTCCGGCGGACACCGTGGCTCTCGGGGTTGAACATCTCGGGATCAGGGAGCGTACCGGTCATTTCGATGTGGACCTCACGTCCCGTCTGTTCCTCGGTCTGAAATCGTCCGGCAGGATGTCGGTCCCGGTCAGGGTCGAAGGGGACATATTCCCGGAACTTGACAAAAAACGCGTGGCTGTGGAGAACCTGCGGGCTTCGATAGCCGCTTTAGGGCTTACGGCCGGCGGGGAGGCCGATTTTTCGGGGAAGAACGTTCTTGTGAAGGCTTCCTTGGCGACGGAAAAGGCCCCGGTCAACGAACTGGTCGAACATTTCGGAGACAACTTCCCGGTTCTGAAGAAGTTGCGCACCGACGCTCTGTTGACCGTCAACGCTTCCTGCGACGGGTTCTACGACAGCTCCACCGGCGCTCTGCCGCCTCTTTCCGTGCGGATTCAGGTGCCGGATTCGCGTCTCGGCTGGGAAGGCCTCGACCATGACGGACGTTTCGACCTGGACATCACCGCGAGGAGCGAGGACGGGCGGCTCACTGCCGAGGTTCCGGACTTCTGCCTCAGTGTGGGCGGAATGAAGGTGACGTTGAGCGGCACGGCGGAGGATCTGCTGGGCGACGACCCGCTCTTCAACATCAGTTCAGACCTTCATTTCGTCCTTGACTCTTTGGCCACGTTCCTTCCCGACAGCCTCGGGATGAGTGTCCACGGCGACCTTGAGGGCATCATCGAAGGCGGGTTCCGTCTCTCGCAGCTTAGCCCTTACAACTTCTCGGAAACCGGGCTGGAAGGACTTCTTGAGAGCGACGGAATCCAGGTCAGCATCCCGAAAGACTCTCTGTTCGCCTACATCGGGCACACGGACATCAGCCTCGGGGCGTTCAACCACGAGGAGGAAGACCACCACGACCACAACAAAAGCGACCATCGGCATAGCGGTCTGATGGTGACGGTTGACAGCCTTTTCGCTGAATATGGGGTCTCGACCTTCATCCGGGGAACCGGAATCAATCTCTCGGCCCACAACACAGAGGAACCTATCGCCGGATTGCCGGACAGACATCCTGTCCACGGCCACCTTGACATCGCCTCCATCGGGATGATGGATCTTGACTCGTGCTTTGTCGGGGCTATAGGCTCAGCCAACACTTTCAAACTGAGTCAGAACCTGATCGACAATAATATCGTGCCGTTCCTGAATCTGGACAGCCGGAACAAAAGAATAACGCTCCGCGAAGGTGTCAACCGATTCTCCGTCCGGAACGCTGACCTGTCTGTGGCCGCTCACCCTAATTCGGCGGAGAGACAAATACGCAGGAAGCATCTTCTGGACTCATTGCAGAGGGTTTACCCCGGAGTGAAAAGGGACTCATTGTTCCGAAGAGCATTCAGGAGAGCCGCGGGCGGAGGCACACTGCCCGACTACCTCTCCGAAAAGGATTTCGAGAAGAGTGACATAAAGATCCAGCTTGGCGAGTCACTGGCGGACTACATAAAGAACTGGGACATCACCGGGCACATCAATGTGGACGAGGGGCTTGTCATCTCGCCGTACTATCCTCTCGACAACAGGATAACCGGATTCAGCGGCACTTTCTCCAACAATGCCATTGACCTGAAGGAATTATCCCTGAAATCAGGAGTGTCCGACATTTCGGCCAAGGGTCGGCTTACAGGTCTGAAACGGATTCTGACTTCCGGCAAGGGCAGACTCGATCTGGATCTGGGAATATCCTCGGACGTGATCGACGTGAACGAGATCCTCATAGCCCTCAACGCCGGGAAGAATTTCACTCCTCCGGGACACAATGCGGCTCTCTCCGGCGTTGATGACGATGATTACCTCAACTCCGTCAAGGAATTGACCGACGCTGACTCCACGGTCACCGCATCTCTGCTCGTGCTGCCGTCCAACCTCAACGCCAAGGTCTCACTGGACGCGAGGAAGATAAGGTACTCCAACCTTGAGACTACCTGGGTAGCCTCCGACCTTGTGATGAAGGAGCGCTGCCTTCAGGCGACGAACACCCTTGCGACGACGAACATGGGCGATGTCTATCTGGAAGGCTTCTACTCGACCCGCACCAAGAAAGACCTCAAGGCGGGCTTCGACCTCACCCTCGCCGGCATCACCGCCGAGAAGGTGATCCGGCTCTTCCCCGCCGTTGACAGCATCGTGCCTATGCTCAAGGCATTCAGGGGGCTTCTGGACTGCGAGATCGCCGCCACAAGTGCCATCGACACGTCCATGAACATCGTGCTCCCGTCCCTGAGCGGCATCGTCACGATCGATGGCCGGAACCTGTCCCTTGCCGAGAGCGGGGATCTGAACAAGCTGCGCAGGACGCTGATGTTCAAGGACAGGGACTCCAGCCACATCGAGTCGCTGTCCATCCGAGGGATCATCAAGGACAACCAGCTGGAGATCTTCCCGTTCCTGCTGAATGTGGACCGCTACTCCATCGCCGCAAGCGGTCTCCAGCGTTTCGACCAGAAGTTCAAGTACCATCTTTCCGCCCTCAAGTCCCCGGTGCCGTTCAAGTTCGGGATCAATCTGGACGGTTCGTTCGAGGACTGGCGCTGGAAGCTCGGCAAGACCAAGTACAAGAGCCGCAACATCCCTCTGTTCGACAGTCAGGTCAATGACCTGAAAGTGAATCTGGTCGATGCCATCCACAACATCTTCGAGAAAGGCGTGGAGCAGGCTCTCCGGCAGAACGAGCTGTCCCAGAAAGCCATCGAATCCAAAAAGAAGGAGCTGGACTACTCCGCCTCCCTGACCGAAGACCTCTCCGCCGAGGAGAAGAAGACCCTCCGGATCCTCGAATCCGTCACCGGAGCCGCACATTAGCCGCTTCCAAACCTGCCGGATGACGTTTCACGGATGTTCCCACCCGCAGGAAAGATTTATTTGAATATTACCGGAATTCAACTATCTTTGCAATCCTTTCGGACTGCTGAGCGAGGGTTGTTTCCATTGATCCGGCCTCTCTGCGGGAACCCTCCACATCATCAGGATCCCCCATTGCCGAAAGATTTGCGGGTGTGTTGAAACTGGTAGACAAGCCAGACTTAGGATCTGGTGCGCAAGCGTATGGGTTCGAGTCCCTTCACCCGCACACAAAACGCCCTTGATCAATTGATTAAAGGGCGTTTTCTTTACTTGGGGATGCTGAACATATCCCCGGAATCTCACCGCTAAATGAACTCCTCGCGCTCCTTGATGTCCTTGATGCGGAGCTGGAGGGTGGTGTTGCCGCGGTAGTAGTTCTCGACGATGGAGTAGCAGATGTCGAAAGGATTGCCGGTCTTGATGTAGTCGTAGAACTCGGACATGTTGAAGGCGATCGCCGGAATCTGGTGGAACGGCTGCTGCTCATCGATCAGGTCCAGCTTCATGTGGACTCCGCCCGCCCCCACCTTGCGCCCGTTGCCGCCGTCGGAGACATTCTCGGTCAGGAAGACCGGATTCGTGTTGCCGGGACCGAAAGGCTGGAACTGTTTCAGAAGACGGAAGAATTTCGGAGTGATCTGGCTGAACTCCAGCTTGGCGTCGATGTCGGTCATCGGAGTCAGCATCTCATCGGTGATCCTCCCGGCGATGAACCTGTTGATCCTGCCGACGAACTCCTCCAGATTGGACTCCTTCAAAGTCAGACCGGCCGCATAGACATGCCCACCGAAATTCTCAAGCAGATCCGCACAACTCTCGATGGCCTCGTAGAGATCGAACCCTGCCACGCTCCGGGCGGATCCGGTGATGAACCCGTTAGACTTGGTCAGCACGATGGTCGGCTTGTAGAACGCCTCGACAAGACGCGAGGCCACAATCCCGACAACCCCCTTGTTCCAGGTCGGATTGTAAACTATCGTGGCGGCATCCGCCGAGAGCGCCGCACCGTTCTGGACCATCTCAAGAGCCTCCTTTGTGATCTCTCTGTCGATGTTCTTGCGGTCGTTGTTGTTGTCGTTGATCTTCTCGCCGATGATCGTGGCGACATGGTCGTCGGATGCGGTCAGGAGTTCCACGGCCAGACGGCCGGTCTCCATCCTTCCTGCGGCATTGATCCTCGGGCCGATCTTGAACACGATGTCATCGATGGTAAGATGTCCAAGTTCCAGCTTCGAGAGAGTCGCCATCGCATGAAGCCCCTTGCGGGGATTCTCGTTCAGCCGCTTCAGACCGAAGTGGGCCAGGACCCGGTTCTCCCCCACCATCGTCACGAGATCCGCCGCGATGCTAACCACCAGCAGATCCAGCAGCGGAATCAAAGTCTCGAACGGAATCCCGAATTTCTGTGAATATGCCTGCACGAGCTTGAAGCCCACTCCGCAGCCGCTCAGATCGTCGAACGGATATGTGTCATCCTCCCTCTTGGGATCCAGCACCGCCACCGCCGGCGGAAGCGTGTCCTCCGGAAGATGGTGGTCGCAGATGATCACGTCGATCCCCTTCGTGGCGGCATATTCAACCTTCTCGTTGGCCTTGATGCCGCAGTCCAGAGTGATGATGAGTCCGAAACCGTTGTCGCCGGCCCAGTCGATGCCCTTGTAGGACACCCCGTAGCCCTCGTCGTAGCGGTCCGGAATGTAGAAATCCACCTTCGAGGAGTACCTCTTGAGGAAGGAATATACCAGCGAGACGGCGGTGGTGCCGTCCACGTCGTAGTCACCGTAAACCAGAATCTTCTCCTCGCTCGTGATCGCCTTGCGGACCCGCTCCACGGCCACGTCCATGTCCTTCATCAGGAACGGATCGTGGAGATCCCCGAGACTCGGACGGAAGAACGAGCGCGCCTGCTCGAAAGTCTCGACTCCCCTCTTGACGAGAAGGTCGGCGAGAACCCGGTCGATCCCCAGTTCGGCTGAAAGCCTTCCCACCTTCTCCGGATCAGCCGGTTCCTTCAGAATCCATTTGCGCTCTTTCCCCATAATAGACAAAGGTACGGATTTAATTTCAGAATGTGAATCAAAAGTGTTATTTTTGCATGTTCCGGACTTTCCGATCCGGTCTTATTGTTTTGATTATTAAAAATTAACGGATATGGCAAACATCGAACTCAGCGAACAGGAGAGAATCCGGCGCGAATCTCTCGCAAAGTTAAGGGAATTGGGCATCGATCCTTATCCGGCCCCGCTCTACCCGGTCAACGCCACCGCCAAAGAGATCGAGACCGGATTCGACCCGGAGAAAGGCAACTTCCAGGAAGTCTGCATCGCCGGCCGTCTGATGTCCCGCAGGATCATGGGAGCCGCCTCCTTCGGCGAGATCCAGGATGCCACGGGAAGGATCCAGATCTACGTCAAGAGGGACGAGATCTGCCCCGGCGAGGACAAGACGATGTACAACACCGTCTGGAAGAAGCTGCTTGACATCGGCGACATCATCGGGATCAAGGGTTTCGCCTTCATCACCCAGACCGGCCAGCTCAGCGTCCACGCCAGGGAACTGACCGTCCTGAGCAAGTCGCTCAGAGTCCTCCCTATCGTCAAGGAGGTCGATGGAGTCGTCCACGACGCGTTCACCGATCCAGAGCTGCGCTACCGCCAGAGGTACGTGGATCTCATCGTGAACCCTCAGGTGAAGGACGTTTTCGTCAAGAGGGCTCAGATCATCGCCACGATGCGGGACTATTTCAACGCCGCCGGCTGCCTTGAGGTCGAGACCCCTATCCTCCAGGCCATCCCGGGAGGGGCGACGGCCCGCCCGTTCATCACCCACCACAACGCCCTCGACATCGACCTCTACATGAGGATCGCCAACGAGCTCTACCTCAAGAGGCTCATCGTAGGCGGCTACAACGGAGTCTATGAATTTGCCAAGGACTTCCGCAACGAGGGGATGGACAAGACCCACAACCCGGAGTTCACCTGCATGGAGATCTACGTGGCCTACAAGGACTACATCTGGATGATGGATTTCGTGGAGAAGATGCTTGAGAAGATAGCCTTCAGGCTGCACGGCTCCACCGTCGTCAAGATCGGCGACCGGGAGATCGACTTCAAGGCCGGCTACCGCCGGCTGCCTATTCTTGAGGCGATCAAGGAATATACCGGAGTGGATGTCAAGGGCATGGGCGTTGACGAGCTGCGCGCGACCTGCAAGAAGCTGAATGTCGAGTTCGAGCCTTCGATGGGTGTGGGCAAGCTGATCGACGCCATCTTCGGGGAGTATTGCGAGGAGCACCTCGTCGAGCCGACATTCATCATCGACTACCCTGTCGAGATGTCTCCGCTGACGAAGAGGCACCGAGAGGATCCGACCCTCACCGAGAGGTTCGAGCTGTTCGTCTGCGGCAAGGAGCTCGCGAACGCATATTCAGAGCTCAACGACCCGATCGACCAGCTGGAGAGGTTCGAGGAGCAGGCAGCCCTCAAGAGCCACGGCGACGACGAGGCGATGTTCATCGACTACGACTTCGTGCGCGCCCTTGAGTACGGAATGCCGCCGACCTCCGGCCTCGGGATGGGCATCGACCGTCTGACGATGTTCATGACCGGACAGACCACCATCCAGGACGTGCTTTTCTTCCCTCAGATGCGTCCGGAGAAGATCGCGAGGAACGCCGGGAACGCAGAGACTGAGGACTAATCAATTTTGAACATTCTGGGAGGGTGACCGTGACCGCCAGTCTTGCTTTCTAAGGTTTGAATATCTCGGTGATTTTTGAGTTTCGTTCCGCGCGGAAAATTTCAGACATTCACAAAGCGAATCTTTCTTCCACAATATGAGGATCGAAAACATCACATCGGCGCAGAACCCGAAGATCAAGGAGTTGCTGGCGCTTCAGGAGAAATCCAGACTGAGGCGGTCGGAAGGGTTGTTCGTGGTCGAGGGCCGCAGGGAACTCGGCCACTGCCTTGATGCGGGATTCGTGCCGGGGACGCTCTTCGTCTGCGGGGAGATCCTCTCCGAAGAGGGACTGAACGACATTCTGGGCAAGGCGGAAAGGCTGAACCCGAAGGTCGGTGTCGTGCAGGTTCCGTACGGACTCTACGGGAAGATCGCCTGCCGGGGCGGCACGGAAGGGGTCATCGCCGAGGTAAAGTACCGGGAGCGGACTCTGGAGAGCCTGAGGCTCGGAGAGAATCCTTTGGTGATCGTGCTTGAGAGCGTGGAGAAACCGGGCAATCTCGGAGCCGTGCTCAGGAGCGCCGATGCCGCCGGAGCCGATGCCGTCATCATCTGCGACCCGCTCACCGACCTCTACAACCCGAACCTCATCCGCGCCAGCATCGGAGCCGCGTTCTCCAGACAGGTGGCTGTGGCCTCTTCCGAGGAGACCATCGCCTGGCTCCGGAGCAGACATATTCAGATCCTTACCGCCCAGCTTCAGGACTCCTCCCTGTACTACGACACCGACATGAGGAAGCCCACCGCCATTGTGATGGGCACCGAGTCCACCGGTCTGACAGACCTCTGGCGCGATGCCGCCGACACCCGCATCCGCATCCCGATGCTCGGATCCCTCGACTCCCTCAACGTCTCCGTCTCCGCCGCCATCCTCCTCTTCGAAGCCCTCCGCCAGCGCCGGTGAGAGAATCCGTGCCGCCGATGTCGGCAGGAGATCCTTCCCCGGCCGATCCGGTCAGAGAACCAATCCCGCTGATGCCGACAAGATGCCTCCTGCGGCGATGTTTCGGTGATTATGGTCTTTACTTAAGAGCCTCGACTGTCTCGGATGACAGTCCCGTGACGCTTACGATCT
>CAVFMX010000008.1:0-3137 GCA_963623745.1 Bulleidia sp.
GCATCCTGACGGTGGTGTTCCTGATTCCTACCACGTCACAGGCCTTGGCCTTGTTTCTGACATAGGTCTGGCTGCCGGGATCATCTCCTACCAGAATCACCACCAAGTGAGGCACCCGGCCGTATTTCGCAGGGAATGTGGCGACCTGCTCCGCCATCCGGGCCTTTAACCTGGCCGCTAAATCTTTTCCGCTTATGATCATAAGTATAATTTTTCCTAAAGTACAAGATGTCCGATGTCGGAACGGTAGAAAAGGCTGTCGCAGTGGATCTTACGGACTGCGGCGAGGGCTTTGTCCCGAGCCTGGCGAAGGGTCTCGCCGGAAGCGACGACCATCAGCACACGCCCGCCGGAAGTCACAAGGGACTTCTCTCCGGATTCCGGATTGACAAACTCCTTGGTACCCATCTGGTAAACCTTCACTGAAGAGTCGGACAACGCATCCTCAAGGCCGGTGATCTCAAAACCTTTCTCATAAGAACCCGGATAGCCTTTCGACGCCATCACGAAACCAAGGGTCGGCTCGGCGGACCACTTGATCTCCGGCATCAGCTGCGATGAAGGAATCCTCACACCCTCCGCGGAATCCGTCCCCTCGGGAGCGTTCACAAGTCTGCCTCCGTCAGTCACGGCACAGAAGATTTCGAATATGTCGGACTCCAGACGAGGCAGAACCACCTCGGTCTCGGGGTCTCCGAAACGGCAGTTGAACTCTATGACCTTGATGCCCGACGGAGTCTTCATCAAGCCTCCGTAAAGCAGCCCCTTGAACGGACACCCCTCGGCGACCATCGCCGCGGCGGTCTTTTTCATAATATGCTCAAGGGCATATTCCTCATCCTCGGCGGTGATGACAGGAACCGGTGAATATGCTCCCATACCTCCCGTGTTGGGGCCCTTGTCCCCATCGAACGCCCTCTTGTGGTCCTGAGCTATGGCCAGAGGGAAAACCTCCTCACCGTTCACAAAGCACATGAACGAGAACTCGGGACCGGTGAGATGTTCCTCAACAACGACCTTCCCCTTGCCGAACCTGTCATCCAGAAGCATGTCCTTCAGGGCCGCCTGGGCATCGGAGAACGTTTCCGGGATCACGACACCCTTGCCGGCGGCCAGACCGTCATATTTCAGAACGATCGGGAAGGTGTGTCTGCTGACATATTCAATGGCTTCGCCGTAGTTGTCGAAGGTCTTGAAGGCGGCGGTCGGAATGCCGTACTTTTCCATCAGCCGCTTGGCGAAATCCTTGCTGGACTCGATGCGCGCGGCGGCGGCGGAAGGTCCGAATATTCTCAATCCGGCCTTCGTGAAAGCATCCGCGATTCCTGCGGAGAGAGGGACTTCCGGCCCAACAACCGTCAGATCGACGCCATGCTCCTTCGCAAACTCCACAAGTTCAGGAATCTGTGTCTCCTTCAGAGGAACGCACTCGGCCTGGGCGGCGATTCCGGCGTTGCCCGGAGCGCAGTAGATCTTGCCCACGCTTCCGGAACGGCTCAAGGCGTCCACGATGGCGTGCTCGCGTCCGCCTCCGCCGACAACCAGCACGTTCTTGGACAGCAGGGTGTCCAGCATTATGGTCTTGCCGTCACTCTTGTTCGTTGAATCGAAATGGAATACTCGCATAAGGACTAATGTTTGAAATGACGTTCTCCGGTGAAGACCATGGCGATGCCAAGCTCGTCGCACTTCCTGACGGAATCCTCGTCGCGGACGGAACCGCCCGGCTGCACGATGGCCTTAACGCCATACTCGGCGGCGAGGGTCACGCAGTCATCGAACGGGAAGAAGGCATCGGAAGCCAGCACGAGACCGGCCTTGCGGGCGGCCTCCTTAGGGTCAACCGGCACGCCGGTCCTTGCGGTCTCCTCCTCGGCCAACGTGGCGGCAGCCTGTTTCAAAGCCAATTCGGCGGAACCCACACGGTTCATCTGACCGGCACCCACTCCGTAGATCATTCCGGCCTTGCCGACGGTGATGGCGTTGGACTTGACGTGCTTCACTATTCTCCATGTGAAATTCAGATCGGCAATCTGCTCTTCGGTCGGCCTGACCTTCGTGACGGTCTGCGCAGCGGTCACAGGCACGATCGAAAGATCTTGATTCTGAACCAGAAGACCTCCGTTGACGCTGACACACTGGATCTGCTCACCGGCAGAACCTTCCATATTCACTTTCAGCACACGCAGGTTCTTCTTTGTGCGGAGCAGTTCAAGAGCGTCCGGGGCGAATGACGGAGCCATCACGATCTCAAGGAAGATCGGCTTAAGCAGCCGGGCCACCTCAAGGTTGACCTCCCTGTTGAACGCCACGATGCCTCCGAAGATGGAAGTCTTGTCCCCTTCGTAAACCTTCTTCCAAGCGTCAACGGCATCGGTTCCGAGACCAGCTCCGCACGGATTCATGTGCTTGAGTCCCACGGCGAAAGGCTCGCGGAACTCCCGGACGATGTTGAGGGCGGCATTCGCATCCTGAATATTGTTGTAGGACAGTTCCTTACCGTTCAGCTGCTCGGCTGTGGCCAATGAATATGGAACCGGATTCAGGGTCTTGTAGAACTTGGCCTTCTGGTGAGGGTTCTCGCCGTAGCGCAGTTCCTGACAGATGTCATATTCAAGGAAGAGCTTCTCCGGAAGACCGGCCTGGGCGCGCATGTAGGTCGCTATAGCGCTGTCATACTCAGCGGTGTGAGTGTAGGCCTTTGCCGAGAGTTTGAGGCGGGTCGCCGGGGTCGTGTCACCGGTGGCCTTGATCTCGGAGAGCACTGTGGCGTAGTCCCCAGGGTTCACCACAACCGTGACGGAGGCCCAGTTCTTGGCGGCGCTGCGCAGCATCGAAGGACCGCCGATGTCGATGTGCTCCACAGCATCCTCCATCGTGACATCCGGCTTTGCTATCGTCTCACGGAACGGATAGAGGTTGACGCAGACCAGGTCTATCTTTTCTATTCCGTTGTCGCTCAACTGTCTCATGTGGTCAGGAATGTCCCTGCGGGCCAGAAGCGCTCCGTGGATCTTCGGATGAAGGGTCTTCACACGGCCGTCGCAGATCTCGGGGAATCCCGTGACATCGCTTACGCCGGTCACAGGGAGACCTGCCTCCCTCAACATCTTCATGGTGCCGCTGGTGGAAAGGAT
>CAVFMX010000009.1:0-2667 GCA_963623745.1 Bulleidia sp.
TGCCGTAATCAGGCATGTTCAATCCCGGAATCACGGATGACAGATCCCTGGGAGACGAAATCCCCCTTTCTTCCATGTTCCTCATAGTCAATGAAGTGACGGAAGTCACCCCTGTGATTGAGGGCGGCCGCTTCACCGAGGAAGTCACAACCGAACCGGAGATCGTGTCTTTTACCTGGGGAACCGGCTGGAAGGCCATAAACAATGAGGTCGCAAGGGCTGTAAGCATAACGGATGCAAAAATAGCAAAAGAAAATCATCTGCAAACAAGGACCTTGCCTATGATGTTGTTCAGGTTGACGGACGAGACGCTTCAACAGGCTCAGCAACCGATCGGATCATTTTTCTCATTTCATTTCGATTTTAAAGAACACGGCATAGAGCAGCGGAACGAAGAAGAGGGTCGCTATCGTGCTGAACAGCAGGCCTCCCATAATGGTGACGGCCATTGAGCCGAACATGGAGTCGCCCACCAGAGGAATCATTCCGAGAATTGTGGTCATCGAGGCCATCATCACGGCGCGCAGCCTGGTCTCGGAGCTGGAGATCAAGGCCTCGGCCGGGTCTTTTCCGGAAGCGATCTGGTCATTTATCTCATCCATCAGCACTATGCAGTTCTTCATCATCATTCCGACCAGGCCGATGGCTCCCACGATGGCGCAGAATGTGAAGGTCTTGCCGCTCATGAGCATCGCTCCCACTATCCCCACACCCAGAAGAGGGATGCAGCACAGGATGATGAGCGGCTTGCGGTAGTCGCCGAACAGGAGGATAAGGATCGCGATGATCAGGATGATGGCGATCGGCACATTGGCGAACAAGTACTTCATCGTCTGGTCGCTCGCTCCCTTCTCTCCCTCCCAGAGCAATGAATATCCTTCCGGCAGTTTTATCTGACCCACCTTGGCCTCAAGAGCCTTGCGGGCGTTCTCGGTCTCTATTCCAGGAGCCGGCGAGCACATCACTTTCTGGGACCTTTGGCCGTTGTAGCGCGGCACGACAGGGTTTTTCCACTTGATGCCGATTCCGTCGCTGACCTGCGCGACAGGCTTCGTCCCGATCATCGACTCGATAATGTCGCCCTTCGCCAAGGTTCCGTTCCCCATTTTGAGCATATTCTCTTCCGTCAAGGCTCCGCCGACATCCGGAACGGTCTGAATGATCGGCACGTTCTCCAGATTGTCCATCACGCCTCCATTCTCATCCAAGCATTTGATGTAGATGGTGTTGCGTCTGTTGCCATCATAGAAGGTCGAGACAGGAAGGCCACCGTTGGCCATCAGCATCGACATCGACACGTCGCCGCGGCTGACTCCCGCCCTACGGGCCGCCGGCTGGTTGTAGGCCACATCCAGAACGGGCACGTCAGGCTCACGGTCAGTGGTGATCAGGCAGATCTCCGGCATCGAGTTCATAATGGCCTCGGCCGAATCGGCAAGGTGCTGAAGGACAGCCGGATCCGGGCCGGTGAACACAAGCTCGACCGGATACTTCTTGTACATGATGTTGTAGCGTTTCAGCTTCACGTAAGCATCAGGATACATTGCGCCGAGCTGCTCCTGAAACCCGTCAATGCTCTTCTCAAGTGTCTTGGGGTCAGTGAAACCGATGATCAGCTCACCATAGGACAAGGACGGGGTCGCGATGCTTCGCACCAGATTGTACCTTGCCGGTGTGCCTCCCAGCGAAGTGGTCACATCCGTGATCTCCGGCCGGGCCTGGAGCCACTCCCGGATCTCTTTCAGGTCAGCCTCAACCCTTGATGGACTCGAACCCTCCGGCAGCTTGTACTCCATGTACAGCTGACTGTAGGTCATGTCGGGGAAGAAGCCCTGCCTCATGTACTTATAGCCCCAGAAGGCACCGCCTATCAGCACAAGCGCAAGCACGATGGAAACCGCCTTATGCTTTATTGAACATGCCAGCGCCTTTCTCAGGAAGCGGTAAAGCCAACCGTCGTACATTGGCTTCCCGGCGTCAGCCTTCCCGTACTTCGCGCCTTTAAGCATCTTGTCGGCCATAAGCGGCACGTGGACCAAGGCCAGAATCCAGCTGAGAAGCAGCGAGACGGCGAGGACGATGAACAGATCCCTGACATAGACTCCGGCGGAGTCAGGAGAAAGGAACACCGGGAGGAAGGACAGGATCGCTATCACGGTCGCTCCGAGAAGCGGCATAGCCGTCTTGCGCCCTATCTCCGTCATAGCCTCACGATGTGGTTTTCCGGTTTTCAGACCGACCAGAATACCGTCCGTGACCACGATGGCGTTGTCCACGAGCATACCCATAGCGAAGATGAAAGAGGCCAGCGAAACCCTCTGCATGGTTCCGTCCATAGACCCGAGGAACAGGAACGAGCCTATCACTATCACGACCAGACTGATTCCTATCATAAGTCCGCTCCTGAATCCCATTGTGATCATAAGGATGGCGATGACGATCAGCACGGACTCGATCAGATTGATGACGAATGCCGTCAGAGAGGACATCACCTCATCCGGCTGGAAGAACACCTTGTGGCACTCGATGCCGACAGGAAGCCTTTCAGTACCAAGCTGTTCAAGACGTTTCTCCACCTGTTTTCCGACCTTCACGATGTCCGTTCCGGAGCCGGCCGCGATGACCATGCCGACGGCATGCTCGCCGTTATATTCCATAGAATTGCGC
>CAVFMX010000010.1:0-2873 GCA_963623745.1 Bulleidia sp.
GATGAAAGTGTAAAGCTTGTTCCTCGACAGGAACTTCAGGTACGTGCTTGACATAAATTCTCAGTTAAGAAGCTATTTAAAATAATTCCTCTTTTTCCTTACGCGGCCTTTCCGGCCATTTTCATCTTTCTCATCGGTCACGTAGCTACGGCTACGCTCCCTCTTCCAAAGCCGAAACTGTCTCAAAAATTCCGCATGATAAAATGCGGGAACCATTTTTAAACAGCTTCTAAAACCATCGATTCTCCCGGACCAACTTTATGCCAAATTACGCAACTATTTATTTATAAACACTTTAGCAATTTTTTCATTTTAGAAAAGTGTAAAGAATCTTAACACCTGCTGTAAAGAAACTTTACACTTTCGTAAGATCCCAGGCACCGCCCGGAGCGAAAACCGAATCAACAAGCCGATCGTAGAACATCCCTCTCTTCGCGAGATCAAGCACATTGAAGCGGAAACGCATCAACTGAACCTTCTGGAACATGTCCTTAAGCATCTCACGGGTCACACCGATCATCGAAGGATCGTACGGCGCACCGGCTTTCCTCATCAGATCCTGCATCCTGGCGAATGAATATACCTGCCCCTGAAGCTTCTTCTTGAACTCCGGCCAGCATTCCTTTATTTTCGTAAGTTGCTCACGGACAGTGGCCGCATCGTCATATTTCTTGGTGATCCCGGTGTAGCCAAGCTTCGGCGCAGGGAAATCCTTGAAGATCTCAAGAGCCCTTCCCTGCTCGCTCTCAAGCGTAGGCCAAGCCTTCACGCAAGCGTCCACATCTATCTTGGTGAGATCCATCTTGAACAGCTCATCGAACACGGCGCACATAGTAAGCGTTCCGATCGCAACCTGAAAGCCGTGCGACTGAAATCTGCCGTTATAGCGATGTCGGGTCATGTCAAGAATATGGCTGAAAAGATGGTCGCAGCAGGAAGCCGGACGGCTGGACTGGGCGGCCTGCATGGCTATTCCACTGAGAGTCAATCCCTCAAACAGGTCGGCTATGGCTTTTTTGTCTCCATTGGCCACGCCCTCCGGGTCAGCCAGAAGATCGTCCAGACAGTCCTGAAGGACGTGCCATGCGTCCGGCTTGATCTGTTCCGCACCAACCATGTCGGCGATCATCCACTCGGCTCCGGCAGGAACCTTGGCGGCCAGATCGGCGTAACCCGCCGCAGTCATCGCCTTGGGAGCCGAAGCGATCACATCGATGTCGGCGATGATCGCCAAAGGTGCAGGGCAGGAAAATGTCTGCTTGGAGTTATGGTAGGAAATCGAGGCTCCGAACGATGAGAAGCCGTCAACGGAAGCCGCAGTAGGCAATGTCAGATAGGCTTGGCCGTAGTGATGTGAGGCCAGCTTGCAGAGATCGTTGATGACACCCGAGCCGACGGCGACGGCGACATATTCAGCCTCAGAAGTCGGTCTGAACGCCTTTTCCGCATCCGGTTCGACATAGTCAGGGTCATTTTCCACGTTCTTCGCGGCGGCGAAGTCTCCGGCAAGTATGTGGTCAACCATTTCGACATACCTCCAGTCAGCGTGGAATCCGTCCTTTTCGATGATGTATTTCTCTGTCTGTATTCCGGCCTCGACAAAAAGGCTGTAAACTTTTTCTCCCAATACTTTCCAAGTGTTCGGGTCAGCCACGACGACTGCGGCCTTGCGTCCTGAAAACCACTTTTTGAACACCTCCGGAGCCTTTAAGCTGACTCCACAGCCCACCTCGAACACCTTGGTGTCGGTGGCGACAGTCAAGGCCTTTGCAATTCTCTCTTTTGAATCCATTAAGTTTCTGATAAGCAATCAATAACCGTCTAAAAGATTAATTTGACGGCGTAAATTTACAAAAAATTCCAAAATGCCTTCGGGAATCTGCCCGCCAGAAAAATATTTCGTAAATTAGAGGCTATGAATATGAAAAAACACCTCTTGGCTCTATTGGCCATGCTGGCCGTCACGATGATGGCGGCGCAGGAAAAAAGCCTCCACCAGCTCCAGCAGGAGTTCGTCGATCTGAGGCTCGGAATGTTCGTTCACTTCGGTCTCCCGACCTACCAGACAGCCGACTGGACCGATCCCGACCTCAGTCCGGAGGTGTTCAATCCGGTCAGGCTGGACACCGACCAATGGGTCAAGGCGGCACAAAGCGCCGGGATGAAGTTCATCTGCGTCTCCGTCAAGCACCACAGCGGATTCTGTCTATGGGACACCAAGACCACTGACTACAGCGTGATGAGTTCTCCTCTCCACAGGGATGTTCTGCGCGAGCTTGTCAATTCCGTCCACAAGGCCGGGATGAAGATAATGTTCCACTTCTCGATTCTGGACACCCATCACCGCATCCGTCCGACCCTGCCGTACACCCCGGAGAAGATAAACCTGCTGAAAAGCCAAGTGCGCGAACTCCTCACTGAATATGGTCCCGTCAACACCATCATGTTCGACGGATGGGACGCTCCGTGGGGGAGGATTTCATATTCAGATGTCTCGTTCCCGGAATTTTACCATCTGATCAAGAGCCTCCAGCCGAACTGTCTGGTGATGGACCTCAACGGGGCGAAGTACCCGTCCGAGGCGCTGTTCTACTCGGACATCCGCTGCTACGAGCAGGGAGCCGGCCAGAAGATTTCCCCGGAGACCAACCGACTCCCGGCAATGGCCTGCTACCCTTTGCAGAAGACCTGGTTCTGGAAGACCGAATTTCCGGACTCCCCTCTCAAGGACGTTGACGAGATCGTGAAAGGGAATATCATCCCTTACAACAACGCCTACTGCACCTACATCATGAACTCCGCCCCTAACCGTGACGGCCTGATGGACCAAAACTGCATCGACGCCCTGAAGCGCATCGGCAAGATCTGGAAGA
>CAVFMX010000011.1:0-43566 GCA_963623745.1 Bulleidia sp.
AGTACACGAAGAACACGGCGCTGATGAACCTGCTGAACCTTCTGAACGGCAAGCCGCGCTGGACCACGATCGACAAGGACACATGGAACATGATTCTCGGCAAGATGGGCCGTCTTCCGGGCGAGCTTGCTCCGGAGATTGTGGATCTCGCCAAGGAGAAAGGTCTGGAGTTCTACACCGGAGATCCTCAGGAGATGTACCCGGACGAGTTGCCTAAATTCCGTCAGATGATGAAGGAAGAGGGTTGGGACGAAGGTCAGGACGAGGAGGAGCTCTTCGAGTTCGCGATGCACGAGCGGCAGTACAGGGACTTCAGGAGCGGCATCGCCAAGCAGCGTTTCAACACCGAGTTGGCCGACCTCAAGGCAAAGGCGAACGCTCCGATCGAGGTTGTGCGCCCGGTTGTCGAGATGCCGAATTTCGATGTGGATGAATATGCCAAGCGTTACCCTCACGCCGTCCCGGTACAGGCTCCGGCCAAGGGTCAGCTCCTGTGGCAGGTGGATGTGGAGGACGATTCCGCCGCTCCGATAGCCGGGACGCAGGTCAAGGCCGGCAAGGGGATAGGATTCGTGCAGACATATTACGGAATGGAGGAACTCGTCCCAGCCGTTGACGGCCGCATCGTGGCCACCATCGGCAAGCAGGGGGACAAGGTCGCCAAGGGTGAGATCGTCGCCTTTGTCGAAGGTTCCGCCAACGCCGCCAGATAATGAATATTCAGAATAATCTTAAATCCGTTCCTCCGGTCACTTCGTCAGGTTCAGTGACCGGAGGAATTTTGGATGCTTCAATGGTCTCCGAGGCTCTCTCCGCAATCGCCGACCCCGCGGTTCGGCAAGGTTCACCGAACGCCGAAGCGATTTCTTTGCCTCCCGTCGAGCGGCATCCCTTCGAGCCGTTTCTGCCGGAGAATGCCAAAGTGCTGATGCTTGGCAGTTTCCCGCCCCAGTCCAAACGCTGGAGCATGGAGTTCTACTACCCTAATTTCATCAACGACATGTGGCGGATTCTCGGTCTGATCTTCTTCAATGACAGGAACCGCTTCGTGGACGTTGCCTCCAAGAAATTCAAATTGAAAGAGATTGTCGCTTTCTGCACTAAGACCGGCCTAGCGATGTACGACACCGCCACCGCCATCCGCCGCCTCAAAGACAACGCCTCCGACAAGTTTCTGGAGGTCGTCACGCCGACCGACATCCCGGCTCTGCTAATGAAAATCTCCAAGTGTCAAGCCATTGTCACCACCGGAGAGAAAGCCACATCAACCCTTTGCCAGACTTTCGGGACCGATGCGCCGGCCACGGGAGAATATTCAGAATTCAATTTTGAGAATCGTCTCATGCGTCTCTACCGGATGCCATCCTCCTCCCGCGCCTACCCCCTCTCCCTCGACAGGAAAGCCTCAGCCTACCGCCGCCTCTTCTCCGACCTCGGAATGGTGTAGTTTCCCCTGCTCCCTTCGGCAGCACTTCCGCCCACTCTCGCCACCAGCCACCTTCTGGGCGTATGTCAACATGACGGAAGCACGTTCCTCATAGACAATTCACAAAAACAAGATAATTTCACTTTATGCCATCATAAAGGTGAGATAAAGTGAAATTATCACGGGCTATGCTGAAATCACCAGACGGTTGACGTGAAGAGCAAAGTAGTCAAATTCATCGGCGTCCGGATGATGCAAGATCTTTCTTTTAGTCGTTATCAACGCTGAACGACCGGTACAGATTGCTCTAAAGATTGTATGCCACGCCAATGTGGAACAAGTTGAGTTTCAGGTCCACGTTGTCAACTTTTGACATATTGAAAAGGCCATAATGAACGATAGACTATTATAAAATAATGCAAATATATTCCATTCGCACTGAGTCACAAAATGTTTTGAAGCAAATTCGCACGAAATCAAGAAATGTTTGGAAGCAAAATTGCACGAAACAGGAAAATGTTGGTTATCTCGTGTGAGCGCTCCGCTCATCCGGATTTTCGGAGAAACGGATTTATTTGTAAATTTACAGAATTATTGAAGCCACTATTTATCCACACATTAAAAAAGGATGTCTGAAATCATAACCGTCAAACCGGAATTTTCCACAGAGGATTGCTTTAGAATTGTTGAACGGCACAAAAGAAAATTCACATATCCGGCCCATCGCCACAAGGCCGTGGAACTCAACTTTATACAGAACGGAGAGGGTGTAAGGAGGGTCGTCAGGGATAGCTGTGAGGAGATTGGGGACTATGAGCTTTCCCTCATCGGAGAGGACATCGGGCACCTCTGGGAGCAAGGGAATTGCACTTCGGAGGATGTCCGGGAGATAACCATTCATTTCCCCGCGAACTTATTTGACGGGAGCCTCATTGAAAAAAAACAGTTTGCCTCGATCAAGAAAATGCTTAAGGACTCCCGGCACGGAATCTCTTTCGGAATGCCCGCCATTCTCAAAGTCTATACTCTTCTGGACAGCATTTCAAGTGAAAAAAGCAGTTTCGAGCAGTTCATCATATTCGAGAAAATTCTTCACTCACTTTCCAAATCCGACTACAGGCTGCTGACATCAGACTCGTCCACGGAACCTGAACACAATGCCAATCTGGACAAGATAGACTTCATCAAGGAATACCTCAAGAAGAACTACTCCAAGAACATCCGGCTTTCGCAGCTGTCTGAACTGACAGGATTGAGCGCAACAAGCATCACGCGGCTATTCAAACAGAAGTCAGGAATGACGCTATCCTCGTATCTTATTGACATGAAATGTCAAAGTGCGGCCAGAAGTCTTATTGACACGTCCGACAGGATCGCTGACATCTGCAAGGCATGCGGATTCAACAATCTGTCGAACTTCAACAGGATATTCAAATCAAGGATGGGTAAGACCCCTCAGGAGTACAGGAATCTGTACAAGAAGAACCGCATCAGCGTGTAGGGTCATTTTCCTGCGGCCAACGTTTCCTCCATTGTTGTGATGAGGGCAGCGGTGCCTTTGGTGTCCACGGTAGCCGGATCGACGGTCAAGTCATCAGTTTTGGTCAACTTTCCACATTTCCCTTTCAGAGCCAGCACTCTTGAGACCCTTGCATCCAATTCCTTGATTCTCTTGCCGTCATTACCTATGTAGTCAACTATGAGATCAATACTTTCAGAAACATCGTCCGGCATCAAGAGGATGTCCACCCCTGCCTTATAGGCGGCAAGCGTAGCTCTCGCACTGGATCCGCCGAATGGTTCCAAAACGCCTTCCATGCCAAGTGCGTCAGTGATTATCAACCCTTTGAATTTCATTTTCTTTCTGAGAAGGTCTGTCACGACCGCCTCGGAGACTGAAGCCGGAAGGGTGTCAAGCGCAGGGACAAGAAGATGTCCGACCATAACCATGTCCACACCGTCCCTTATCAATCTCCTGAAAGGATATAGTTCCACAGAATCCAACCTCTCCTTCGGAAACTTCAAAACAGGCAAAGCCTTGTGTGAATCGACCTCCGTGTCTCCGTGGCCGGGAAAATGCTTGGCGCATGCCACGACACCACCATCCTGCATCCCACGCATCACAGCCGACCCGTACTCAGCCACAAGCTTCTTGTCAGGTCCGAAACTTCTGTCCTTGATGGTGTTCACATCTGGATGAAGATTCACATCCACAACCGGAGCGAAGTTCACGTCAATCTTCATGGAGCGCATGTCCTTGGCGACCTGTCGTCCCATCTCATACATCAATTCCTCATCGGGAAGCCCTGCCAGGACACCTTGACGGGGATATTTACGGAACTCGCTGATCCGCATCCCCAGACCGTACTCTCCGTCAATGGTGACGGCCAGCGGCATCTTGACCAGACTCTGCAAACGGTTGCAAGTCTCAGCCGTCCGGGCAATGTTCCCTTCCATGAGGATGATGCCTCCGACCTGCTCCTTCGCGATGATGCTGTCAGCCTTGGCCTGAAAAGCGGAATCCCCTTCCGGGTAAACATCAACGAAAACAAGCTGTGCGACCTTGTCTCGGACACTCATTGATTCGATGATCGGGCGAATCTGTTTTTTGGCCGCCTTTTCTTTCTTTGACAAGCCTTGGCACGGAACGGCAGCCAGAAAAGCAAGGCAAGACATTATCATAATATTAAAATTCTTCCTCATTGTAATGAATAATTTATCAGAATAATTACAAATCATTTCTCAGGACACGACCTTTTCTCATCACGAACTTCAATTCGATGTCTCTGTCATAGAACACGATGTCGGCATCCTTGCCTCTCTCAAGGGTACCTTTCCTGTCATGAACACCGATTATACGCGCAGGGGTCTCTGATGACATCCGGACAGCGTCTCCGAACGGGATTCCGGCCTCGACAGCCGTTCTGACCAGACGATCCATCGTGGCGATACTTCCGGCCAACGCGGAATGGTCAGACAGTTTGCAGACTCCGTCATGAATCACGACTCTCGGATCAAAAATGTGATCCGAACCTCCTGCGGAGCACCCCAAAGCGTCCGTGACAAGGGCTGTTCTGTCCGACCCTTTGATCATCCAGATCAGACGAAGGATCACAGGAGGAATGTGCTTGCCGTCGGAGATGACTTCAACAGTCATCTCCGGGATGGCATAGACACTCTCCACGGTACCCTCATGCTTGTACTCTCTTACATTATGGACGCAGGTCATGGCATTGTAGAAATGAGTGGCGTGGGTGAATCCGGCATCGAACGCTTTCTTCACCTCAGGATATTCAGCCACAGTGTGGGCGATTGAGGCAAGCACTCCATGATTAACCAAAGAGTGACCAAACTCCTCTACTCCCGGAAGTTCCGGAGCCGCATCCCAACGGCGGACAATCTTTGTGCCGCCAAGGATGGACTCGTAGTCCTCTTTGATCGGAGGAGTGACATATTCAGGGATAATGGCGCCGACCTTTTTAGAATTGAGGTAAGGCCCCTCAAAATGCAGTCCAAGAATGGGAGAGTCAGGATCGGACATGAGCTTTTCACAGATTCTGACGGATTCCGTCATCGTTCTGACAGGGCAGGCCGGCAAAGTCGGAAGGATGGAGGTCATCCCATAATAGGCATGAGCTTCGACAGCAGCCCTGAACGCATCTTCGGTCCCTTCTATGAATTCGTGTCCGCCGCCTCCGTGGATGTGGATGTCGATCCCTCCAGGCACCACGTTCATCCCTTTGGCATCAATGATCTCAGCATCAGGAATCTCGACAGAATCTTCGGTTATCTCTGAGATCACACCATCCTTGATGATGACAGTGGCGTTCCTCACCCCCGACGGAGTGAAGACCTTCCCACCGATGATTTTTGTTGTCTCAACATTCATTATGTTAATATTTCTTGTCCATCACGCCATTCCAAAGCGCCGTTCTTAGAGTACCCGACGCATCATCCGCGTCGTAGTCCCAGCACATCAGTCCTGTCATCCCTCTGGTCATTGCCCATTCCGCCTTGATAGCTATGCTTTTGGCATTATCATAACCGGCGAAGAAAGTACCGGAAGATTTAACCGATATGTACGGACATTTGGCATTGTCATCCCAGTTGTCGATTTTGTACAATGATTCATCCAGAGTCAGAACTTTCTTGTAGTCGATCGCTGTCGGGCTTTCAGAGAATGAGTGTCTGGCATAGAAAGGAACCCCGAAAATCATCTTCTCCTTCGGGAAACCCGCTTTCTCATATTCCTCAAAAGTTCTTTTCCAGTCCCAGTAGGCGCTTGGGTCGTCAATGGCGCTATGGTGATTAGGAGCCGAGTCAAGGTCATAGGTCATCACATTCACATAGTCCACTATGTCCTTGAGTGCCACGAGGTCAAAATATCTGCGTGAGCCGTCGTCATCTGACACCATGTTCTTGACATAGCCGGCATAGGTCACCAGATAGCGGTTCCCGAGAGTTTGCTTGAGCTGGCTCATCAAAAGGGTGAAGTTCTCAGTGTCATGCATCGGATCACAGGCGTGTCCGCTCCATGAGACACCCGGCATCTCCCAGTCTATGTCCACACCATCAAGTCCCCACTTCTGACAGAACGCGAGACAATCCTTGGCGAAAGCCTTCCTCCCATCCTCGGTGGAAGACATCTTTGAAAAGCCGCCACCTTGGGCGTTGTCAGAATTGACGACTGTGTGGGAGAAGGAGATGAGTATTTTAAGATCAGATGATTTCTTCTTTAAATCGACGATCTGTCTGAATCTGGACTCTTCACCCTGAAGTTTGAATCCTTTGTACTCTCCATCCTTGACATAGAGTTCCGCGAAAGCATAGTTGATCTGCGTCACGGCATTCACGTCCGGGATTGATGTCCCGTAGTACGTACAGTAGGCCACAACGTTTCTTCCGGGCACCTTGTCAAGCAGGACAGGGGTGGATTCTCCGTCTGGAACCGAGGCACCTTTTTTATAGTCATCCTTTTCGCAGGATGAAAAGAAGAAAGCCAGGCAACATGCCATGATCATCAGAGTGCGTTTAGTTGTTCGCATAACAGTTACTTTGATAAAATTAATGAATAATGTTTAATTCCGCGCCTTATAAGTCATTTTTTCAGCGTCTGTCTTGAAATACATCCTGGAAATGTCGCTATGGGAATATGTTTCCGGAGCTTGGTACAATTCCGGAATGTTGAACGATTTGTTCTGGCTAAGGTAGCAGGCCGGATCGCGCTGCGGAAGGACAAACGGCCGGCTGACCGTTCCATTCTCGTCCACATGAGCGAAATACGGTCTGCCATAGACCCGGTCGTCCCTTTTGGAGGCCCAGACAATCCATTTTCCGTTAGAGCTCCAGCAATGATAAGAGTCCGAGTATCTTCCGTTGACACCGGCCAAAGTGTCCACCGCCGATGTCTGGAGATCAAGCATCCACAGATCGGTCTCGGTGTGCCAGATAGGGAAAGTGCCATAGTCGGACACGCAGAAAAGTACACGTTTGCCGTCAGGTGAGCATTTCGGGAAACTTACCGACTTCCCAAGAGCCGATGCTTCGAGAACAAGAGTCAGAGAGTCCGACAACACCCCGCTTCCAGGGTTAAACGGCACACTGTAAAGATCATAACGCATCATTTTGGTACTGTCCGGCTGAGGAAGACTTTTTGCCCGGCAGAAATATATCGTTTTCCCGTCCGGGGAAAAGCATGGAAAAGTCTCCTGAAATTCCTCTCCTTTCACAGAAGGATTGTCCGAGACCGTGTTGTCATGAAAGTCCACGACAAACAGATCGCTGGAGGTGTCGAACACCTCAAGCCTCTCCAACCGCCCCGAATGCAGGATCGGCATTATCTGGGCTGTCGTGAATATTCCAAAACGGCCAGACCTTTCTATCTCTCCATAGACAGCGGCACCTGCCGTGCTGTCAGTCTTCGTGTCCAGTTTGCGAAGTTCGCCATCCTTCGCATAGAAAGTACCGCCTGTCTTTCCTCTGACATGGAAGAATGTGGCAGGAGAGTCAGCCTTGTTCGATGTATGACAGTTCATGCATGAATGATCTGTCGTGTTGTTGTCTCCAAGGGTCCGGATCTTGTAGCCTTCAAGATCCCGTTCCTCGACCGAGTGCAGGTTCCAAACTTCATAAGCAGGCTCAATCAGCCTGTAACTCAGATATTTATCAATAGAGTCCCGGGAGACCTCCCAGAAAAACTCCTGAATGGTGCATCCGTCATGGATCACTGTAACCTGTAACCTGTTCCCCTTTTCGTTGTCGAGCATGGAGTGCCATTTACCCAACGGGAACACGACCTTTGAAGCCTTGGACTTGAATCTGTAGTCTCTTTGGGAGCCTGAGACCGAGACTTCAACCTTGCCTTCGGCTCCCTCCAGGGAAAAGTTCAACGGAGCGATGTTGAACGGTATGACTATGTCCCTGTAGTCCGGTGTCATCACAATTCCGGACGTATGGTCCGCAGGATCTGACTCACGGCATCCAAAAACAGCCGTCACAGCCAAGATCGCAGCGACGATCATTTTGTTCTTCCCTATCATTTTGGTTGTGCGAAATAATAGTAGTACCAATATGTCTTCCCGAACCTTGAGTCCGGAGCCGAAGTCTCCCCCGCCTCACGTCTCGAAACGAAATCAAGGCACATTTCGTACACATCCGAGGATATGGCATATTCAGAGAGTTGCTCTGACGGTGGGATATTCCCATCGAATGTCATCATCAACGCTTGCTGGTACAATGCCGGAGCGGATGTGTGCCTTGGTTTGTAGTAGGTGTCATAGTCTTTTCTGAAAGAGGCTATGTCCTTGATCAGAAGGTCAAGACACAACAGCCTGTCAAGAGCCGCATCATTATCTTCCGCCAGATTGCGCAGGGAAGCGAACCAATCATTCGCGCTGAAAAGGATGTCCTTGACGCGCCCTTGTACAGGCAGTCTCTCACCTGACTCAATCATTGAAAGCACGGACGAAGCCCATCCGCTGTGAAGCGATGTCTTCTGAAGCATGTCCGCGTACTTTTCCGCAGCCGCGAAGTCTCCGTTCGCCATAGCGATCCCACAAAGTCTGTGGAGCATTCTGGACGAACGTTGCCTCGGAGTGAACGTCATGCCAAGCAGAGCGGAGTGCTGCGCCTGGGCGAAATCGCCACAAACCATCAGAGCATCGACGCTGTCGAAAACTCTCCTGTAGCCGGAATTTTCATTGATACTGAGAAACAGACCTTTCCACAATGGCTGATAGGCTTCAAGAATCTCCTCCGGCAGAGTGCCGTTACGGCTTGAGGAGATATTATAAAAATAGGAACCTGTCACACTCTTATAAGGATTGGCCTTCCCCAACTCATTGACCTTGTCCCATTCCCCGTAATAGGCCAGAGAACTGATCTTGATGTCCCATTCCTCCTTTGGCTTGATTGTGAGACAGAATGCGAACACTACCGTCACTCCGCAAGCGACCATCAATAAACGTCTCAACCACTTTTCCGAGGACATGCCTGCGATAACCGCGAGCAGGGTTCCGGCTTCAACGGAGAAAATGAGAGCCGTGTGCCCGAAATAATAGCCGGGGACAACCGGATAGATGAAAGCCTGAACGGAAGTCAGCATATAGATATTCCTTAAAAGGAATATTTCAGCGATCAGGGAAACGGTAAGGAACAAGACATAGCCGAGACTCCTGCGGTTCTTGTAAATGAACAGGATCAGAAAGATAAAAACAGACGTTCCAATCAGCGGATAACCAAGCAGGAGCGTCAAAAGCTCGACAGGCTTTTGCAGACGTCTTTTGAACGATTGGCAGACCACGGCTGTCCAGACGGCCACAACCGCGCCGATGGTCATGCTGACAGGATATTCGAAAACGCAAGAGAATGCTCCCTCCAGCATGGCAGGAACCAAAGCGGTCAGGTACGGTGAGGGAGCGTCTTCTCTTTTCAGGAATACGGACATTCCTGCCCACACAAGGACACACAGCAAGGTCTGCACCACAGGAGCGAAACCCACAAGCATGTAGAACTGAGTCAGCCAGCCTCCGGCCAACTCGCTCAGAAAAGCCGGTTTCTTGAGGAATGACAGTACAAACGTGCGGTCAAGCAGAAAATAATCCGCCTGTTCCTTGAAGGCAAGATGGTAGGGACAAAGCGTCTGTAGAATGGTCCACAACGCTATGAAAGCCAATCCTGCCGGTACAATCTGCCTTTTTGTGGTTTTATCTGTTGACATCAGGACGGAAGGTGTTAATTCCTAACGAGTCCAACTCCCTTTTCTGAGATTCAGACATCACCCTGTCGTACATGTAATACAGATAGCCTCCGAGCGGATTAGGGTTACTCCGTATTATGCCCATGGTCACAGACTCAACATCCTCTCCCCTTTGAAGCGCATCTTTCCATGACTGCAGAGAGGCGTTGAGAGGCGTTCCACAAGCCGAGCTGACGGTGTCCAGACGGACGTTGAGCGTTCCGGGCTCCACCGCCACAAGAAGCCTTTGGACAAACGAAGCACGGGCTTTGTTGGAGATGGTGACATCACACATCCTTACGGTGGACGCATCCGCCGTGAAGCGGAACCTGCCGTTTCTCACCTTGGTGGAATCAACTGTCTCCGCAGTTGGATGAGGCAGCGGCACAAGGAATATGGTCTGACCGTCATAGCGTCTGTCAATGCTGCCTTCAATCGTCATCACTGTCCTTTCCGAACAACCAAAGACGATAAAAGCGGTGAAGACCGACATGAGCGCATGAATATGTGAGGACGACATCTTCATCTGATGAAAAATCATGAATATTAAAGGATGGGGGCCACCGGTTTGCCGGCCGCCCACCGTCCTTTGAAGATACATGGCCGTTATTATTCCGCAGCCTTGAAGTAAGCGTACCAACCATAGTCACTCCAGTCAGCCATGGCAGAAGAAGGGGTCTTATGGAAGATCGTGATGTAGTCATCGTCAAAAGTGAGCAGGTAGAAGGAATTGTTCTGACTCTGCCCGACTTCGTCAAATCTGGCGCCGATGGTCGGAGCCGTGGTGATCAGACTGCCAAGCACGGCCTCTTCAGGGATGTCCTTGTTGAAGCCGAATGTTCCTGTCGCTTTTACAGAACCGTCGGCGTTGTAGGTTGTCATCTTGCTGCCGGCGTATTCAAACACCATCTTTTCATCTGTCGAAACATCGCTCATCTTGACATTGCCCCACCAGCAGAAGTTGGACTCGGCGGTGTAGCCGGCGGAAGCGTACTTCCAGCCGCCATGCGCTCCCATGTTGCAGACCGAACCCCAAGAGACCTCTCTCCATGTCCATGTCTTCTTAGCGCTTCTGTCGGCCTTGTCCTTTGCTCCGGTCAGATAGCCGGCCCAAGGGTCGAAGACATTGGTGACAGTGATCGGGAAGTGTTCGGACTCAACGATCTTCCCCGCGGAAAGGGCGACATAGTACACCTCGAACTCACCATTTGACTCATAAGTGTAGGTGCAGTTATCGCTCTTGAGAATGGTCTCCCCCATGGAAGTGACTACATGCCACACCCCTCCGATTTCAGGACGATCATTCTTGAGAGTGATGATCTGGTCCCCTTCAACCGCAGTCTCCGTGTTCGGATACGGTTGATCCACATGGAGGTAGGAGGTAAGTTCCTCCGATGTGACAGGAGTTCCCGCATTGGTGATGTAGTCATCACGCAACGACTTGTCCTCCATAGGGCTGCATGCCACAGCACCCGCAACAAGCGTGATAGCCGCAATTATACGAATCTTTTTCATATTCTCATCTGCTATTTGAAGTTGTTCCAATCCACAAATGCCGCTGAAGCATCCCATCCAGGGTTCTGCTCAAGGGTTCCACCGGCGATGTCGATCTCGTCCTGAGGAATAGGCCAGTAGCCTTGCGTCTGTTTGAGACGCGCCGCATAATCGTATTTCACCATTGAGGTGACGATCCCCTCATTGATGAGATCGAAACCGGTCTGCTCATTGAGAATCTCGCCGGCGGACTCAAGTGAAGGACCCGCCCAACGAAGAAGATCAAACCAGCGGATAGACTCAAACGCAAGCTCCCAACGACGCTCGTTCCGGAGGTTTTCCAGAGAGTATGACACCGGAGCCAAATGACTTCTTGCCCTTACCCTGTTGATGCCATCGGCGGTCTCGGTAAGCTCTGAGTGCATGAGCAGCACATCGGCGAACCGGATGTGGATGAGGTCCGTAGTCTGTACAAGTTGAGCTGAAGTCTGGGCTGTGACACCCGGATTCTCAACAAGAGCCCAGGAGTTCTTGTACGAATCGGACTCATCATCCCAGGCACCCACATTGATGTACTTCTTCTGGAAGTAGCCTGTCTGCTCGTAGTAACGGTAGGAGACGGTGTAGTCAGGCTCACCTCTGTCGAGTTTCCTGTCAAGAAGGACGTTGCCCTTGTTGTTCGGATCATAGGCCGTGTAGGACCATACTGAACCGGTCAGACGAGGATCCTCGGTGTAACCATCAGTGTAGGTCTGTTTGGCGGACCAATCCTTCCACTCATCAACCATTTTCGGAGAGACAGGGCCGGCACCCCAACCGAAGCTGAAAGGATAGCTTTGCTTGATGTCCCTGTTGTCGTTTGACGGAGAGCAGAACATGGACCATGTGTTGGAGAACCAAGTATAAGTCCAATTTGACGTGAGATTGTGCTTGTTGGCGAATATGGTCTCCACGCAGCTGTTGCCGACCCAGTGCAGGTCATGATCTATCGGGTACTGGTACCGGTAGCCTGAATTGTTGCTGTTGACCGTCGTGTTGGTATAGCCCCAGATCTCACGCTGATCCTCCACAAGATCGTGACCGGAATTGTTGATGCAGTCCTCCAGATGCTTGATGACTTCCGCCTTGGTCGTTCCACCAGGAAGAGTCTCCTTACCGTAACGTCCGGTGTAGAACAGGAACACACGGGCAAGCATGGCCTCAGCGGCATATTTGGTGGCATGGCCGGTCATCGAAGATCCAGCGGTGTAGATTTTGTCCGGCATCAGGTTTATGGCCTGGAGAAGGTCGCTTTCAATTACCTCATAGACCTCATCCACGCTTGCTCTTGGAAGATTGACTGTCTCGGTGTCGGTTCTGAGCGGAACTCCACCGAAAACCTGCACCAGTTCGTTATAAGCGAACGCGCGGAGGAAATAGGTCTCGCCAATGAGGCGGTTCATCTCCTCCTCGGATGACCATGATTTCACGTTTCCGAATGACGCAAGGGCGCTGTTGGCTCTGTTGATAAGAGTGTAGTCACGACTCCACAGGCCAAGCCATCCGTTAAGGTTGTCCTTGTAAAGGAGGAAATTCGTGGCACAGTTTCCTGAGTACGAAAGGTTTCCGCCAAGGCAATCGTCACTGGCAAGCTGAGCGATATAGAACTGGGAAGAAGCCTCCGGGCTCTCGAAAAGCAGATGGGCATAGATGGCGGTGACCATCTCCTGCGCGTCCTTTTCCGTCTCCGGGAAATTCTCGGTTGTCTTCTGCGTAAGGTTCTTGGTGTCAAGAAAGTCCTCACACGCTGACAGTGCGGACACGGCAGCCATGACAAGGATAAGGTTGATTATGATCTTTTTCATATTCATTTCTCCTTTTAAAATTTAAGGTTGACTCCGAAAAGGATGGTGCGGGCACTTGGATAGTAGCCCAGGTCAATGCCTTGCGCCCAACTACTGCCGCCACCGTAGCCGATCTCCGGATCCATCCCGGAGTACGAAGTGAATGTAAAGAGATTCTGTCCGGTCACATAGACACGGCATGTCTTGAGAGGGAACTTCTTGAACGCCTTTGAGATGTCGTAGCCAAGGGTCACGTTCTGCACCTTGAAATAGTCTCCGTCCTCGATGTACAGGGAAGAGATCTTGTTCCAGTTGCTGTTTGATGAGCTGGCGAGGCGAGGATATTTGTTGGAAGATCCTTCTCCTGTCCATCTCTTCAGGATGTCGGTGGTGTAGTTGTTCAGAGGTGAGGAGGAGAAATCCCTGTAACACTTGAAGATCTGCTGCCCGAACGATCCGAAACCGGACACAGAGAGGTCTATTCCTTTCCACTCGACATTGAAGGACAGACCAAGGGTGAAGTCAGGGTGCGGGTCTCCGATCATGGTACGGTCATTAGCGTCAATGACCCCGTCATTATTGGTGTCCACATAAATGACATCTCCGGGATTTGTGTTGGCTCCGTTCAGGAGAGCGCCTTCGTAGGCATCGATCTCCGCCTGATTCTGGAACACTCCGGCAGTCTTGTAGCCGTAGAAATAGCCGATAGGCATTCCGACTTCAGCCCTATAGAGTTCCTCTGCTCCTTGCCATGGAACGCTGCCCGCTCCGTGAATGATCCCATCGGCGTTGGCGATCTTGGTGACTTTGTTCTTGTTGTGCGCTCCCGTCAGGTTGATTCCGTAGAACACCTCTCCGAAGTTGTCATTCCAGTGCAGTCCGAATTCCAGACCCTGGTTCTTGACGTTTCCTCCATTGACGTACGGAGCGTCTGCGCCGTAGGAATAAAGCACAGGAGCGACTACGAGCCAGTCTTTAGTAAGTTTGTTGTACCAGTCGAACTCCACTCCGAGACGGTTCCCGAACAATCTTGCGTCGAAACCGATGTTGGTCTGCTCGGATGTCTCCCATTTCAGTTCGGAGTTGGTCAGTTTGTAGGCGTAGGAGCCGATGTCACGCTTGTCGATGATGTCACCGAAGACATAGCCACCATAGCCGTTGTTGGAGGTCACAAGCGACAGGTACTGGAAACCGCTCACATTGCAGTTTCCATTCTGTCCCCAAGACGCGCGAAGTTTGAAGAAATCCAGCACGCCATCAAGTCCGAACCCTTTGAGGAAGTCCTCGTTGGTGATGACCCAACCGGCTGATGCTGAAGGGAAATAGCCCCAACGGTAACCTCTTGCGAAAACAGACGATCCATCAGCACGCATCGTGGCTGAAGCCATATACTTTTCCTTCCAGTTCCAGTTCGCGCGGGCGAAGAAAGAAGCCAAAGAGTTCTTCTGGGAAGGAGATCCGCTGATGCTTGACATTGATGAAGGTGTCGTGGACACATTGGAAAGGTAAGCATGCTCAAGGTCTCCGAAATTGGAATCCACATTGCTTGCGCTTAGAGACTCGCCGTAGCCCCATTTTTCCAGAGAACTTCCCACAAGGGCGTCAATCTGGTGATTATTTATGTTGAATGAGTAACTGACTGTGTTTTCCCAGGACCAACGGTTCGACAGGGACATGCTCTGAGAGACCTGATCGACCTCCCTCTTGGCTGTGGCGTCAAGGTCGTACTCCGGCATGTAGGAGCGGTAGCTTGAAGCGCTCATCATGTAACCGAACTGGCTCTTGATGTTGAGCCTTTCTATCGGCTGGAGAACCGCATACACGCTGGCCTGAAGATAATGACTCTTGGACACATTCTGGTTGGCGGTATAGTCCATGTAGGCGATCGGATTCTTCGCGGCACCGTTGGCAGTGTCCCAGACGTAGCCGTCAGCCATCCTGTCCTCATAGACATAGTAGCTTCCGTCAGAGTTGTAGGCAGGCATGAGCGGGCTCATCACAAGCATGTTGTGAACTCCGTTCCAGTAGATGCCCTCCGTGGCGAAAGATCCTGTGGTCTTCTGGTAGCGGTAGTTAAGGGTCTGACCGATCTTCAGGACATCCAAAGAGCCGTTCTTGAAGACAGTGTTCTCAGAGTTGACCCTGAAGTTGTAGCGGTCAAGGTGAGGGATGGACGAAGGCACGCCCATCGTGGCGTCCTGACCTGTGTAGGCAAGTCCTAATGAATATGTTCCCGTCTTAGACCCGCCAGTGACATTCACGGAATGATTCTGGATAGGGGCGTCCTCGTTGATGATCTCCTTGAGCCAGTTGGTACCTGTCCAACCATCCTTTATGGCGTTATAGAGACGTGACCCGATGTGATTCTCCCAATTGTAAGGAGCAAGACCGTCCATCATTCTGGACTCATCTTGAATCTGCATGAACTCACTGGCGTTCAAAAGAGCAGGGATCTTATAGAGGTTCTGTACACCGTAGTATCCATCATAGGTCACGGAAGCCGATCCCTCTTTCCCTTTCTTTGTGGTGATGAGAATGACACCATTGGCGGCTCTGGCTCCGTAAATCGCTGCCGAGGCAGCGTCTTTCAGCACATCCACGGACTCTATGTCCGAAGGATTGAGCGCGGAGATGCTTCCGTTGGCGACTCCGTCCACAACGTAGAGAGGTGAGGAGTCTCCGACAGTGCCAAGACCACGGATGTTGACCTTGAAGCCGGATCCGAGGAAACCATTGTTCTGCACAATGCTGACTCCTGGAGACTGGGACTGCAACGCTCCGAGCACATCCACGGTGTTGAGTTTGGCGATGTCCTCGCCCTTTACCTGCACAGTGGAGCCTGTGACAAGTTTCTTTTTCTGTACTCCATAGCCGACGACAACAACGTCATCAAGCCAAAGCTGGTCTTCATCAAGAGCGATTCTGATTCCATCAGAAGCTTTTACATGACGTGTGACATAGCCCATCTGAGAGACTTCCAGAATGGCTCCGGAGGTTGCCTCGATCTTAAAAGTACCGTCAACTTCCGTAGAGGTTCCCACGGTTGTACCTTTTACAAGAACGTAAGCTCCTACAATAGGTTGTCCGTCCGAAGCAGAGACTACGGTACCGCTCAGAACAGACTGTGCGCCCACAGGGATGACACACATCCCGAAAAGCGACAGCACAGCAGCGCAGACCTTGAGTGCCCAAGGAATCAGCGAGCGTTTTTCTGTGTGTAGCATAACAACTGTTTTTGGGTTGAATATAATTGGTAAAAAATAGAGTTCCCCTATCCCTAATAGTTTCAGTGTCTCCGCGCGGAACTAACAGCCTTTCACGCTTTCCTTATAGGCAGCGATACATTCGTCAAGACGTTCTCTGGCGGTGGTGTCGCCTGGAACGTTATGAGACGGGTTGATGTGAAGTTTCACTCCGCGGTCAGCGAGAATTTCGCAGACAGTCGTAATGATCATCCACACGCAGGTAACGGAAGCCATTGTGGAAAGAGGGCCGATCTTGTCAAAATGATTCTTCAAAGTCACTGACGCATCCTGAAGAGGGCAGCATGTGTCAACCACATAATCAGCGATCTGGAAAAGGTTCTTTCCACCTGAATGGCGAGGTTTCTTGTCACCGGTTCTGCCGGCCGATCCGCAGACGATGACCTTCATGCCACGCTTGTGGGCCTCATTGGCGACATCGATGTTCACAGCATTCACTCCGGTGTGAGAGAAGATCCAAAGAAGATCGTTTTTGTCGAAGTTCCAGCTTTGCATTATCGCCTGACCGTAGCCTTCCTCTCTCTCAAGCCACAGGAACTGACTGATACCCATCTCACCGACGATGTGGGTGAAGAATGTCAGCGGAAGCTCGCAAAGAGGATGGAATCCCACGATGCCACCGATCCTCGGATACATCTCCTCGATCGGAAGATTGGCGTGACCACAGCCGAAAGTGTGCACGAGATGACCTGACTGGATGCAGTCGGCCATGACCTCGGCAACTTTCTTGATTTGTTCCATCTGAGTCGCCTCGATCTCATTCATGACATCAAAGGCATTTTGTTTCCATTCGTTTGCTAACATTGTTTGTAGATTAAAAAGTTTAACTATTTAGTTGTTTGAATATTCATGAAAGCGTCATTTCCTCATCCGCGATGAGACCTTGACGGCCCAAGGGACAAGCGTCATCATACAGGCAACCGCCACGACAAGAAGAACCGGCAGGAGCGTCTGGTGTCCTGCATCAAAAGCGGCTCCGGTCAATTTGTTGAAAGTGTATTGTCCCAAAAGGGCGATGAACAGTGCGATCGAGATGGCGGTGCCGGACAGTTCCCGGAAAGCTCCTCCGATGTAGTTGAGGATGACAGGATAGGTGGCACCCACTCCAAATCCGATAAGAATCATCGAGAGGTAGGCGGCGGCAACGCTCCCTGTTCCGAAAAGGAGCAGCAGGACTCCGGCCAATGCGGCCGTGAGATAGGAATATAATGTACCGAGAGCACCTATCTTCCCAAGGATAGCACCGAGCGGCAGCCTCCCTGCCAACATCCCGACAGTGAACCATGTCATCGCAAGGGTGGCGGAAGCCACGCTCATCCCTCCTTTGTCACACAGATAAGAGACCGTAAAGTTTCCTTGCGCGCCCTCGAAACCGCTTTCAAAGAAAAGGATGATCGCAAAAAGCAGAAGAGCCGGATATTTCAGAAGACCGACGGACTTCTTCACAGAAACATTTTCCGTCGGCTTGGCGGCAGGGAAGCGAATGAGCGTAAAGAAGATGATGAACGCGGCCATCACGACCGAAACCGCATTCAACGGAATGGTGAAATCCTCAATGAAATAGTTCAGCAGAGTCCACAGCAAGGCTCCCACGCAGTAGAAAGCCCCAAGAAGGCCGAGACACCCCCCCCCTCTTATCATCATCGTAAATGTCTGACACAAGGGCATTTGTCTCACCATTAAGTATGCCGCCGCCAAGGCCAAGACAGAAAATGGAGATGTGCAGCATTCCTATCTCCCTGAAATTCGCAAGTCCCTGAAGCCCGGCGAGAGCCAGTACAGAGCTGATCACCAGAAGCCATTTGTAGCCGAAACGATCCACCACCGGGCCGAACACAATCGTGCCCAGAAGAATTCCCAAAGACATAGTGGAAGGCAGACTGTTGGCTCCTGCCACAAGAGTACTGAGCTGTCCGAGAATCGGAGCCAGAGAGAGCATGGCGATCCCGAAGAACGCCATCCCGGCGCATGCCGAGACAAAAACTGATGTCGTGGAATATTCCCGCATATCAACATTCGTTTTAATTCCGACCTAAAGCCTTGAGAGCCAGATAGGCCGAGCCATAAAGGGCAGCTTCTCCCTGAACCTCGGAGACGCGGAATTCCACATTCTTCATCGCGATCGGCTGTCCCCATTTGCATGCTTCATCGTAAATCCTTCCGATGAACTCTTCGGCCGGACCGAACACTCCTCCTCCGAATATCACCTTCTCCGGATTCAGCAGGCTGACCATGTTCGCCGCAGCCATGCCCCACATCTCCACAGCCTTGTCCAGAACCTTGGCGGCAAGACGGTCGCCTTTATGGTAGGCATCAAACACATCATGCGAGGTGATCTCGTCTATAGACTTGCCGCTCAGCACTCCGGTGTAGTTACGGTTGCAACGCAATACACGGTGCATCTGGGTGGCGATGCCGTTGCCAGAGGCATAATATTCAAAACATCCTGTAGGAATATATTCCTGCTGGTAAGGGTAATGAAGAGCCATCCAGCCGGCCGCGCCGATGATGTCCCCGGCTCCATGAAGCACCCGTCCGTCAACCAGAATACCTACTCCGATACCGGTCCCGACAGCGATGTAGATGGCATTGTCACACCCTTTGGCGGCCCCTTTCCAGACCTCGCCAAGTATGTAGCAGGTCCTGTCGCTTTCAATCTCCACCTTCACGTCAGAGCCGACCAGATCGGAGATCCGCCTTTTGAGCGGGTATTTTTTCCAACCGGGGATATTCGGAGTCCAGACAACATCCTGCTTCGAGAATACTATTCCCGGGACACATATTCCAACAGCCTCGATCCTTTCCTCATTGTAAGCATCCATAAGGCTTCCGATCAAACCGGTGACAATGTCACCGACAGCGTCACCTTCCGCTCCGTCAAGGAGTCTCACCTGTCTGGCGTACATTCTGCCCGAAGCGTCGAAGACCGCTCCAAGCGCCTTGGTACCACCAAGGTCTATCGCTATCAGCGCCATAATGTCTGAACGTTAAAGTTCCTTGAATGTACCGAAGGAATATCCCCGCGCGCGGAGTCCGTCGATGATCTCTCCGAGATGGGAATATACCCGATCCTCCTTTGCCCTGCCAGGATAGTTCATCGCATGGACAAGGATGACGGCCCCGTTGAGACCATATTTGTCATCAAAGTCCCAGATGTTCTGAACCAATGTCTCGGCACTTGTGTAGCCGGCCTCGCCTTTCGCAGCCCAGTCAAGCCCGGTGACAAGTCCGGAGGTAGGGTTCACCAGTTTGTAGCCGAGTCCTTTGAGGACATAGGCGGAAGACTCATTGCATGTCTCGTAAGGAGGTATCATCCACCGGAACTGGTCTTTCTTGAGTCCGAAGCGCTCAAGCTCAGCCTCCATGTTGCGGATGTCCCGAATAAGGGAATCCGCTGTCACCAGATTTCTTCGACCTTCGCAGAGCAGAAGATGCTTGTCCGAATGAGCTGAAAGATAGTGTCCCTCCCTGATGATCCTTTTGATCGGAGACTTGTACTTCGATTGTCTGAAGCACTCGCCGGTAGGGAAGAAAGATCCCCTCACACCTTTGGCTTTAAGGGTGTTAAGCACAGGGACAACACCGTCAAAATTCTCAAAACGCCCATTGTCGCCCAAACTGAAATGCGCGGTGAAGACAAGATAAACCTTCTTTTCGCCAGCGTTGACTCTGTCAACGACCCCGTTCTTGTCCTTCCTCATTCCCTTGAGGGCCGCACCCTCCATCTCGTAGGCGGAGAACGGAAATGTCAGCGATGCCGTGCCGTCCATTGTAGGCTCGTTCGTGGAATAGTCATGAGTACTGTCGTGATAGACCATCACGTCAGGCTGAACATCCAGATAGTTGATTCCTCCATCCATGTTCACGCCCTGCAGGCTTGAGAAAATGGTACTGTAAACAGGGCCGTCAACAAGTCCTCCGGCAGTGTTTCCAAGGTGGAGGTTCACGATGAACGAGTGCGGCTGGGTAGGGTAAACTTCAGCGCCGGGCATCTGCACGATCATGCAGACTCCCCAAGGGTTGCAACCCAGCAGCCAATCCCTGAGCGCGCCTTCCATCTCCTTGTATGTCTCATCACCGGTAAGCTGACGATAGAGAATGCACTGGGTCAGCATGGCGGTCGTGAGATTGTTTGAGCACCAGATTGACGGGATTCCATAAAGGAAAGGAGTTCCGTCGGCTTTCTCGAATGTTCTCTGGATTCCGGATCTGAGGTTACGGATGAACTCCGCCGAGACTCTGGCATTACCCTCTTTCGCAAGATGATAGTGTCCCATGTTCATGAACGGGTACCACTGGTAATGCCTCGCGCTGTCAGCGCCCATCCAAGGGGTCACCGGCTCCCTGCGAGCATATTCAATGGCCTGAAAAAGATACTTCGCATCACCTGTGCGGTGGTACATTTCAATCGCCGCCAGTTCCATGTCATCGACCCAGTTATCCTCCTCGTAGATGTAAGGAGAGACAACAGAAGCCGTCTGGCACACTCCCGGCTTGTCAATTCCAAGCTGGTACGCACCAGCGGCCTTGGCTCCTATCTTGGCGGCGAACTCAGGATAGAACGGAGCGAGAACTTTCGATCCAAGAGCGAAATCAGACGCGAATTTTCCTACAGTGCTCGATGTTCCTGTGGTGGCGTTGGTGAACTTGTACCTTTGCTGAGGCTCACCCGAGACAAAATAGACAGGGCGGCCATTGTTCTTGCCCCAGCCATAATCAGCCCGGTCTTTCGCAGGCTCGCGCATTCCCATGTGGTCGCGGTCGTCAGCTATCTGGTTGTAGAACTCACCCGGCTCAGGATTCATCCTGTCAAGCCAGTCCAAGCCCCAGTAAATCTCATCAATGATGTCAGGGATTCCGTTCTTGCCCGGAGTTCCGTCGGCAAGGAACTCATCCCCAAAAGCTTCCGGGTTACTCTGGTAGGCGAACATCATCTGATAGATGGCGTTTGCCGAGGTGGTCGTGTACTGAAGGCAGTCCGAAGCGTCATGCCATCCCCCGCGCACATCTATCCACTGTCCCTCCTTTGTAGGATGATAACGGATGTAGCCATCCTTGACATGGCAGCTGTCCTTCATGAAAGGATTCCAACCACATCTCTGCTGACGCATGTAATTAAGGACAAAGTCAGCGGCTCCATCATAAGCCCCGGAGCTGATTCTTACCTCGGAGGATTTAGCCCCACCAGCCACTATGATGTATTTACCTTCAGCCGTGACCTTTGAGAAATCAAGCCTTACGGTTGTCTTGAGCTCCCCAAACGCACCAGTGTTCTTAACGTCAGCCGGTTTTGAGACATAAACCGTCTTCCCCTCGGATGCGTCAATGACAGAGAATGAATCAATCGCATGCGTCTCCTTGTCATTGCTGACATATACCGCCACTTTAGAGGCATCCGGAAGATAACCGACCTGGTTGATCCGAATCCATTCCCCGGCCTTTGCCGAGAATGAGACAGCCATTAACGACAAGGCCGCGACAAGTGATAATCTTAAAGACTTCATTTGGCTTTATTTTTAGTGTTGTGTCAAATATAATACTTTTAAACCAAATACCAAGTATTAAAAATACAATATTTATTTAAAAATATTATAAACATATATTCAAATGCTTGTTTATAAACATATTAACATCTTATATCTTAATAATACTTTTTCACACAACGCACCTCTCGGGCACACGATCCCTTACCATAGTATTTTTAAAAAGCTTCTAAAGCTGATGGCTTGAAACAGACTTCCCGAAACTCAGCGAGGGTGGACTTCCGCCCACCCTCGCTTTAATGTTATTTCAAGACAACTTCTTAGAAGGAGTAGCAGACTCCGAGGCCGAAATTGAAGATGCCGTCGCTTCTGACACCGCCGTCTCCGAACATCAGACGAGGACGGACATCGATGTAGAGCTGGAGCGGAATGTCGAACGTGTACTCAAGACCAAGGTTACCTACGACACCGGCATAGACCACATTGTCTTTGTTATCGTTGTCCCAAACTGCAATGGAAGCTCCCGGACCGCCATAGAATCCCCATGAACCGCTTGAAGTCCAGTCCGGACGCGCTATCATGAAGTTGTAAACTCCGTCAATGTGGAAATTGTTCGCATCGTAGCCGCCATCAAGACCGAGGTCGAACTCCAGAAAGTCCGCGTCGGCAAGACTGTGCTGGTACGAGATGTCAACGCCCCAGCCGATACGCACACCCAAAGCCTTTGGCTGTGCGCTTGCGGCAAAGGCGAAACCCAACACGGCCGCAAGAATCAAAACTGTCTTTTTCATAATTAAAGAAAATTAAAACAAAACAGAAAAATCCGACTTTGCAAAATCTACACCAACCCCGAGAATCCCATGAACGCCATGGCGAGGATCCCGACGGTGATAAGGGCTATCGGAATGCCCCTGAACGGCTTGGGAACGTCATTCAGGTCGAGGTGTTCGCGGAGACCGGCGAACAGGACAAGAGCCATTCCGTAGCCGGCGGCCGTCGCGAAGGCATAGACCACGGACTCGCCAAGGTTCAGCATGTGCGAAGGACCTCCGAAGGCGAACTCCTTCGTGACCACGTTGAGAGCCACACCGAGCACGGCGCAGTTCGTGGTGATCAGAGGAAGGTAGATTCCCAGAGCCTGATAGAGGGACGGGCTGATCTTTTTCAGCACGATCTCCACCATCTGCACCAAAGCCGCGATCACCAGGATGAAGGCGATGGTCTGGAGAAACTCCAGTCCGAAAGCCACCAGCAGGTACCGGTTGATGAGATAAGTCACCAAAGTCGAAAGGGTGATCACGAAGCACACGGCTCCGGCCATGCCGGTCGCCGTGGAGATCTTGTTGGAGACACCCAGAAACGGACATGTACCCAGAAACTGGGCGAGCATGACGTTGTTGACGAATATCGCCGAGATTATTATGAGGAAATATTCCATGACTTAGTTCTTTTTAGCGATTTTGTTGAACAGAACCATGAGGTAGCCGAGGGCGAGGAAGGCTCCGGGAGCCATCACGAACACGAGGATCCCGTCTCCCGGAATCAGTTTGAACCCGAAGACGGAGCCGCTTCCGATAATCTCGCGGACTATTCCGAGAACAGTCAGGGAAAGGGTGAAGCCGCAGCCTATCCCGAGTCCGTCAAGCGCGGAGTCAATGATGCCGTTCTTGTTGGCGAAAGCCTCGGCGCGTCCGAGGACGATGCAGTTCACCACGATCAGCGGGATGAACAGGCCGAGGGTGGCGTACATCGCCGGAGTGTAGGCCTGCATCGCGAACTGGAGGATCGTCACGAAAGTGGCGATGACCACGATATAGACAGGAATATGCACCTTGTCCGGAACCACGGGAGCGATCGCCGAAATGGCGATGTTCGAGAGGACCAGGACGAAAAGCGTGGCAAGACCCATGCTCAGACCGTTGATGGCCGATGTGGTGGTCGCCAGCGTAGGACACATGCCCAGAAGCAGTACAAAAGTAGGGTTCTCCTTCAGAAAACCTTTGGTGAAAAGATTCAGTTTCTTGCTGCCCATAGCCTATTCTCCTTTGATTGAATTGAGAGCCTTGACGGCGTTGTCGATTGCCAGAGCGTAGGCCCTGGAGGTGATCGTGGAGGCCGTGATGGCATCCACGTCGCCGCCGTCCTTCCTGACGGTCAGGCTTTTTGACGCAGGGTCAAAGCCCTTGAACTGGTTCATGAACTTCTCGTCGGTGTTGCACTTGGCTCCAAGCCCCGGGGTCTCGTTATGAGACAGCACGGAGGTGTTGTAAACGACCCCGTCGGCGGTGATGCCGACCATCAGGACAAGCGGGCCGCCGAAACCTACCGCTGTGGATTTCACGGCGTAGGCTACAGGGGCGCCGTCCTTGGTGCTGACATAATATTCAGAAGCCTGTCCGCCGACCTCGATGGACTTGGCCTCGGAGAGTTCGCCCCCCTCGGGAAGCACGGCTCCGATGGAAGCCTTGAGGATGTCGGCGTTGGCCTTCGCGATCGGCTCGGCCGTCAGGGCGTACATTCCGCCCAGAAGCGCGGAGCAGACAAGACTGACGACAGTCAGGCAGACCACCATTGTGGTGAGATTTGATTTTACAGCCATAACCTAAACCCTCCCGTATTTCTTCTGATGGAACCACCTGTTGAGAAGCGGAACCACCGAGTTCATTATGAGAATAGCGAAGCTCACTCCTTCAGGATAAGAGCCGAAATACCTGATCATCAAGGTGATGAAACCTATTCCGACACCGAAGACGATTCCGCCTTTCACGCTCATCGGAGAGGTCACGTAGTCGGTGGCCATGAAACAGGCTCCGAGCAGAAGACCGCCGGTGAGGAGGTTGAACAGCGGGCCTGTGTACTGTGTAGGGTCAACCAGCCAGAAAATGCAGGAAAGCGCGGCCACGGTTCCAAGGATGGAAAGGGTGATCCACGGCTTGATGACCTTGCGGACAAGCAGGTAGATGAAACCTATCAGAATGGCGATGGCGCTTGCCTCTCCGGCAGATCCGCCGATGTTGGCGAAGAGCATCTGTGAAGCGGTGAAGCCGTTCTGAGCGATCAGATCAGCGGCGGAGACCCCTTTCATGAGACCTTCGTTGATGATGCCCAGAGGAGTCGCCCCGCTGACCGCATCAGCCCCGAAAAGGCCGCCCGGAATGACCCAGGAAGTCATGTAGGTCGGGAACGAGATGAGCAGGAACACACGACCCACGAGAGCCGGATTGAAGACATTCTGCCCGAGGCCTCCGAAAGTCATCTTGGCTATGCCGATGGCTACTGCGGCACCGATGAACACAACCCACCACGGTGTCGTGGAAGGCAGGTTGAGAGCCAGCAGGATGCCGGTCACGGCGGCTGACCAGTCGCCGACGGTGGACGGAGCCTTGAGCAGGTATTTAGTGATCAGATACTCCAGCGCCACGCAGGAGATGACGCTGACGGCCAGAACCAGCAGTTCGGCAAGGCCGTAGAACACGACCGAGACCACGACCGCAGGGATCAAGGAGATCACGACATCCCTCATCAGGACCGGTGTCGTGGTCTTTGAATGAAGGTGCGGAGACGGTGAGACCAACAATCTTTCCATATTCTTAAACAGTTTTTGCTTTTGCGGCCTCGGCGGCGGCCTTGGCGGCAGCAGCGCGAGCCTTCATTATTCCCATGACCTGCCCCCTCGCGATGCTGATGATGTCCAGCAGCGGGATGTAGGACGGGCAGGTGTACAGACAACAACCGCACTGGATGCAGTCCTGGGCGGCGTTGGCCTCCAGGGCATCCGTGTCGCCGGCTTTCGCAAGACGGTAGAGCAGGAACGGCTCCAGCCCCATCGGACAGGCATCCGCACATTTTCCGCAACGGATGCAATGGCCTTCCGGATGTCTCCTGGTCTGCTCCTCGGTAAGGAAAAGCAGAGCCCCGGTTCCTTTCAAAGTAGCTGCGTCAAGATTGGCGACAGCCTTTCCCATCATAGGACCGCCGCTGATGATCTTCGCAGCATTCTGCGGAACACCTCCGAGATAGTCCACAATGTAGCGGAGCGGAGTCCCGACCCTGACAAGCAGGTTGGCCTGTTTAGGAAAGCATTCACCCGTCACGGTCACAGAATTGTCGATCAACGGCTTGTTCTTCTGCACAGCGTCATAGACGGCGAGAGCCGTGGCGACATTCTGAACCACCGCACCCACATCGATAGGCAGTCCGCCGGACTTCACCTGACGGTGCATGACAGCGTCAATCAACTGTTTCTCACCTCCTTCCGGATATTTCTTCATCAAAGGAAGCACCTCGATGCCCTCGTACTTGGAAGACTTCCCCTTCAATTCGGAAAGCACTTTCTGAACGTGTCCGATCGCCTCCGGCTTGTTGTCTTCGATGGCGATGGTGGCCTTGTCAACGCCGAGAGCCTGCTTGATCAGAGCCGTGCCGACGACCACCTGCTCCCCCTTCTCAAGGAGGGTACGGAAATCGGACGTGAGGTAAGGCTCACACTCGCAGCCGTTGATGATCAGCCTCTCGCACTTCTTTCCCGGAGGCGGCATGAGCTTCACGTGCGTCGGGAATGTCGCTCCGCCGAGTCCGACAACCCCGCCGAGACGGATCTTCTCGATGATGAGCTTGCCGTCCTCAGGAATCTCGGTGACAAGGGTTTCGGAACGGTCGATACCTTCAACCCATTCGTCTCCTTCTACAGCTATCTCGATGTAAGTCTGGATATTGCCTGCGAAATCCTTGCGCGGGCCGATGGACTTCACGGTTCCGGACACTGAGGAATGGATGAAAGCTGACACGAATCCGCCCGGCTCGGCGATCGGCTGGCCGACCTTGACCTTGTCTCCCACCGCGACAACCGGCTTTGCCGGCGCTCCGATGTGCTGGGAGAGGGAAATGTAAACTGTTCCGGGCAGCGGAAGAGTCTCGATGGCGCAACCGCGCGAGATCTTGGCATCATCCGGATGCACTCCTCCGATTGAGAATGTTCTATTAGCCATTGTTCTGTTCCTCCTTCTTTTCGGCAGCGACCGCGGCGGCCTCTCTTGCCTTTTTCTGACGTTCCTGAACACGGGCCTTGACGGCATCCTTGTCCAGAGGCTTAGGGAAGTTCACCCCGACGATCGCACCTGTCGGACACATAGCCTCGCACTCGCGGCAAAGCTTGCACTTGCCGAAGTCGATGTAGGCCAGATTGTTCTCGACTGTGATGGCGTCGTGGGTGCAGGTCTTGGCACAGATTCCGCAGCCGATGCAGCCCACAGAGCAGGCCTTCTTGACCGCAGGTCCCTTGTCCTTGTTCACGCAGGAGACATAGACCCTCATTCCGCGCGGTCCCTTGGCTCTGAGCTCGATGATGGACTTAGGGCAGGCCTTGACGCAGGCTCCGCAGGCGGTGCACTTCTCCTGATCGACCACCGGAAGACCGGTCTCCGGATCCATGGACAGGGCTCCGAACCGGCAGGCTGCCACACAGTCCCCGCAACCGAGGCATCCGAACGCGCATCCGGTGTCTCCGGCATAGAGGACGGCCTTGACCTTGCAGGAGGCCGCACCGTCATATTCATTGATCCTCGGTCTAAAGGCGCAGGTTCCGCCGCAGCGCACCACGGCCACCATCGGAGCTTTCTCCTTGACCTCGTAGCCAAGGATCGCGGCTACCTTCTTCATTGTCTCGTTGCCGCCGACCGGACAGTAGTTGTTGTCCAGGTTCGGGGCCTTCACAGCAGCCTCGGCGAACGCATGGCATCCCGCGAAGCCGCAACCGCCGCAGTTCGCCCCGGGCATGACGCTCTCCACCTCCCCGACACGCGGATCCTCCTCCACCTTGAACTGCCGCGCGACAAGGTAAAGGGCCAGCGCCAGCAGGAGGCCGAGGCCCGTGATGACTACGATGGTCCAGATGATTGTTGTTGTCATAAAGCCAAATAAAAACTATTTATTCCGAATATAAAACACATACCCTTCCGCAAGTCTGTCCCTACAGAGATAAAGCATGAGGTAATACACCGCGATCCCCCCGACCGAAGCCAACCCGCAGACCAGCTCGCCGAGGCCGAATCCCGACAAAGATAGCACTAAAATCAGTAATATCACCAAAGGAATCACATAAGAAAGCAGGACGGCCTTAAGCCCCATCCTCCGCGCGAGGCAGACATCCACCTCCTGATCAATTGAATATGTCCGTCCTCCCTGGACCGGCACCTCCACAATCTTCTTCCGGGACTCCGACGCTCCACAGAGTCCGGCGGCATGGCAGGCGGAGCAGGCCGACTCGGACACGATCTGAACCAAGACCTTGTCTTTCTCGACCGACACAACCTTTCCCTTATGTGAGATCTCCTCCGCAGCCATCCTATTCAATGATTGAGGAAAAAGGATTCTTCAGTTCCGACCAGGAGCGCAGCCGTCCCTGAACCTGCCCGACCTTCAGCGGAGCCGTGAACCAGACCGGAATCCTGTTGTCATCATCCGAGAACCAGCAGAAAAGATCCGACTCACCGGAGAAGACCTCCCCGGACACCACCTCGAAACTGAATTTCAGGCAGCGGACGGTACCGACATCCGACACTCGTCTGTTCTCCCGCCCGTGGTAGCGGAAATGAAGGGTATAGACCTCGTCATCGACCGCGAAGGTCATCGGGTAGTCCCCGCCTTCCTTAAGCCGGGTGACATCGACGTTGCGAAGGACATAGTACATCAGCGGAATGTCGTAGGTGCACTCGTCCAGCGGAAGCGTGGCCGAGAACCCACCCTTCCGGGAATTGCTCAGGGACGCGTTTATGTGCTTGTCGCCCGGAGTGTGTACGTAAGAGTAGAGGTTCGTGCAGGTGTACTTCCCTTCCTTCGCGAATCTCGTGAACTTCACGGGACGCATGCCGTCACGGGTGAACCAGGAATCCAGATCCTCCTTGACCCGGAAGAACTTCTCATAGAACTTCTGCGTCTTGCCGGTCAAGGACGCATGGAAGACTTTCTGTCCGTTAAGGACGGTCGTGTCAACCTTCAGGGTGGCCTGAGCCACGTCGGCGTTGATGATTCCCCATTTGTAATGAATCGTGAACACCAGTTTCTCGCCACCCTTGAAAGCCAGGCTCTCCTCTTCCAACCGTCTCGCCGGAATGCACTTTCCATCATCGGAGGCGAAGACCGTCACTTGAGAAATCAGGAATATGGCGGCAAGAAAGCCGGAAAATCTCATTGGACTCATCAGAAGTCAGTGTTATTGTCAAACTCGTCGCCAGCAGGCGAATTCATGGCGGACTCCGTGCGTCCCATCTCCTCGGCCATGCCCACAAGGGAGTCTCCAGGCTCGACGAAACGGACCTGTTCCGCCTTGAAGAGCATGTCGATGTCGCACACCTCGCCGTTACGGTGTTTGGCGATGATGATCTGGGTCGTCTCCTTCCCGTCAGGAGTCTCTCCAAGCCCGACATAGTCAGGGCGGTGGATGAAGATCACCATGTCGGCATCCTGCTCGATCGAACCGGACTCACGCAGATCGCTCAACTGCGGCTTTCCGCTTCCGCCCGTTCTCTTGACAGCGTCACGGGACAGCTGCGACAGGGCTATGATCGGGACATCCAGTTCCTTGGCGGTGGCCTTGAGAGTCCTTGAGATCGCCGCGACCTCCTGCTCGCGCATTCCGCGAAGCTCGGCAGGACCCTGCATCAGCTGAAGATAGTCCACGATCACGAGCCTGACCCCTTTGGATTTCACCAGTCTCTTGATCTTGGTGCGGAACTCCATCAGAGGGATGCTCGGAGTGTCATCGATGTAAAGCGGAGCCTTCGAGAGACTCGCGAGCCGGGTCTCCAACTGCTGCCAGTCCCACGGATCAAGTTTGGACCCTCCCTTGAGCTTGTCCGCAGACAAACCGGATTCGGTGGTCATGAGTCTCATGACCAGCTGCAAGGCGGACATCTCCAATGAGAACACAGCCACAGGCATGTGGTAGTCCACGGCCGCGTTCCTGGCCAGGTTGAGCGCGAAAGCCGTCTTACCGACGGAAGGCCTGGCGGCGAGGATGATGAGATCCGACCTCTGCCACCCTCTCGTGACACGGTCGAGAGAAGGAAAACCGGAAGGAACCCCGCTGAGGCCGGACACGTTCTGGTTCTTCTCCACCTCCCTCATCGCCTCGTTGATCACCGACCCGACTTCCTTGACATCATTCTTGACACTGCTCTGAATCGCCCCGTAAATCCTTGACTGCGCCTCGTCTATCAAAAGATCCACGTTCACGGAGTCATCGTAGGCCTCCTTCAGGATCTGGTACGAGGCCGTGATAAGCTCCCGCTGGATGTTCTTCTGCTTGAGGATGCGGACGTAGTACTCTATGTGAGCCGCCGCGCCGACTTTCTCGGACAACCCGGCAAGTGCCACAGGACCGCCTATGGCCTCAAGATCGCCCTTCCCGCGAAGTTTTGTGCTTACAGTCACGATGTCCACCGACACATGCTCGTTCACAAGTTCGGTCATCGCCTCGAAGATCATCCTGTGACGGGGATCGTAGAAGCATGATGGAGTGAGTTCCTCAAGCGCCGTGTCAACGGAGGAGGGTTCGATCAGCATGGCTCCAAGGACAGCCTCTTCGACTTCAAGAGCTTGAGGCGGTTTGTTTCCCATCTCAAGCCCAAGTGTGTCAAGATTGACTTGCCCCGCCTTCTTTCTGGTTGTCTTTCCGGGCTGGTCAGGCATATTTTCAGATGTTGGTTGCCGGTCTATTCAAAATCAGGGTTGACGATGATCCTGCCGCAATGCTCGCAGATGATCAGCTTCCTGTTCGAGGCGATGTCCACAAGACGCTGAGGAGTGATCGTGTTGAAGCAGCCTCCGCAGGAGTCTCCGTTGTAAACCGAGACGACGGCAAGGTGGTTGTGGACGCTTGCGCGGATGCGGTCGTAGGCGCTCATGGTCCTCGGATCTATCTTCTTCGCGCACTCCTCCCTCACGGCACGGAGCTTCTTCTCCTCCTTCGAGGTTGATTCCACGATGTTGGCCAGTTCCTCCTTCTTGGCATTGAGGTCGTCGGTTCTGACAGCGATGTAGTCTTTCAGGGATTCGATGTCCTCCTTCCTCTCAAGGATGGCCGTCTTGGTGTCATTGATGTTCTTCTGGGCGATCTGGCGGAGAAGCCCCTGATTCTCGATCTCCTTGTTGATGGAGTCGTACTCGCGGCTGTTGGAGATGTCATTCAGCTGCTGCTGGTACTTCTCAAGCTGGGCGTCGCAGTCCACGATGTTCTGCCTGTTCTCGGCGATTGTCTGGTTGTAGGCGTCGATGACGGCGGAATCCTGGGTCTGACGAGCCTTCAGATCGGCTATCTCGTTCTCAAGAGCCTCGACTTCCGCCGGGAGTTCTCCGCGCATCTGCATGATCTTGTCAATCGCGGAGTCAGCTTCCTGAAGCGCGTAGAGCGTCTTAAGCTTTTCCTCGACGCTGATCTCGGAGTCAGCGAAATTCTTCTGGAGAGAAACGAACGTCTCTCTCTGATCTATCGGAGTCTCGACTTTCTTGATTTTTTTAGTTGCCATATAGCTATCTGACTAATAATAATATACCGGATTACTCGTTTCCAGCCTCACGCTGGTGCAGATTGCAAAGTTAGGAAAATTTTTCCTTAACAGAGAAAATAAAATGTCCACAATCTCCACTTCGCCTTCAAAATGGCCTATGTCCATGACCATAAAATCCTTGACCGTGAAGAAATGATGGTAGGAGATGTCTCCGCAAAGGTACGCCTGGGCACCGGCGTCACGAGCCTTGCCGATCAATGAGCCGCCGGAGCCGCCGCACATCGCGACACGGCTCACCGGTACTTCGGGGACGCGCGAGCAGCGGATCATCCTGAGGCCGAACCGTAATTTGACATATTCGATGAACCTTCCGCCCTCCATCGGCTCCGGAAGGTCGCCTACGGCACCAAGGCCGCAGCCGTCGGACTCCTCGTCAAGCACTTGAATATTCATGAGTTCCAGCCGTCTTGCCATTGCTCCGCTCACGCCGGCAAGCACCTTGTCGGCGGAGGTGTGGGCCGCATAGACGGCAACTCCGGCTGCGGCGGCCTTCAGAATCGCCAGCCCGACCGGATCCTCGGGAGAGATCTTCCTGATGCCATTGAAGATCAAAGGGTGGTGCGTCACGATCATGTCGGCTCCGCACTCCACGGCCTCATCCACCAGCTCAGGGGTGCAGTCAAAACCGAGCAGAACTCCGCGGACCTCCTGTTCCGGGGAGCCTATGACGAGTCCGCAGTTGTCCCAGCTCTCCTGGACGGAAAGCGGGGCGAACGACTCGATGACAGCGGTTATGTCCTTGACTTTCATGCCTACAGTGATTTTTTCACCTCGACCAGCTGACGGCGGATCTCCTTGAGGCTGTCCAAGACCTTGACACGGCCGTCCACCGCCTTCCTGTCGGTGGCCAGTTTCTTCGCCGCCCCCTCAAGGGTCATCCCCTGTTCCTTGACAAGCAGATGGATCTGCTTGAGACAGTCCAGATCCTCCGCCGTGAAAAGGCGGTTGCCCTTGGCGTTCCTCCTCGGCTTGATGTACTTGGGAAAAGAGTTGGACCAGAATCTCACCAGGGAAGTGTTCTCCCCCAAAATGTCAGCGGCCTCTCCGATGGTGTAGTACAATTTTTCCATATTATTAATCCATTGACTGTCCGGTGTTGACGGACATGAAAAGCATTCCCATGTAGTCATCCGGAGTGATGGACGCGAAAAGATAGTTCAGCGGATCCATCCTCACGGTGTCCCGGATCACCTCATAGTGGAGATGCGGGGCGAACGAGTTGCCGGACATCCCGACCTGACCGATCCTCTGTCCTCTCGTGATTCTCTGCCCCTTTGAGACACGGATGTTCTCAAGGTGCGCATAACGGGTAATGTAGCCGTTGCCGTGGTCGATGGTCACCACATTCCCCAAACCTTTGGAGGAGTGCGTGACATCCCTGACGACACCGTCGGCTGCGGCATTCACCGCCTCGCCCTGCTGGGAAAGCAGGTCAAGGCCTCCGTGGAATGTCCTGACCTTGTAGAACGGGTTGATCCTCTCCCCCACGGAAGCGCCAGTCCTCGCATAGTAGAATGTCTCCAGCGGATTGGTCATCGGAGGGAGACCTGCGGTCCCGTCCGAAATCACTTCCATCATCCTTCTGAAATTCGCCTCGACCCTGTCCGAGACCTTTGCCAGAGTGTCCAGTTTCGTCCTTGAATATTCCATGATCAGCCTGTACGGGATTGAGTTCACTCCGGACAGCAGGCTGTCCGTGTAGATGCCTCCCGGATCCGGTGCGACGGAATTGAACAGGCGACGGTAGATCTCGTCATCCTTGGCTTCCAGACCGCGCAGCACATCTCCCACCAGTTCCTCCCTGCCGGCCAGTTCCTGGTACATCTGCCGGTACATCTGATTCTGTCTCTTGAGTCTGCGTTCCAGGTTCGTGCTGATGACAAACGAAAAGGCCACGTAATAGACAACCGCAAGTGAGGCCATGACAAGGAAATACTTCGCCGCCTTTCCAAGAACCGCCCCCACCAAGTGTGTGTCCTTACGGGATTCCATCCATGTCCTGTCGATCTTGAACTTCGCGCCCATTCCCTGTCCTCCTTGGCTAACGGCGTCTGACACTGAAAGAGCGGTGCGAGGACGACAGACCGGATTCGTCCTCCCTCATCCGGATCATGTCCGAATACTCCGAAACCGGCATCGACAGATCCAGATAGTTGGCCGGATTCACCTTCTGCCCCTTATAGACAACCTCGTAGTGGAGGTGCGGCCCGCTGGAACGCCCGGACTTCCCGCTCTCTGCGATGCAGTCACCCCTCTTCACCTTCATGCCCTCGATCACCTTGACGGAGTTGAGGTGGGCGTAGATGGTCTTGTAGCCGAAACCGTGGTCTATCGTGACGGAATTGCCGTAGCCGAAGAACTCGAACTTGACTGACTCCACGACCCCGTCGCCGGTAGCATAGACCGGATTGCCGACCTTCATCGCGAAATCGAGCCCCGTGTGCATTCTGGGACTGCCCGTGAACGGATCCGAACGGTAACCGAACCGGCTGGAAAGCCTGTACCTGGACTCGTCGGGCAGTACCGGAGGAATCGCCGGAATGCACGAAGCCATGTCACCGGCCGTTTTGGACACCGAGGCCACCTCATCGAAAGACTTGCTCTGGACATACGTCTTTCTCGTCAGCCTGTCAATCCTCAAGGCGGTGTTCCTGAGTTTGTCGTCCGATTCGAGGCCGTCGAGGAACGAGTACCTGTCAACCCCGCCTATGCCTGCCTCGCGGACCCCGGCGGGAATCTCATCCATTCCGAATATGGATCTGTAGATGTCGTCATCCCTCACCCTGAAAGTCTCCAAAGTCTCCTCGTAGCGATCCAGTTTCGCGTTCATCAGGTCGATCTTCACATCCCAGCGGGCGTGTTCCGCCTTCAAGAACGCGGTCTTGGGCAGATCAAAGCCCAAAACCGAAGTGAAGAGCCAGAGATAAAGCACCAACATCGCCAGACTTCCGGCGAACAGCAGCAGCCCCTTGAAGACTTTCGACTTCAAGGACACCTTCCCTCTCTCATATAATAAGGTCTCAGGGTTGAGAATATACTTTCCCATAACTTACAAATATACCCTTTTTTGCGATATATCCCGAAAAATGTTATAATTTTGCCAATTCCGTGCCTTTCGGAAAGAAACTTCCGGTCGGGGACGGGAAAATATTCATGAATTAATTGATTTTAAAATATGTACACCTCCAAAGAGATTCGACAGCAATTTTTGGACTTCTTCGCATCCAAGGGACACACGGTCGTGCCGTCCGCGCCGATGGTGATCAAGAACGACCCTACGCTGATGTTCACCAACGCGGGCATGAACCAGTTCAAGGACATTTTCCTCGGCAACAGCACCCCTAAGATGAAAAGAGCCACCGATTCTCAGAAGTGTCTGAGGGTCAGCGGAAAGCATAACGATCTTGAGGCCGTGGGGCACGACGGGAGACATCACACGATGTTCGAGATGTTGGGCAACTGGAGTTTCGGGGACTATTTCAAGACCGAGGCGATCTGCTGGGCATGGGAGCTGCTGACGGAGGTTTACAAGATCGACAAGTCCAAGCTCTACGCCACAGTGTTCGAGGGCTGCGCCGAAGACGGCACCGCTCTTGACGAGGAGGCCAGAGCGGCCTGGATGAAACTTATGCCGGAGGACCACATCATCCTCGGCAACAGGCACGACAACTTCTGGGAGATGGGAGACACGGGTCCCTGCGGTCCTTGCAGCGAGATCCACATCGACCTGCGTCCGGACGAGGAGATCGCCAAGGTTCCCGGAAAGGATCTTGTCAACACGGACAACGACCAGGTCATCGAGATCTGGAACCTTGTGTTCATGCAGTACAACCGCAAGGCGGACGGCTCCCTGGAGCCGCTCCCGGCCAAGAACATCGACACCGGCATGGGCTTCGAGAGGCTCTGCATGGTGCTTCAGGGCAAGACAAGCAACTACGACACGGACGTGTTCTCCGGCATGATCGGCAGGATCGAGGAACTCTCAGGTCACAAGTACCATGAGAGCGGAAAGACGGAGGTCGCCATGAGGGTCATCGCCGACCACATCAGGGCGATAGCTTTCTCCATCGCCGACGGCCAGCTGCCGTCCAACGTGAAGGCCGGCTACGTGATCAGAAGGATCCTGCGACGCGCCGTCCGCTACGGCTACACGTTCCTCGGCTTCGACGAGCCGTTCCTCTGCTCGCTGGTTCCTCAGCTTGTCGCCGACATGGGCGAGGCTTATCCGGAACTCGGGAAACAACAGAAATTGATCGAGAGCGTGATCCGGGAGGAGGAGATGTCCTTCCTGAGGACTCTCGACCGCGGAATCAGGCTGATGGACGACTACATCGCCAGAAACTCCGCCACCAGGATCATCCCGGGAGAGGACGCTTTCATCCTCTACGACACCTACGGATTCCCGATCGACCTGACGGAACTGATCGCCTCCGAGAAAGGCTACACGGTTGACATGGAGGGCTTCGGCAAGGAACTCCAGAAACAGAAGGACAGGGCGCGCAATGCCACGGCCAACGAGTTCGGAGACTGGACCGTTTACCACGAAGGCGAGGAGGAGACATTCCTCGGCTACGACAGCCTTGAACTCACCGGGGTCAGGCTCCTCAAGCAGCGCACGGTCAAGCAGAAGAACAAGACGATGTTCCAGCTGGTCTTCGACCGTACGCCGTTCTACGCCGAGATGGGAGGACAGGTCGGCGACACCGGAGTCATCGTCTCGGAGGGCGGAGAGGAGATCAGAATCCTCAACACCGTCAAGGAGAACAACCTCACGATCCACATCGCCGAGAGGATCCCTTCAGACTGCGGGCACACCTTCACGCTGAAGGTTGACACGGAGCGCAGGCTCAGGATCACGGCCAACCACACGGCGACCCACCTTCTGGATTTCGCCCTGCGGGAGGCTCTCGGAACGCACATCGAGCAGAAAGGCTCGTTCGTGGGGCCGGACTATTTCCGTTTCGACTTCTCGCATTTCGCGAAGGTGACGGACGAGGAACTCAGGAAGGTGGAGCACAGGGTGAACCAGCTGATCCGCGCGGACTATCCTCTGGAGGAGAAGAGGGACGCGACGATGGACGAGGCGAAGGCGATGGGAGCGATCGCTCTCTTCGGCGAGAAGTACGGCGACAGGGTGCGCGTCATCAAGTTCGGTGACTCGATCGAACTCTGCGGCGGAACCCACGCCAAGTCCACTGGGCGCATCGGGTTCTTCAGAATCGTCTCCGAGTCGGCGATAGCCGCCGGAGTGCGCAGGATCGAGGCCGTGACCGGAGAGGCCGCGGAAAAGATTCTCGACACGCTCACGGACACCCTCAAGGGCATCCGCACGATGCTTGGCAACGCTCCTGACGTGGCGGCGGCGGTGGCGAAACTCTTCAGCGAGAATTCCGACGCGAAGAAGAAGATCGAGGAATACGCCAAGGAGAAGGCTGCATCGCTGGCAAGAATGCTTTCGGAAAACGCCGAGGAGATCAATGGAATAAAAGTTGTCAGATTCAGCCGGGACGTCGATCCGGCCATGCTCCGCGAGGCGGCAGCGATCCTCCAGAAAGAGGTTGAGAACTTCGCTTTCACGGCAGCGTTCAGCCACGATGGAAAGCCTCAACTCGTGCTGATGTACTCCAACGACCTTGTGGCCGCCGGTCACAACGCAGCCAAGGACATCCGGGAGGCCGCCAAACTCATCCAGGGAGGAGGAGGAGGACAGCCTTTCCTCGCCACGGCCGGCGGAAGGGACATTGACGGGCTCCAGGCCGCCCTGGACAAGATGGTCGGGACCGTCACGGCATAAGCGGCGGAGCGTTCATGGGCATATTCATAGAATATATCCGGGGAAATATTCATAAAACACATCTTCAGGGATGAAGAAGATCGACAGATTCATACTGACCTCATTCATAGGACCATTCTTCATGATCCTGCTTGTGGTCATCTTCATCCTCATGATGCAGTTCCTGTGGGTTTACATCGACGAACTGGTCGGGAAAGGCCTGAGCCTCGGTGTCGTGGCGGAATTCCTCTTCTGGGGAAGTTGCACCATGCTGCCGCTGGCGCTGCCGCTGGCCACCCTGCTCGCATCGATGATGACCATCGGCAACATGGGCGAGAACAACGAGCTGATCGCCCTGAAGGCAGCCGGGGTGTCCGTACTGCGGGTGATGCTTCCGATCCTTGTGGCATCGTTCTTCATCAGCGTCGGGACGTTCTTCGTCATCAACAACCTCGTGCCGGTCTCCTTCAACGAGATCTACACCCTCAGGGATGACCTCGGCAAGACCAAGGACGAGATCAAGATCCCTTCAGGGACGTTCTACGACGGGGTTGACGGGTACATCCTCAGGGTCGGGAGCCGGGACGACAGGACGGGCATGATGAACGACGTGATGCTCTACGACCACCACGGGAAAGGCAACACCCGTCTCACGCTCGCTGACTCGGCCATCATGAAGATGTCCAAGGACAAGTCCTACCTTACTTTCCGGATGTACAACGGAACCAACTATCAGGAGACCAACGAGAAGAACTACCGCGACACATCCCTCCAGCTTCAGAGAATCGACTTTTCCCGGCAGGAGATGGTCATAGCGCTCCAGAACTACGCCTTCCAAAAATCGGACAGCGCCAGGTACGGCGATCAGGTCAAGGCCCTGCCCCTTGAGAAACTACGGACGCAGAAAGACTCGCTCGAAAGGCTGAGGGACAGCACAAAGGCTCAGCAGATCTCCGGCACGGCGGCATCATTCATCTTCTCGCGGCGCAAACAGCTGGACACGGCCTCCTGCGGGATCACACGGAACTTCAGCGACCATGATTTCCTGAGCTTCAAGGATGACAAGGCCACGGCAGAGGCTCTTGGAAAGGCTGCGGACAACGCCAGGCAGCTGAAATCGAACCTTGAGAACTACGAGTTCGGGGCGTTCGACTACACCGTCCGCCTCCGCTGGACCGCACTTGAGTTCCTCCGGCGCTACGGTCAGGCTCTCGCCTGCTTCATCATGTTCTTCATCGGGGCTCCGCTCGGCGCTCTGATCAGGAAAGGAGGCATCGGAGTCTCAGCTATCGTCTCCCTGCTGTTCTTCGTCCTCTACTGGATCGTGGACATCACGGGCGTAAAGCTGTCAAGGGACGGCAGCATCGGCTCGGTGGCGGGAGCGTTCATGTCCGCGTGGGTTCTTCTGCCGATAGGCCTGTTCCTGACGTGGAAGGCGATCCACGACACGGACATCTCTAATCTGGACAGCATGAAGAATCGGTGGAGAAAGACAAAGAGCATGTTGGCGGGAATGTTCAAGAAGACAAGAATCGTCTATATGGGCACGCCGGAGTTCGCGGTGGCTCCTTTGAAGGCTCTTCTGGAGCGGAAGTACAACGTTGTGGGCGTGGTCACGGTGGCGGACAAGCCGAGCGGACGAGGACAGAAGGTCAACGAGAGCGCGGTCAAGAAGTTCGCCGCGGAGCATGGGATTCCAGTGCTTCAGCCTGTGAGACTGAAGGATCCGGAGTTCCTTAAGCGGCTCAAGGCCTTTAAGGCGGATCTTTTCATCGTGGTTGCCTTCAGGATGTTGCCGGAGGAGGTCTGGGGAATGCCGAAACTCGGAACGTTCAACCTGCACGCCGCGCTTCTGCCGCAGTACCGCGGGGCGGCTCCGATCAACTGGGCAGTGATCAACGGAGAGACAAGGACGGGAGCCACGACGTTCATGATCGACAAGGACATCGACACCGGCGGAATCATCCTGCGCCAGGGAATAACCATCTCGGATTCGGACTCGGCCGGAGATGTGCATGACAAGCTGATGGAGGTCGGAACCGAACTGGTCGTCCAGACGACCCAGGGCATCATCGAGCGCAATGTGGACACCCGTGTGCAGAGGAGTTTCATTCAGGGATCGGAGGTGCTTAAGCCCGCGCCGAAGCTGTCGCGGGAATTGTGCCACATCGACTGGAACGACTCCACGAAACAGATCTGCAATCTCATCAGGGGGCTCAGTCCGTACCCGACGGCATTCACAGAACTGGTCAGGGACGGCGGGACACCTGTGCAGCTGAAGATCTTCTCGGCTCAGAAAACAGAGTCTCCAGTACAGGGCACAACCATTCCGGGCAGAATCCTCACCGACGGCAAGACCTATCTTTACATCACCACCGCTGACGGAGCCGTCTCCCTGAAAGACGTGCAGATGGCAGGCAAGAAGAGGATGGACGTCAAGGCCTTTCTCGCCGGATTCCGCGAGCCGGAACTCTACACCGTGACCGCCGGCACATCCAAGGCCGAGATAGCCAAGACAAAGGCGTGATGGGAGAGGCCGTCATCATCTGTAAAGGTGACTTCCCGAAGAAGGAATATCCCCGCGAACTCCTCCGCAGGGCGGATGTCATCATCTGCTGCGACGGGGCGCTTGAGGCGTTTCTGCGGAACCGGGACAGAATATTCAAGGAGCGCCGGGATCCGGACGCGGTCATCGGTGACATGGACTCCATTCCCGGAAGGCTGATCAAGGAATATTCCCGCATCGCCGTCAGGGAGGAAGAGCAGGAGACGAACGACCAGACGAAGGCGTTCCGCTACCTGCTTGCCCACCACCCGGAGATCCGGACGGTACACATCCTCGCCGCCACCGGCAAGCGGGAGGCTCACACCATCGGCAATCTGGGGCAACTGATGGAATATGCCCGGCTCTACGGCGCAAGCGGTAACCCCGGGGAGGACGGAATCTACGTCGATGCCGTGTCAGACCACTCGACCGCCTTCGCCCTCACCGATTCCTGCGAACTGTTTGTCGGCCAAGGGCGCCCCGTGTCCCTTTTCAGTCCAGACAACGCCCTGACCATCAAGTCCGAAGGTCTTGTCTGGCAGACCGGAGGAGTCGTCTTCGACAACTGGTGGCAAGCCACCCTCAACCGCGCCTCCTCCGATCTGATCCGCCTCACATTCTCCCACAAGTCCCTTGCGCTCGTGATTCTGGACTAAGAAGCTGTTTTGAAATGGTTCCCGAATTTTATCATGTGGAATTTTTTCATTATTTTTATGGGACATTATTGGCTTAATAATCTATGCTCCGAAAAATTCGAATCACATTGGCGGCGGTCTGCTTTGCCGCAGTCTCGCTGCTGTTTCTGGACTTCACCGGAACAGTTCACCTTTGGTTCGGTTGGCTGGCGAAGATCCAGTTCCTGCCCGCCGTACTGGCGCTCAACGCCGTTGTCATCGCCGCTCTTCTGGTGCTGACACTTCTGCTGGGGAGGATCTACTGCTCGGTGATCTGCCCGCTGGGCGTGTTCCAGGACTGCGTCTCCAACCTTAGCGCACGGAGGAAAGGCCGGAAAGCGAGGTTCGCATATTCAAAGGAAATCAAATGGCTGCGCCACGGGGTGTTGGTGCTGTTTGTGGTGGCGCTGGTCGCGGGACTCAACGCCCTCGTTGCACTTCTGGCACCTTACAGCGCCTACGGCCGGATGGTGCAGAGCCTGCTTGCGCCGCTTTGGCAATGGGGCAGCAATCTGCTCGCCTGGATCGCCGAGAGGCGGGAGAGCTATGCGTTCGTGACCAGGGAGGTCTGGCTGAAGAGTCTGCCTACCCTGATCGTGGCGGCGGTGACGTTCGTTGTCGTGGTGATTCTCGCCTGGAGGAACGGCAGGACCTGGTGCAACACGATCTGTCCGGTGGGGACCACGCTGAGTCTCTTCTCGCGTTTCGCGATGTTCCGCCCGGTGATCGACAAGTCAAAGTGCAGAAGCTGCCACGCCTGCGAGAGGAAGTGCAAGGCGGCGTGCATAGATGTTGACAATCACCGGATTGACTACAGCCGGTGCGTGGACTGCTTCGACTGCATCGACTCGTGCCGGCTGGGAGCGCTCAAGTACAGGTTCTCCTGGGGGAAACCGACCGCAGAGCCTGTCAAAGATGCTGAACGCGTGGCTCGGCAGGGTTCACCAACCGCCGAAGCCGGAACTCCTGATGCCGGATCGGCCGAGGCGGCCGACAACGGCAGAAGAGCCTTTTTGATAGGCGGAGCCGCCGTCATCGGAGGCTCCCTGCTGTCCTCCCTGCCGATGAACGCCGAAGATGAGATAAAGGACAAGAAACGTGACGGCGGATTCGCCGAGATCATCCCGAAGAAGGCTCCGGCCAGAAAGATTCCGGTCACACCGTTCGGCTCCGAGAGCGTGGAGAAATTCTACCGGCACTGCACGGCCTGCCAGCTCTGCGTGACCGTCTGCCCGAACAACGTTCTCCGACCGTCCTCAAGGCTTGAACACCTGATGCAGCCGGAGATGTCTTTCGAGAAAGGCTACTGCCGGCCGGAATGCGTGAAATGCTCCGAGGTCTGCCCTGCCGGAGCCATCCTGAAGATCACACCGGAGGAGAAGACCGATTGGAAGGTCGGCACCGCCGGCGTGGACTACGACCTCTGCGTCGTCAACCGCGACGGAGTGAGCTGCGGCAACTGCGCCCGCCACTGCCCTGTCGGAGCGATCAGTATGGTGAGGAAGAATCCGGAGGACGAGAACAGTCCAAGAATCCCGTCCGTCAACGAGGAGAAGTGCATCGGCTGCGGAGCGTGCGAGAACCTCTGTCCGTCCAGTCCGATCAGCGCCATCACCGTCAATGGGTACAGCGTCCATCACAATGCTTGATATATGAAAGAGAACATCAATAGAAGAGAATTTCTCAAAAGGGCCGGTGCAGGGACAGCGGCCGTGGGAGCCGTGGCTCTTGCCGGAGCGTGCGCCCCGAAGAAGACAGCCAATGCCATCCTTGAAGGCGGTGACAACGATGAGGACGTTCTGGAGAACGGCACGATGGAGATGCGGGAGAACCCCGGCAACGGCGACAAGGTCTCTCTGCTCGGCTACGGTTGCATGCGCTTCACGATGAAGAAGGACGGGAACGGTCATGACATCGTGGATCAGGAGAATGCCGACAAACTGATTGACTACGCCCTGGCACACGGCGTGAACTACTACGACACATCTCCGGTCTATCTCCGGGGGCTTTCCGAGGAGGCTGTCGGCAATGCCCTGAGCCGTCATCCGAGGGACTCGTACTACATCGCCACTAAACTGTCCAACTTCAGCGACCATTCCCGGGCCGCATCCCTGAAACTGTACAACGACTCGTTCAGGTACCTTCAGACGGACTATCTGGACTACTACCTGCTCCACTCCCTCGGCCGCGGAGGCCTTGAGGCTTTCGACGACAGGTTCGTGAACAACGGGATGATGGATCTGCTTCAGGCGGACCGCGAGAAAGGGAAGATCCGCCAGCTCGGACTTTCCTTCCACGGCAATCAGGAGCAGTTCGACGAGCTTTTGAAGCTGCACGACAAGTACCATTGGGACTTCGTTCAGATCCAGATGAACTATTTCGACTGGAAGCACGCCGACGGTGTGCGGAATGTCAATGCCGAGTACCTGTACGACGAACTGGACAAGAGGGAGATCCCGATCGTGATCATGGAGCCATTGCAGGGCGGCCGTCTGGCTAACCCGGCCGAGAGCATCGCGAACAGACTCAAGGAGCGGGATCCGAAGGCTTCGCTGGCCTCCTGGGCGTTCAGGTTCGTGGGTTCCTACCCTCGGATTCTTACGGTTCTCAGCGGAATGGTCTATCAGGAGCATCTGGAGGACAACCTGCGCACTTTCAAGGATTTCAAGTACCTCTCCGATGAGGAGAAGGAGTTCCTCGGCACCGAGATCGCCGGCATCATGGCCAGTTTCCCGACCATCAACTGCAACGACTGCAAGTACTGCATGCCTTGCCCTTACGGAGTGGACATTCCGGGAATATTCAAGCACTACAACACGTGTGTCAACGAAGGGGAGGTCGCCCAAAGCGCCGAGCAGGAGAACTACCGCAGGCTGCGCCGCGCCTACCTCGTCAGCTACGACCGCTCCATCCCGACCCTCCGTCAGGCCAGCCACTGCATCGGCTGCCGTCAGTGCATTGAGCATTGCCCGCAGAGCATCGCCATCCCCCGCGAACTCCGCCGCATCGACGCCTACGTCGAGAAGCTCAAGCGCGGCATGCTGTAAGCGGTTTCGAGTGGCACGTCACTGTCTCATTTTAAAGAAGTTACAGATCCGTGCCGGGAGATCCGGGAGGGCAGCATTTCAGAACTCGCACGTTCACAACACTTTACAGAACACGAGTTCCAAACATTTGAATATTCAAATGTTTTTACTATCTTTGCAGTCCTTTTGGCAGCGAAGGTCTTTGGAGAGATGCTCGAGTGGCTGAAGAGGCACGCCTGGAAAGCGTGTGGCCTCCC
>CAVFMX010000012.1:0-2201 GCA_963623745.1 Bulleidia sp.
CCTTGGTGATCTGGCTGTAGTTCGGGAGCTGGCGGTCGGAGTTGATGCGGATCCTCTCAGGCAGGTCGGCGATCGCCTCGGGGTCAAGCCCGTCCTTGCGGAGAGCCTCCTGGTCGAGATAGACGAGGGCGACGAGCCTTGACGAGCGGTCAACCACGACGGATTCCTGAACATAAGGCTGGTTGTTGACGACAGCCTCGACCTCCTCCGGGTAGATGTTCTGGCCGTTGGCCGAAAGGATCATCGACTTGCTGCGGCCTTTGATGTAAAGATTCCCTTCGGCATCGAACAGACCGAGATCACCGGTACGGAGAAAACCGTCTTCTGTGAAAGCGTTGGCGGAAGCCTCCGGATTCTTGTAGTAGCCGAGGCAGATGTTGTCCCCTTTCGCTTGAATCTCTCCCACAATGTGCTGAGGGTCATCGGAATCGACCCTCACGATGGCGCAATCGACAGGCTTTCCGCAGGAGCCGGCGGCATATTCATCACTTCCGGCATAAGCCAGCAAAGGGGCAGCCTCGGTCATGCCGTAACCGACGGTGTAAGGAAGATTGATCTTCCGGAACCACTTCTCGATCTCAGGATTCACCGGAGCGCCGCCCATGATGAACTCCTGCACCTCTCCGCCGAAGGCGCTGATCATGCCCTCGCGGATCTTGCCGAATATGATCTTGTTGATTCCGGGAATCTTCGTCAGGAATTTGATCGCCGGCTTGTCCAGCATAGGCTTGATCTTTGATTTGAAGATCTTCTCCATGACGAGAGGCACGGTGATGAGCTGGTAAGGCCTGACCTCCTGAAAAGCCTTCATCAGGGTACTCGGAGTCGGGGTCTTGCCCAGCCAGTAGATGGAAGTGCCGTTGCACAGAGGGTAGATGAACTCGGTCACAAGGCCGTAGAGGTGGGCCATCGGGAGCATCGAGATCATCCTGTTCTTGTCCGAAGTCGGACGGTGAACCTGACTGTACTCGATTGTGGCGCTGAAGTTCCTGTAGGTCAGCATCACACCCTTAGGGTTGCCGGTCGAGCCGGAAGTGTAGTTGACGACCGCGAGGTCGTCCCAGTTGTCGGTCGGATAGACCACGTCCTCCGGGCCGAATCCGTCAGGATACTTCTCGGCGAGAAGGTTGTCGATGTCGTTCCAGAGAGCCTCGATCTCCGGGTTCGCGCAATAGAGGATCTTCAGGTTGTCCACATCCATCACGACCTTGATCCCGGGCATCCTGGCGATGTCAAGTTTCGACCATTTGTCGGCGTTGGTAAGAAGGGCCAGACTGTCGGAGTGGGCCACAAGGTGTTCCACGCTGTCCGGGGTGAAATCCGCGAGGATCGGCACGATGACCGCCTCGTAGGTGTTCACGGCCAGATAGGACATTCCCCAGCGGGCGCTGTTGCGGGCCCAGAGGGCGATGTGCTGTCCTTTCTTCAGGCCGGCCTTGTCGAAGAAGATGTGGAACTTCTCGATCAGGGTGGCCATCTGGGAATACGTGAACGATTCCCCGCCCAGAGTGTTGAGGGCGGATTTTGTCCAGTATTTCCTTGTCGCGTTCTGCAGTCGTGTAAGATAGTGGTCCATATTCGGAATTTTAAATCAACTCGGTAAAATTAATCGAAACCGGTTGATTCTTCAAAAGAATAAATATTATATTTGCGGAAACCGGTTATATGTGGCGAAATCATGAAGAAAAAACCTATCGTTGCGCTGATTTACGACTTTGACGGGACTCTCTCTCCCGGGAATATGCAGGAATTCGGCTTCATCCAGGCCATCGGGAAGACCCCCGAGGAGTTCTGGAGGATAAGCGACGGACTTGCCGTGGGGCAGGACGCAAGCAACGTTCTATCCTACATGAAGATGATGTTCGACGAGGCAAAAAGGAACGGCATAACGCTTCGCCGGAGCGACTTCCACAAGTTCGGACGCCACATCCGGCTCTTCGACGGCGTGAGGGAGTGGTTCAGCCTGATCAATGAATATGGCGACGCGCACGGGGTCCAGATCGAGCACTACATCAATTCCTCCGGACTGAAGGAGATCATCGAGGGCAGTCCGATCGCCGGGGAGTTCAAGCACATCTTCGCCAGCGCCTTCATGTACAACAAGGACGGCGAGGCCGAATGGCCGGGAATAGCAGTGGACTACACCGCCAAGACCCAGTACATCTTCAAGATCAACAAGGGAATCTTCAGCGCCCACGACA
>CAVFMX010000013.1:0-16820 GCA_963623745.1 Bulleidia sp.
TCCTTGTACTCCTTCTTCCAGAACATCCATTTCACCTTGCGGGTGATGTGATGGTCAAAGATGACGGCAAGGCCGAAGAGCCACCAATAATTCCCGAGCCAGATCACCCACAGCACATAGAGAACGGACCAGAAGCCCATCCTTACCCATTTGTTGCGGTATGTTTCCCTCAAGCTCACTTTTCAGACACTATTTTACAGAATTGACGATCGCTTCGAACGCCTGAGGGTTGTTCATGGCGAGATCCGCGAGGACCTTGCGGTTGAGACCGATGTTCTGCTTAGCGAGCTTGCCCATGAACTGAGAGTAGGAGATTCCGTACTGACGCGCGGCGGCATTGATTCTCTGGATCCAGAGGGCACGGAAGGTACGCTTCTTGGCCTTGCGGTCACGGTAGGCGTAAGTGAGACCTTTCTCGTAAGTGTTCTTCGCTACTGTCCAGACATTCTTTCTGGAAAGGAAATTACCGCGGGTTCTCTTAAGAATCTTCTTGCGGCGAGCCCTTGAGGCTACTGAATTTACTGATCTTGGCATAAATTGATCTTTTTCCGGAGGCAGTGACCGCCCTTGGGCGATGCTTTTGGACTGCGTTCCAAGTTAAACATAAAACTTACAGGACCAGAAGCTCTTTTACTCTCTTCAAATCATCCTTGTGGAGGATGGTGAAGTGATCAAGATTTCTCTTGCGCTTCTTGGTCTTCTTGGTGAGGATGTGGCTGTGGTAAGCGTGCTTCCTCTTGATTTTTCCCGATCCGGTAAGCGCGAAGCGCTTTTTGGCACCGGAATTGGTCTTAAGCTTTGCCATTGTTTTAATAAATTAAACGTTAATATGTTTTCCGCACCGAGCGGATCACTTTTTCTTCACAGGAGCGATCATCATCGTCATCCTCTTTCCCTCCAGAGTAGGCATGTTCTCCGCCCGGCCATATTCCTCAAGCTCGACGGCAAACCTCAGAAGCTGCTTCTCTCCCTGCTCGGCGAACATGATGGAACGTCCGCGGAAGAATATGGTCGCCTTGACCTTTGACCCTTCCTCCAGAAACTCCCGCGCGTGCTTGAGTTTGAACTGGAAGTCGTGCTCGTCGGTGTTCGGCCCGAAGCGGATCTCCTTGATGACAATCTTGGAGGCGTTCTGCTTCATCTCCTTGGCCTTCTTCCTCTGCTGGTAGAGGTACTTCTGGTAGTCAAGGATCTTGCAGACAGGAGGGTCTGCCTTCGCACTGATCTCAACAAGGTCGAGCTCAAGCTCGTCCGCCATCTTCAAGGCCTTGGAAATCGGGTAGATGCCCGGCTCCGCGATGTTGTCACCGACCAGACGGACCTGTGAGGCGGTGATCTCCTCGTTGATGTTCAACTCGTCATCCGCCTTCTGACGGACGAACGGACGCGGACCGCGTCCCCCGCCGGGTCTCGGACCTGTGCTTGGTCTGAATGCGGTGGCCGGTTTAGGACCTCCGTAGTGTGGTTTCGGCTTGTAAGGCATTCTGCTCTGTTTAAAACTCTCCTGTTGTTATTTATTATACATCATATGCCGCAGACACACCACTATGCCAGTTCCTTGGTCACCTCGGCCTTGAACCAAGTGATGAAGTCCTCGACTTTCATCGTGCCGGCATCGGCACCTTCCCTCCTCACGGAGACCGTGCCGTCCGCCACTTCCTTTTCTCCCACGATGACAAGCACAGGAACCCTGAGCAGGGAAATCTCGCGTATTCTCTTTCCCAGAGTCTCATTCCTGTCATCGACAGAAGTGCGAATATCGGAATTATTCAGCAAACCGCAAACTTTTTTTGCATATTCAGAGTATTTCTCGCTGACAGGAAGCACCTTGACCTGATCCGGACTGAGCCAGAGAGGCAGGTGTCCGCCGGTGTGCTCAAGAAGCACGGCCGTGAATCTTTCGATGGAGCCGAACGGGGCGCGGTGGATCATGACCGGACGCTTCTTTCCGCCGTCCGCGTCCGTGTATTCAAGCTGGAACCTTTCCGGCAGGTTGTAGTCCACCTGAATGGTACCGAGCTGCCACTTTCTTCCGATGGCATCCTTGACCATGAAGTCGAGCTTCGGACCGTAGAAAGCCGCCTCGCCGTATTCAACGACAGTCTTGAGCCCTTTCTCCGCAGCCGCCTCGATGATGGCGTTCTCCGCTTTCTCCCAGTTCTCGTCGCTGCCGATGTATTTGGCCTTGTTGTTCGGATCCCTGAGGGAGACCTGGGCCGTGTACTTGTCGAACTTGAAGATTCTGAACACGTAGAGGATCAGGTCGATGACCTTCTCGAACTCGCCCTTGAGCTGATCCGGAGTCACGAACATGTGGGCGTCGTCCTGTGTGAAGGAGCGTACCCTGGTGAGTCCGTGGAGCTCGCCGCTCTGCTCGTAGCGATAGACGGTTCCGAACTCGGCAAGCCTCAAAGGAAGATCCTTGTAGGACCTTGGAGACGAACGGAAGATCTCGCAGTGGTGAGGGCAGTTCATCGGTTTGAGCATGTATTCCTCACCCTCCTGAGGGGTGTGGATCGGCTGGAAAGAGTCCTTGCCGTACTTGGCGTAGTGCCCGGAGGTCACGTACAGATCCTTGCTTCCGATGTGAGGGGTGACAACCGGCAGGTAGCCGTATTCCTTCTGCTTCTTGCGGAGGAAACTCTCAAGCTCGTACCTCATCACGGAACCTCTCGGCAGCCAGAGCGGCAGTCCGAGACCCACGCGGGATGAGAATGTGAAGAGTTCCATCTCCTTGCCCAACTTGCGGTGGTCACGCTTCTTGGCCTCCTCAAGGAGTACGAGATACTCATCAAGCAGAGATTTCTTGGGGAATGTGATTCCATAGATCCTGGTGAGCTGCTCACGCTTCTCGTCTCCGCGCCAGTAGGCTCCGGCGACGGCTGTCAGTTTGACGGCCTTGATGACCTCGGTGTTGCGCAGATGCGGCCCCCGGCAAAGATCCGTGAAATGACCGTTGGTGTAGTAGGTGATGGCGCCGTCGGCAAGTTCGCCGATGAGCTCGCACTTGTACTTGTCGCCGGTCGCCTCGAAATGTTTGAGAGCGTCGGCTTTGGACACGTCCTGACGGACGAAGTCCTGCTTCTCGCGCGCAAGCTCAAGCATCCTCTTTTCTATCTTGGCGAAATCAGCGTCGGTGATCTGACGGCCGCCCAGATCCACGTCATAGTAGAATCCGTTCTCGATGGCCGGTCCGATACCGAACTTCACGCCGGGGAATATGTCCTCAAGGGCCTCCGCCATCAGATGTGAGGAGGAGTGCCAGAAAACTCTCTTGCCTTCATCGTCGTCCCACTTCAAAAGGACGATCGAACTGTCTTCTCCGATAGGGCGGTTAAGGTCGTAGGTGACTCCCCTGCTGACAGTTGTGTCCGCTGCTGGTTTGACGGCCACCGCCAAGACTTCCTCCGCAAGCCTCGGGCTGATGCCCTTGGCGATCTCGTAACCTGTCACGCCTTTCTCGAAGGCCCTGACACTACCGTCAGGAAATGTAATGTTAATCATACGAAAACTAAAATAAATTGGTCTGACCAGTATTTACAGACCAAGTACTTGAACTTGGCCAGCCATATTATTAGCCAAAGGGCAAAGATACGAATTATTTTGCTATTTTTGCATAAATATTAAAGAGACAGAACGATGAAGAAAGAGTTTTCCACCAGTGTTTCCTGGAACAGCGCCGCTTTGGCGGGACTTGTCATGGGAGCGGCCACAATCCTTCTCGATTACCTGCCGATGCTGCCGACTCTGCTCGGAGGCAACGGAATGTTGAGCGGTCTGGCAGGAGGCGCGCTCAAGATCGTCAAGATCATAGCCTGCGTCTATCTGTTCCGGATCCTGATGCAGAAGTTCTTCAATACGGTGCAGACGGACTACGCCGGACTTCAGCGCTACGGGCTCAAGGTCGCGTTGTTCTCTTCGATTCTGGTGGCCGGATTCTCGATCCTGCAGATTCTGGTCATCAATCCGGACATGTTGAGCCAGACAGTCCAGGCCGTGCAGACCACCTACCAGAACATCATGGACTCAAACACGGCCGCAGCGATGGAGAAGATGATCGCAAAACTTCCGGTCATCACATTCTTCTCGTCCCTGATCTACTGCTACCTCTGGGGATGGATCCTCTCAACCGCGTTCGCCAGAAGGTTTTTTCCTGTCAATGAGTTCGGAGAGCGCGGCTCGGATGATCGGAACTCCGGCAACAACCAGTAATCATGAAATATTCAAAAGACCTTTCGATAATAGTTCCCCTCCTGAACGAGGAGGAGTCTCTTCCTGAACTTCTGGCTTGGATCAGAAGCGTGACGGAAGCCAACGGGTATGACTATGAAGTCATCTTCATCGATGACGGCAGTACCGACGGCTCGTGGGCGAAGATTCAGGAATTCGCCAAAGGCGATGAAAGGGTCAAAGGAATCTCCTTCCGACGCAACTACGGCAAGTCTGCCGCCCTCTACGAAGGCTTCGCCAAGGCTGAGGGGCGCGTGGTGGTCACAATGGACGCGGATCTTCAGGACTCTCCGGAAGAGATCCCGGAAATGTACCGGATGGTCACCGAAGAAGGCTACGACGTGGTCTCCGGCTGGAAACGGCACCGTCAGGACAACAGACTGACCAAGAACCTTCCTTCAAAACTGTACAACGCCACCGCCCGCCTGATCACAGGCATCAGGCTTCACGACATGAACTGCGGCCTCAAGGCCTACAGGAATGAGGTCGTGAAGAACGTGGAGGTTTACGGCGAGATGCACCGGTACATCCCTTATCTGGCGAAAAACGCCGGTTTCACCAAGATCACCGAAAAACCCGTCCACCATCAGAAAAGAAAGTACGGCAAGAGCAAGTTCGGGCTTGAGAGATTCGTGAACGGCTTCCTTGACCTTCTGTCCCTCTGGTTCCTGAGCGCTTTCGGAAAGAAGCCGATGCATTTCTTCGGTTTCTCCGGCCTTCTGATGTTCCTTGTAGGTTTTGTGATGACGATATGGATAATAGTCGCCAAACTCGTCCACCAAGCCCAAGGTGTCCATTTCAGAGCAGTCTCCGACCAGCCTCTTTTCTACCTTGCCATCCTCGCAGTCATCCTCGGCGTGATGCTGTTCCTCGCCGGATTCATCGGAGAACTCGTCTCCCGCAACGCCCCGGAAAGGAACAGGTACAACATCAAGGACAGGATCCGCTGATCCATCCGTCACTCGGACACCTCCGGCAACGACAGCCGTTTTACAGCATCCTCGAACTTGTCGCGTGGCCCCAAGGCCTTGTTGCGTATTTTCGCCCGGTAGTTATAGACAGTGTTGGCGGAATAGTGCAGGAGCGCCGCCATCTTGCCTGAGTCCGTGACACCAAGGCGGATCAAGGCACAGATTCTCAGTTCAGGAGTCAGATCACTGTCCTTGATGGTTATCCTCTCGCCTTCAGCGAGCAGTGAGTTGACCTGATCCACGAAATCGGGGTAAAGGTTGAGGAACGCCTCGTCAAACATCTTGTAGAACTGGCGGATGTCGTCCTCGACCGGAGGAAGCGACTCTATCTCATCTATAAGGTACTTGTAGTCACCCCGACGGAGGTATTTCAGCAAATGGCTCTGGTTCCTGCGGTTCTTGCTGATGTTGTCCGAGACCTTCTCAAGGAACTGGGCTATGTACTCCTCCTTGATCTTGTCTGATTCCTCCAGCTTGACATTCAGGGATCTCAACCTTGCGTTTGTCTTCCGCAGGTTCCCGTGATGGCGGAAAAGGGCGGCAAGAAGGAAAGCCAGAACAACGAACAGAAGGCTCACCACCACGATCGATGCCACGAGATGTCGCTTCTGGACCGCAAGACGTTTCTCATAAGCGCCCTCGATCATCGGGAAGAACTTGGAGATCTGCCAAGGTCTGAGTTTGCCGTTGAACGCCAAAGCGTCCGGCAGACCGAAATCCGCCATATATCTGAAAGCACGGTTTATGTCTCCCCTATGGAACAGAATGCGGCTGACTTCGTTAAGGGCGGCATAGTCCTTCGTGGCGCACATTACGTCGGAGATGGCCGATCTGCACAGCCATTCAAGCTTCAGGCTCTGGTCTTCCGGGGAAATTCCTTCCGCATAGTACCAGCACGCAGAGGCATAGTCATGGGAATATTCCTCCGTCAAGTCCAGCATCTTCAGAGCCAGTTCCCTCACTGACACCGAATCCTTGGCTGACAAAGCCGCCTCACGGTTCAGGTTGTACCAGTCGAACGAGCCGGGTTCGACGTAGTTCAGGAGCGAGTCGCGCATCTCATTGCGTTCTGCGAACTTCACCTCGTACAAGTCAAGCCCTCCGGAGTACGACATCATCTCGCCCGCCAGAGAATGGCGGACAGAAAACCAGAGAAGCTTGAGTTTAGGGGAGACGCAAGCCGGGCGTATGGTCTGAAGAAGGTTCGATGCCTCCACGTGATAGCCCGCCTGAACATATTCCCGGACCTTCATCAGATCTGTCTCGGTCAGCCGCTCCTCATCGTCATTATTGATCGCCAGGACAGTGTTTCTGTCAAGGTACGCCATCGTGGAGTCAAAGCTGTAGGATGAGTATTCCTCCGCGATTTTTGAGTTCAGCTTGTACTCGGTGGCGAACATCATCGACTCTCCGCGCATGTTTTTCAGAGCGTTGACCTTGTCGATGAAGGATTTCTCGTATGTTTTCCTGAGCCTGAGGGCCTCGTCCAGTCTGGTCACAGGATCGTCCACGCCGCCGGCACAGGACACCGCCAATGCAAGGGCGGACATCAAGAAGATCGCAGCAAGTCTGTTCATACAACAATGTTTTGCATCCGCAAAATTAGCAGAATAAAGAGGAAGACCCAAAATTCCTTTCCGGTCTTCCCCTCACATGGTGAGATCTTGTCCCTTGAATGATCCTTACTTGAAGAAGATCTCCGCAAGTTCGGCGATCCTGTCCGGGTTGTCGGTCGTGATGCGGTCAACTCCCTTGGCGACAGCTGACACAATCTCGGAATCCGAGTTGACAGTCCAGACATTCACCACAATGCCCTTGTTCTGGGCTTCCCCGATCCACGTAGGATTGGAATTGAACACGGACATCTGGTAATCAAGGCATTTGATTCCGGCGGCAGCGGCCTCGGCAGGTGATTTGTCCCCGTTAAGATAGCCGACGACAGCCGACTTGTCAGCGGCGGCAATCCCCTGACAGGTCTCGAAATCGAAGGCGATGTACTCCACTACAGAGTCCATTCCCTTCGTCTTCACCATAGTCAGCACATCCGTGGCCACCGCGACCTGCTTTTCCTGTGAATTGTGTGTCTTTATCTCGATGATCAGTTTGGTCTTGGAATCCTTCCCTATGCAGTCCAGGATGGACTCCAGAGTAGGCAAGCCCTCGCCGTTGGAAAGTTTCACGTCCTTGAGCTGGTCGTAGGTGCAGTCCTGGATTGTCAGATTGTTCACCTTGGCGTCGTGATGGATGACAAGGCGGCCGTCCGTGGTTCTCCAGACATCGATCTCGGCGGCGAACACACCCAGATCCTTGGCCGCCTTCACGGCGGCGACGGAGTTTTCAGGAGCCGTCTTGTGGAAACCTCTGTGAGCCACGATGTCAGGAACCTTAAACCCGGCAGGATTGTCCGTCACGGTCAGTTCCGTGACCCCGAGCGGATAGGACGCTCCGGTGCGTTGCAGGACAACCTTGTAGGAACCAGTCACGATGTCCGCCGGAAGAGTGGCGACAGCCTTGTCGGCAGAGACCTCGCATTCCGCCGTCCGGACATATTTCCCGGTCAACGACTGGAACGAGATGACATCGCCGTTTTGGAATCCTGTCCCGAGTATCGTGAACTTGCCTCCCGCCTTCACCTCGATTCCGGACGCAAGCACGATGTTGTCCACATTGATGGTGGAGACAGGCAGGCTGTAGCCTTTGACGCGGTTGTAAAGAGTTGTCACATCTGACGCGGAAAGAGGAGAATCGAATATTCTGGCGATGGCGATGTCTCCCTTCCAACCCGCCTGCGCGTCATTAGGGCCGGCATCTCCGCCGATGCAGATCCAGCGGGCGTTGACGTTCGTCGGAAGTCTCAGGTTGCCCGGAGCGTCAGCAGTCCCCTTCAGTTCGCCGTCAAGATAGACGTAGGCTTTCTTTTCGGTCTGGTTCCAGACTCCGACAAGATGGTAGAAACGCCCGAATTCAGGAACCACACCGCTCTTGGCCCAGATCCATTTGCTCTTGCCATCCTCGCTGACGTTCGGGAGGAAGGTCAGGACCTGGTCTCCCTTGGAGATAAGGAATCCGACTCCGCCGGCCTCCATGGCGCTGAAAGGCTTGATCTCCTTGTTCCAGTCGGCGACATTGGCATCGAACCTTGCCAGAATCTCAAAGGAATGTCCGTCTGCAAGTTTCTTCCACAGGTCGGAATCCTCGGCGTAGTCAACACGATAGTAGCCGGATGTGAAGCTCGCCCCCGGTTCGTGGTTGAAATGAGCCACGTATGATCTGGTCGCCCTGCTCTCATAGGTGACAAGGCCGGCTCCAGGGACAGTCTTGACTTCGACTCCTTTCCCGGAAATGTCAACGGCAGACCCGTCCTGATTGAACTGCACATCAAGGATGCAGTCGTTCTTCAGCTTCTCCGGCAAATCCTCCGCCGGAAGCATGTCACCGTCCTGCGTCACCGTCACCTTAAGACTGCCGGCCTTGCCGGACACCTTGAGACTCAGGATTGCCGAACGCTCGTAGGAATCATTGGAAGTGACCTTGACCGTCACCTTCCTGTCATTGGAGGAAGACGTAGGAGTAACCTCCAGCCAGGACTTCGCCTCGCTTGGCACATCAATGGTCCAGTCAGTGTTGGAGACCATGTTCAGAATGCGCTCGCCGCCCGAACGGACGAACGTGACAGTGGATTCTCTCTTTCCCTCGTCGTTCAGGAAATCGAGATAGGCGTCTCCCTTGGCGACCTTGTCGTCGCACGCTCCCAAAGTCAGAAGCCCGGAGCAGAGACACAACGCATATAGGAATTTCTTAATCATAATTTCTGAATATTATTCTGTACAAACCGATCAGAGTTTCACACCGACAAGCTTCACCCCCGTCGCCGAGTCGGATGTCTTTGTGGCGGAGCTGAAATCGACGGTGAACCTGTAGGCATCTCCCGGATTGAGGGCGGTGACAACTCCTATGTTGCCGTCAGCCGTCATCCCGAGTTCGGACGGAAGATCCACATCCGAGTATGACGTGCCTTTCAGTTCCCCCCCCCATGTCCTCTGGAAGAAGAACTTGAAATTGCTGCCCGGCTCAACGCCCAGTCCGTGGCCGGCCACGAGCGTCAGCTGGAACACCTTGTCCTTGACCGGAGCGCAGCAGAGTCCGCCCACCTCCGGAGCCCAACCCGCGCCTGAGGCTTCCGGCTTGCCGATCGTGGCATCACCGATGGCCCAGAGGGCTCCGGAGAAATCATCGCCAAGCACAGGGAAATAGTCCCTGCCAGTCAAGGCTCCGGCCTTCATCGGGTTGATGCGGATGAACTTGTTGGAGGTCTGGAGAACGACTCTGTACTGTCCGGTTACAGGGAGGAACTTGAACGTCCCCTTCCCGATGTCGATCGTCTCAAGGTAGTCCGAGTCAATCACCCAATCCCTCAGATCGACACCGAAGACGGTCAGCGTCCCGTCCTGCGTGAGCGGAATGTTCACTCCATAGCTGCCGGCCGGGATCTCCTCGGCCTTGTCCATCGCCACAGGAGTCTCGCCGTTGACAGACAGTTTCACGAACGGAGTCCCCTCAAGGGTCTTTGTGTTCAGGGTCACGGTGTACTCCCCGGAGTAACCGTAGGTGAACGGGATGTAGTTCTCGCCTCCAATGGCGATAGCCTTGCCGTCGTAGCCGAAAGCAAGCGTCTCGCCAAGAGTCCCGAACGGAGCGGACACGATCTTGGCGTTCAGTTCCTTCGGGAACTCCGCCGTGCAGGAATATTCATAGTCCCCGATCTTGGACATCCTGTACTCCGCACCGTCAGCAGTGACAAGGGTGAGATAGTCGAAGACAGGGCGCGACACGGCCAGATCCTTCTTTTCTTCTGTCAGGCCGAACTCGATGTTCTGGCTCGTGACAGTAAGCTCCGCCGTGCCGTCCGAGATGTCGGCGTAATAAGGGATGTTCAATGTCCCCTTGTAGGTTCCGTTTTCCTTGGTACGGATTACGGTCTCGCTCACCTCGGTTCCGTCAAAGAACAGGTGAAGCTGAAGGGTGGAAAGGGCGATGTCGTCATTCAAGGTGATCTCGAAAGGAAGGTTCTCGCCCATCAGGGCGGATTCCGCGATCCGGCATGTCATCTCCGGACCCTTGTCAGTCACCTTAAGCTTCGGTTCCTTGTAGCAGGAAGTCAGAACCGTGGCGGCCATCAACACTGCCAGAGATGGTTTGATAATATTTTTCATATTCATTGTCATTGTGTTAGTTGTTCCATTTTATCGAAGCTATCGACTTCGCCGGAGCGGTGAACTTCACCGAATGCCCCGAATCGGAGAAAGTGAACTGATAGTCTTCGGAGAGAGTGTTCTCGATGATGATTCCGTAGGAATGATCCGGATTAAGGAACGCCAGACAGGACACGCCCGATTTGGGAGTCCCCTTCATGGCTATCCGGCGCGCTCCGGGACGGATGACCTTGGAAGCATGCGCGAGATTGTAGTACTGGGTGTTCCTGTCGGTGACCTTTCCTGTCCTGGAATCGCACATCACCGCTCCGTAGCAGTTCTGACAGCCTCCCGGACGCTTCGGACCATAGTTCTCGTCCAGGACAAGGTTCCACAGTGTGACGCCCTTGTTCTCTCTGGAAAGAGTCTGGATGAAGATGTTGTCGAAGTCCTTCAGCAGACAGTTTCCGAAATCCGGAGCCCAGCCCCCGATGGAGGCCTCGGTGAAATAGATCTCCTTTTCAGGGAACATCTTCAGCATGTTGTCCAGTTCGGAGGGACTGCCATAGTAGTTGTGCCACGCGGAGCCGGCGACATATTCAGCGGCCTCGGGATCGGAGAGGATGTTCATCGGGTAGCCCTGCTGGCCGGAAATGTTGTCGTAGTTGTAGTTGTGGTCGTACAACAGGATCTTCGTGTCCAGCCCGGCCTTTTTGAAAGCCGGCCCGACGGCGGTCTTGATGAAATCACGCTGCTCCTGCCAGGTCATGTACATCGACATCGAGTTGCCCTTGTTCAGAGGCTCGTTCTGGAGCGTCACGGCATAGATGTCGAACCCTTGGGACTCCATCACCCTGATCCAGCGGACAAAGTACTCGGCGTAGTCCCCGTAGCACTCCGGCTTGAGCCTTCCGCTTGTCCATGAGTAATAGTCATCGTCGTTGTCAACCCCTCTTTTCATCCAGCGGGGAGCCGACCACGGAGAAGCGACGATCCTGACATCCGGATTGATGGTCAGGACCTCCCTCAGGATCGGAAACAGGTCGCGGGTGTCATATTCATTGGCCGCGAAATTCTCCAATCCTTTCCGGTCGCACCAGGTGTACTCGTCAAGGCCGAAATCAGAGGAGCCGATCGAGACCCTGACCATGCTGAAGCCCAGACCCTCCTTGGGATCGAAGATCTCCTTGAGCAAGGCCGACTTGGCGGACGGTTCCATCACCGCCCTGAGATTGTAGCAGGAACTTCCGGTCAGCGCCGGGCCGAAGCCGTCCACCATCTGGTAGGTGACAGTGGAGTCAAGCGTGATGAGGTTCACCGCCATCGAGCCGGGTTTGCGGAGTTCCAGAGCCTCGGAGTCGAAGAGCCTTGACTTGTCCGCCGCTGTGACGTAAGCCGTCACGGCAGTCTCTTCCGGCTCCGGCGCGGGAGTTGTTCCTCCGCCGTTCTCTCCGCCTCCGTTCCCGGAATTCTTTCCGCAGAAAGACAAAAGGAAAGGAAGCGCAAGAATGATAGTCAGTTTATTGCGGCGCATGATTCTAATAACCTGCATTCTGTTCTATGTTAGGATTGGTGTCAAGCACCGTCGTCGGGACAGGAAGGAATATGCTGTACTGATCCAGCGGATCCCTCGTCAGATAATAGGAATCATCCTTCCAGACATTGTTATGGACATCTATCGCCTTGTCATGACGCACAAGGTCAAAGAAGCGGAATCCCTCGAAGGCCAGTTCGAGACGGCGCTCGTCCAGGATCTTGTCTATCAGCTGGTCGCCGGAAAGGCCGCTTACAGAAGGCAGTTTGGCGCGCAGACGCACGGCGTTCACGTACTTCAAAGCTCCGGCGCTGTCGCCTGTCATGGCAAGAGCCTCTGCATGAAGCAGGTAAATCTCAGCCAGACGCATCAGGATGATGCTCGTGGCGTTCGTCTCCATCTTGCCCATGAAAGCATATTCCTCCTCCGGATAGTAGAGGCTCCAGGTGCAGGAATCCCAAAGGATGCTGACGTTCTTCCTCTCCGTGTCACCCTCTTCGTCATAGGCATTGACAAGATCCCGGGACGGGGTGATCCATTTCGACCACGTGTAGTTGTCCATAGGAGAGAACTGGTTCCTGTGGAACATCATGTGGAGCCAGTTGCCGGAAGATGCCGTGAAAGTCACCTCGAAGATGGACTCCTTGGTGTTCTTGGCGGCAGTCTTGGCGGTCACGTCGTAAGACCACAGATCCTTGTAGCTCTCGCACAAAGAGGCGCGGAGAGACTCTGCGCTGCCTGAATCGACATTCATGTCCTTCTCGACAGCCTCGCACCACTGCGCGACCTTGCCCCAGTCCTGAACGTTGGACTTCTCGGCATAGACGTGCGCGAGGATGCCTTTGGCGAAAGTCTTGGAAAGCAGGAACTTGTCGTCCGCCGAAAGGTCAGGGGCCTTTTCCGCAGCGAATTCAAGCATGCTGACTATCTGGGAATATATCTCCTCCCTCGCCGGGCGGGAAGGATAGTAGGAAGGATAGACCTCCTCGACGTTTTCCGCCGTGATAGGGTCAGGAATGGAATTGATGACCGGAATGGTGTTGTAGAGCTGGGTTCCCCTGAAAACATAGAACGCCTTGAGGATGTCGGCCTGAGCCAGCCAATTGTCGTGCTGGGTCTGGGTCATCGACGGATCGAGCTTCTGGATGCGGTCGATGTTGCAGATGACCTGGTTGGCGGCGTTGATCGCGATCTGGAAGTCATCCCAGTCCCGGGTGACATTCTGATTGGAACCGTCGATCTTGTTGGACTCTATGCCGACAAGCTCGGCAGTGCTCGGAGAACCGTTGTAGGCGTTGTCCGCACGGACTTCCGAATAGACCAGCCAGTCCATGAACTGAAGCCTCTGCATCCGGTCGTTTTTCAGCACACCGCTGTAGAAACCTTTGACAAGGCTTTCCATCTGCGCGGCTGTCGTGTACTGGGAGGTCGTGGTGTCCTTAGGGACGAACACATTCCCCTCATTGTAGCCCGTCTCCGGATAGAGATCCAAGTCGCAGGAGGCGAGGGACACCAGTGAAACCAGCGAAATTATAACAAATGTCTTTTTCATACTCATCATCTTCTTTTAGAAATCAACGTTCACACCGAATGTCACGGTCTTCACGCAAGGATAAGTCCCCCAGTCGATTCCGAAGTTCGTGGCTGCGGCGTACTGGCTCATCTCCGGGTCGTAGCCGGAATATTTCGTGAACGTGACCATGTTGTCCAGCGTCACGTAAGGGCGGATCCTTGTGATGTTGAGCCGTTTGAGTTTAGGACCGGCGAAATCGTAGGACAGGGTGATGTTCTTCACCTTCAGGTAAGAGCCGTCCTCGATCCAACGGGACGAGACCTTCACGTTGTACATCTCGTTTGACTTGGGGATGTCGGTGATCTGTCCAGGAATCTTCCAACGTCGGAGAGTCGCGGTCGTCTGGTTGTACCCGTTCACCATCCCTTCCATGTCGACTCTGGAGGCATTGTAGATGTCGTTGCCCACAGAGCCGGTAATAAGGAAGCTGAGGTTGAAACCCTTGAAACTGAAATTATTGGTCATGCCGAACGTGAAATCAGGATTAGGGTCTCCGATCCAGGTCTTGTCCGAGTCCGTGATCTTGCCGTTGCCGTCCAGATCCTCGTAGATCATCAGGCCGGTCTCCGGATCGACTCCGTTCGCCTTGTAGCCCCAAAACTGCGACAGCGGCTTGCCCGGAGTCATGCGGACCACGTACTCGCTCTGTATGTCAGAAGGTTTGATGTAGTTATACACCTGCTGGAGAGTGAGTTTCTCAAGTCTGTTGCGGTTCATCGAGATGTTGAAGTCAGTGTTCCAGCGGAAACCGCCCTTGTCGATGTTCACGGAAGAGACCGCGAACTCAAGACCCCAGTTGGACATCTCTCCCTCGTTTCTGGAAATGCTTGAATACGGCGACGGAAGCGGCACGTTCAGCAGCAGGTCGGTGGTGTACTTGTAGTACCCGTCCAGAGTGAAGTTCAAACGGCTGTTCAGGACAGAGAAGTCAATCCCGACATTGCTCTGAGTGGTGGTCTCCCAGGTCAGATCCCGGTTGCCTATGTTGCTGTTGGCACCAAGGGAAGGTGTCGCCTGAGCGTTCTCAGACTTTGTCCAGTCATAGTAAACCACGGAATATTTCTGAACCCAGGCGTGGTCGCCGAGACCACCCTGATTGCCCTGCTGGCCCCATCCGGCACGGAGTTTCAGGTCGCTGATCCAGTCGATGTCCTGCATGAAGTCCTCGCCGGAGATTCGCCATGCCACGGATGCGGAAGGGAAATAGCCCCATCTGTGCCCCGGCGCAAGCTTTGACGAACCGTCAGCGCGCATGTTCACGGTCACATAGTACCTGCTGTCGTAGTTGTAGGCGATTCTTCCGAGGTAAGACATTATGTTCCACTCGGAAAGGCCTTGGGAATTTCCCCTCAGGCCGGAGGAGTTGCCCCCGTTCAGACCATAGAGGACATTGTCGTAGTCCGCTGAGAAATACTGCCTTGATCCGGTCAGGTTCTCCCAATGGGAAAGTGTGGCCGAAGTTCCGGCCATGGCCTCAAGGCTGTGGCGTCCGAAATTATTTTTATAGGTCAGAATGTTGTCCAGCACGATCACCCTGTTGTCCGCGCGGGTGGCACTGGCGGTTCCGTGCTGCGTGCGGCCTTCAGCCGTCTTGATCGGATCGAGGAACTCGTAGTTGAACGTCCAAGTCCGGTCCATTGTGGCCGTGGACTTGAAGTTCAGATTTTTGCTGAACTTTATCGTGGCGTGTCCGGTGAGGATGAGCCTGTCGTTCTGGTCGTAGAAGTTCTCCTGCCGTGCGATGTTCTCGGCCGGAGTCGTCACATTGGCACCGTAGAATTTGGTCCAGTACTGGTCAGGGTTATCCTCGCTCCAGACCTTGGCGTAGGTCGGAGTGTTTATCACGGACATCACGACACCCGCCCTGTTGGAGCCTGTACCGGAAATGATGCCGTTCTGCTTCCAATGGGAGAAAGTCACGTCCGCTCCGACATTGATCCACTTGAATATGTCCGATTCCATGCTTGCCCTGAAGTTGTACCTCTTGTAGTAGCTCGTGCGGATGATTCCTTCCTGATCGACATAACCTGCGCCGATGTAGTACTTTGTCTTGTCGTTTGCATTGGAGACAGACAGCTGGTAGTTCTGCGAGACAGCCGTCCTGTAGGTTTCCTCGAACCAGTCGGTCTCGTCCTTGAGACCGTCCGGAAGCTTCACCGCTCCGATCTCGTCCATAAGTTCCTTGTACTGGGAGACATTCAGGACATCGAATGTCTTGGCCACTTTGCCGAGACCGACATAGGAAGTGAAGTTGATCTGCGGGCCGACATCCTTCGACCCTTTTTTCGTGGTGATGAGGACGACGCCGTTGGCTGCCCTTGATCCGTAGATCGCCGCCGATGAGGCATCCTTGAGGATCTGCATGGTCTCGATGTCGTTAGGAGACAGGTAGGTGATGGCACCGTTACCGGTTCCGACAGGGACTCCGTCCACAACGTAGAGAGGGTCATTTCCCGAGGTGATGGACGAGTTGCCCCTCACTCTGACGGTCATCCCGCCTCCCGGAGTTCCGGATGTCTGCTGAACCGTCACACCGGCAACCTTTCCCTGAATGAACCCGGAAACTGTCGGCACAGGACGAAGGCTGATGTCCTCCGTGGAAACCGTGGAGACGGCGGTGGTCAGATCCCTTTTCTTCACGGAGCCGTAGCCGATGGCGACGACAGCATCAAGAGCGATGGCCTCCTCCTTGACCGTGACATTGATCACGGAGCGGTCACCCACTTTCTCGTTCACTGTGCCATAACCAAGGGACGCGAATTCCAAAACAGCGTCTTTTGATGACACATTGATGTTATAACGGCCATCAAGATCAGTGGTGACACCGTTACCGGTACCCTGCTCCAGTACTGTGAGCCCGACAACCGGCTGTCCATTCTGATCCTTGACCGTTCCGCTTACGGAATGCTGTTGGGCGTAGGCCGAGAAGCCGACCAACAGCATCAAGAACACTATAAGTTTACGCATACAATTATAAATTAGTTTGTGTTAGTCCCGCACCGGATCCAGAACGACAGGATGAGGTTTTGGGACATACAAAATTATAAAACCATTTAAGACAAAAATGCCCGAGTGGTAAATAAGTGGAGGGAACAACCGCCTCTTAAAGTGGAACTTATTTAGCCGTAAGGATATACCGCAGCAGTACAACTCTTCTGAAGTGGAATATTCTTGGCCTTCCCAAAGTGAAAAGTTCCCAATTTCAGCGAAATTTATCCTCCACTGCGGAGCTTCCGGAGGGGCTTGGCCGTGCTGGGGAAAGTCAGCGGAACCCTGTTCCCGAATTTCGGTAACGTGCGAAATTCGGGAACAGGGTTCCG
>CAVFMX010000014.1:0-2326 GCA_963623745.1 Bulleidia sp.
GCTAATGTGGAATTTATGGTTTCTGCAGAACCGGCGAACCTCCGAAGACTTCACTCATTTCCATCAAGTCCAGTTCCTCATCTATCCTCCGCAGTTCGTCTCCCGCCAGATGAATATCCACGGCTCCGGCGTTTTCCTTCAGCCGCGAGAGGTGTCTGGTGCCAGGAATCGGGACAATCCACGGACGCTTGTTCATCATCCAAGCAAGGGCGACCTGAGAAGGTGTGGCGTGGTGTTCCTCGGCAAGATGGTCAAGAAGCGCGAAGAGAGACTTGTTCTTCTCGAAACTCTCGCTGCGGAACTGAGGCATTGACGCGCGATAGTCGGTTCTGCTGTCGAACTGTGAGAGAGCGTTGTAGCACTCTGTCAGAAGACCGTTGGCCAATGGCGAAAACGCCACGAAGCCCACGCCCAACTCCTCGCATACAGGGAAAATGCTCTCGTGCTTTCTCGCCATCATCGAATATCTATTCTGCACCGCCGCGACAGGGCAGACCTTGTGCGTCCTGCGCAGATATTCCTCCGTGGCCTCGGATATTCCCCAATGCAGGATTTTTCCTTCACGGATAAGGTCTGCCATAGTTGCCGCCACTTCCTCCGGTTCTACAGACGGGTCGATGCGATGCTGATAATAGAGGTCGATATGGTCTGTCCTCAGGCGTCTCAGAGAGCCGTCCACTGCTCTTCGGATTGTCTCCGGCCTCGAATCCGGTATGAGCTTGTGAGGGCCGGACGATTCAGGAGCGTCGAAGGTGAGCCCAAACTTGGTAGCGATGACGATCCTGTTGCGGAACGCAGTCAACGCCTGCCCGAGAAGTTCCTCGTTGTCGTGCGGTCTGTCCGCCGTGCCATAGACTTCGGCGGTGTCGAAGAAGGTGTAACCCATATCGACAGCGTATGAGAGGAGTTCCGTCATCTCTTTCCGGTCTGGCGGTGCTCCGTATGCGTGGCTCATTCCCATACAGCCTAAGCCCACGGCGGACACACGCAGTCCGCTGAGTCCAAGTGTACGGTATTCCATAGTGTCAGTCAGGCAGTTGTACACTCAGGAAGAACTTTTCGGCATCCTCTCTGGACAGATTGAACACCCTTTCCTCTTTGTTCAGAGCCCGGATCTGTGCCATCTCATCGTCAGTCAACTCAAAGTCGAATATATCGATGTTCTCCTGAATATGTTTTGGGTTCTTCGAACCAGGAATGACGGAGAATCCTTCCTGAATATGCCAACGCAGAATTATCTGGGCGGCACTTTTTCCGTGCGCCTTGGCGATGGATCCGATCACGGGGTCATTAAGAATCATTCCGTCTGACATCGCCCCTCCGAGCGGAAACCAGCATTCCACCCGGATGTTGTTCCGCTTGGCGATGTCTCTCATCTCCAGCCTCTGCGCATACGGGTGACATTCCATCTGAAGGACGGCCGGTTTGATGCGCGCCTCTTTCATAATGCGCTCGAAGGCTTCGCCGTCAGTGTCGAAATTGCTGATTCCCAGCGAACGGACCTTGCCCTGCTCCACAGCTTTCTCCATATCCATCCACGCTCCGAGAAAATCTCCGACCGGCTGGTGTACATACAGCAGGTCTATGTAGTCAAGCTGCATTCTTTCCAGCATCTTGTCGATGGCTTCCATTGTCTTGCCCTCGCCGTATTCCGTAGGCCATATCTTGCTCGTGATCCAGATTTCCTCACGTGGGATGCCGCTCTCCTTGACGGCCTGTCCAACACCGCGCTCGTCATTGTAGGCGCGGGCCGTGTCTATGTGGCGGTAACCGGCTTTCAATGCCGCAAGACAAGACCGCATGCACACATCATCTGAGGGCTGGAGATATGTTCCGAGGCCGAAGCGTGGCATCAGGACTCCGTTGTTCAGTTCAACTACGGGGACACCGGCGACGGTCGCACCCTTGTCCTGCGCGAAAGCGGCACCGGCAGTCATAGTGGCCAGCGCCGCAACAGTTGTGATAATTCTCTTTTTCATATTCATCTGTGTTTGTTTGACGGGGCAAAGTTATGGACAACACAGATGACAGATGTTACGAGAATTTCGGGAGAAACTTCACTTTTTGCGGATTATGAGGCTCATCCGCACCGCTTATTGAATGAGCAAGACGGGTCGGCAACTCTCCTCCGGTAGAAGAAGACGAGACGCCGCCTCACGACACGTGCGTTCGGCGGCGTTTCTGCGTATGGAAGAGAAATTATTTCGTAACGACGTCTATGACAGCGACATTGTCCTTGCCTGACAGTTTGAATGCTTCTTTGCTGCCGGGCTTATAGACGATCATTGAGGCGATGGAAGCGGGCTTTATCTTGTTCAGGCTTTCC
>CAVFMX010000015.1:0-2036 GCA_963623745.1 Bulleidia sp.
GTCCAGCACGCCGTCGGCCACCTTGAACATCGAATCGTAGTACTCGTAGTGGGCGAAAGCGTAGCACTTGCTCTCCTTCTTGATGAGTGAAAGAATATCATAGCCCACCTCTATGCTGCCGACGATCGCATCAGAACCGACCGCATTGTGAGGAGAAGGTGAGGCATTTGACATATTGTTCTTGTTGAACGCCGTGATCTGCTGTGAATCATTCAGATGCGCATAATCAAAACAGCCTCTTGCGATCAGGTTGCGCCCCGTGTAGGTGAAGTCCGCCGAACCGATCATCACTTCGCCTTTGCAGTCCTTGTACTTGGAGTTCTTCGTCAGAGAGTTGTTGAAACTTGATCCGAAGTAGCCGCTAAGGCCCATCCTGAGTCCTTTGACAGAGTGGTTGTCAATCCTGAACGCCCCGGCGTAGGAGTTCGCGATCTTGAATTCGTAAGGAGATCCGGCTCCGCCCTGGATGAAGTTCTCCGTGCTGAATCTGTCCGAGTCAAGTCCAGGAAGGAACATCAGTTCATAAGACCATTTACCGAGATTGCCCAGAATCTCGATTCCCGGCTCGTGCCAGGTGCAAGGGAACACGGTGTTCTCCCCTTCCATCCTGTAAGCCGTGAAGAACTCGGTAGGAAGGTGGTGACCGTTTGTCAGTCCCACCGGGATTATGATCATTCCGGTTCTGACATTGAATGCGTCACTGAAAGCCTTCTGGAGCCAGAACTGTTCCAAAGCCACCTCTCCTCCGCGCTCGATCTCGCTCTCATATTCCCCGGCCTCGTCAGCCTCCAGTTCTACCGCGCTTTCCGTACCTCCATGCTCGAACTCTATTTCCGTGCCGAGTGTCCAGCCCTTCCCGAAGTCGTAGCCAAGGTTGATGACAAAATGCGGTATGTCAAACCGTCCGTGACTCTTGTCATCCTTGTACTGTTCCGGATGGCTGTACCTCTGCCAAGCATCGCTGTAGAAGTTGCGGGACATCATCGCCTCACCATATCCGCCGACCGTAAGTTTCTGAGCGTCAGCTGCAAAACTTACCGCAATCAGTATTACCAGAAGTAAAATCCTTTGTCTCATTTTTACCTTTTCAATTTGACACGGCAAAAGTACAGCGACACGGAAAGTCCGGCAATCGCAATTTTTCGGTATTCTGTACGGTTTCCGTTCAGGGATTGTGGCGAAAAGTTGGTATTTATCGTTTAATCTGATTGTATTCACATCATCGGAAATTTGTCGTATATTGCGGTCAGAAATATGCACGAGCATTATGAGATTCATCGGGAATATCCTTTGGCTGATTCTGGGAGGCCTTTTGGTCGCCCTCAGCTATTTCATTGTGGGGCTTTTCTTCTGCGTGACCATCATCGGGATGCCGTTCGGATACCAGCTGTGGAAGTTCGGGGTGTTCGCGTTGTGGCCGTTCGGAACTGATGTCGTGGACGGAACCAATGCCGGAGGCTGCCTCAGCATATTCATGAATGTGCTTTGGATTCTGTCGGGTTGGTGGGAGATCGCGGCTGCTCACCTTGTCTTCGGACTCATCTGCTGCATCACGGTCGTAGGCATTCCGTTCGGTCTCCAGCATTTCAAAATGGCACTGATGTCCATCATGCCTTTCGGAAAGACATTCCGAAAAGCATAAGACGGGGCTTCTCCTGTCTTGGCCGCAAGCAGTTTTATTCAGACCACGGCCGGGCTGTATTTACTCTACGGAATGACCGGCACAAGCCCCATTTCGGCGGCTTTCAGGCGCATGAGAGCATCGGCCTCCCCGAAGTTGTTGCCGATCTGGCCGTCCAGGATGGCTTCTTTTACATATTCCTTTAAAACGCCGATCTCGCGGCACGGGCTGAGGCCGTAAACTTCCATCACATGCTCTCCGGTGATCGGGTTCTTGAAATTGCGGATGGCATCCTTGGCCTCGACCTCGACGAGCTTGCGCTTCACGAGTTCGAAATTCTGCCGGATTCTGGCCACTTTCACCGGGTTCTTGGAGGTGATGTCGGCGTTGCACAGGAGCATCAGGTCATCGATCT
>CAVFMX010000016.1:0-4081 GCA_963623745.1 Bulleidia sp.
AAAGGCTTGAACATTATGGACTTCTGCAAGCAGTTCAATGCGGCGACCCAACAGAGCGCCGGAAAGATTCTGCCTGTGGTCATCACTGTCTATTCAGACAAGTCCTTCACGTTCGAGGTAAAACAGCCGCCAGTAGCCATCTCCCTCAAGGAAGCGGCCAAGATTCAGAAAGGCTCCGGAGAGCCTAACAGAAGGAAGGTCGCGTCCGTCACATGGGATCAGGTGAAAGCGATCGCGGAAGGCAAGATGCCTGACCTCAATGCATTCACTCTTGCGTCAGCCATGAGGATGGTTGCCGGAACAGCAAGAAGTATGGGCATCAAGGTCACCGGAAATTTTCCTGAGAACCTTTAATTTTCACACGCGAAATGAGTAGAATCACAAAGAATCAGAAAGCCGTCATCGCAAAGTATGACGCTTCAAAGCTGTACACTCTTGCACAGGCATGTGAAATTCTGAAGGACATCACCTACACAAAGTTCGATGCATCGGTGGAACTGTCCGCCAATCTTGGTGTTGACCCTCGTAAGGCCAACCAGATGATCCGTGGCGTGGTCAGCCTTCCTCATGGAACCGGAAAGGTTGTCAGAGTCCTTGTACTCTGTACCCCTGACAAGGAGAATGAGGCGAAGGAAGCCGGAGCGGACTACGTAGGTCTTGATGAATATGTTGAAAAGATCAAAGGCGGATGGACAGATGTGGATGTCATCATCTGCACCCCTTCAGTCATGGCCAAGGTCGGCGCGCTCGGACGTATTCTCGGACCGAGAGGACTCATGCCTAACCCTAAGACAGGCACCGTCACAATGGAGGTCGGCAACGCTGTCAAGGATGTAAAGGGCGGCAAGATCGATTTCAAGGTTGACAAGACAGGCATCATCCATGCGGCCATCGGCAAGGTTTCATTCACTCCGGCTCAGATCTGCGAGAACGCTTCCGCTCTCCTGAACGAGGTGCTGAAACTCAAGCCTCAGACCCTCAAGGGCACATACCTCAAGAGTGCGGCCATCTGCAGCACAATGAGCCCCGGCATCAAGATAGATGTTAAAGCATTCACCAGCGGCAGCGCCGAGTAAAAAAGGATTTCATTATGAAGAAGGAATTGAAAGATCAGATTATTGAAAGCATCTCGGCTCAACTGAATCAGTACCCTAACTTCTATGTCACTGACATCGAGGGTCTGAATGCTGGAAACACCGTGAAACTCCGCCGTATCTGCTTCGATCAGGGCATCAAGCTGACAGTGGTGAAGAACTCTCTGTTCGCCCATGTCCTCAAGGCATTGGACAACGAGGAGATGAATCTCATCCTCCCTGTCCTCAAAGGCAACACGGCCATCATGTACTCCGAGACTCCTAACGGACCTGCGAAGCTCATCAAGAAGCTTCAGAAGGAAATGGGCAAGCCGCAGCTCAAAGGCGCCTACGTTCAGGAGTGTGCGTTTGTCGGTGCCGAAAAACTCGACGAACTCTGTGCCATCAAGTCCAAGGAAGAACTCATCGGAGACATCGTCTCTCTCCTTCAGGCGCCTGTACGCAATGTCATCTCCGCTCTTCAGAACGGCGGTGGCAGCACAGTCGCCGGGCTTGTCAAGACACTTTCGGAAAAAGAAGAGAAATAATAACAAACAATTTAATAATTATCAATTATGGCAGATGTAAAAGCACTTGCAGAAGAGTTGGTTAACCTCTCTGTAAAAGACGTTCAGGAACTTGCTAAGGTTCTCAAGGAAGAATATGGTATCGAGCCTGCAGCCGCAGCTGTAGCTGTAGCGGGTCCGGTAGCCGGAGCGGCAGAGGCGGCTCCTGCGGAGCAGACCGAGTTTGACGTTGTCCTCAAGTCAGCGGGCGCAGCCAAGCTTCAGGTTATCAAGGCCGTTAAAGAGTCTCTCGGTCTCGGTCTGAAGGAAGCCAAGGATCTTGTGGACGGCGCTCCTAAGACAGTCAAGGAGAAAGTCTCCAAGGCTGAGGCTGAGCAACTGAAAGCTGCCCTCGAAGAGGCAGGCGCCGAAGTTGAGGTTAAATAACCCAGCTTCCCCTGGCGGGAAAATCATCAGGTTTAGAGCCTAAGAAGGCTCTAAACCTTTTTGTCGTATTAAGTTTTTCTCCATTTCCTAAAGGCAGAACATGTCAAAAAAGACTAATAACAAGCGAATAATGTTCGCTACCTCAAAAATTCTGGAATATCCTGACCTTCTGGAAGTTCAGCTGAAATCTTTCAAGGATTTCTTCCAGTTGGAGACAACCCCGGAAAACAGGAAGAATGAAGGCCTTTTCCAGGTGTTTCAGGAGATATTCCCGATCGAAGACACGAGGAACAACTACAAGTTGGAATTCATCGACTATTTCATCGACCCGCCTCAATATTCGATCGACGAGTGTCTTGAAAGAGGGCTTACCTACAATGTCCCTCTGAAGGCAAAACTCCGCCTTTCGTGCACAGATCCAGAGCACGAGGACTTCGACACAAGAGTCCAGGATGTGTACCTCGGCAACATTCCGTACATGACACCGGCCGGCACATTCGTAATCAACGGATCAGAAAGAATCATAGTGTCCCAGCTGCACCGCTCCCCGGGCGTGTTCTTCGACCAGAGCATGCATGCCAACGGAACGAAGTTATATTCAGCCAGAATCATCCCTTTCAAGGGGTCATGGATTGAATTCGCGACAGACATCAACAACGTGATGTACGCCTACATCGACCGCAAGAAGAAATTGCCTGTCACGACTCTTCTGCGTGCGATCGGCTTCAATTCCGACAAGGACATCATAGACATCTTCGGTCTCGCCGACGAGATCGAGGTCACAAAAAAGAGTCTTGAGGAGAACAAGGGCAGGAAACTCGCCGCCAAGGTTCTCAAGACATGGACAGAGGATTTCGAGGACGAGGACACAGGAGAGGTGATCCCTATTGAAAGGACCATCCCTATCGTGGAAAGAGGCGAGATCCTGGACGATGACACCATCGCCAAGATTTCCGACACCGATGTCAAGTCCATCCTTCTCCAGAAGGACGAGGCCAACTCCAATGAATATGCGATCATATTCAACACCCTCCAGAAGGATCCTACAAACACCGAGATAGAGGCTGTCAACTACATCTACAAGCAGCTTCGCAATTCCGAACCGCCTGATGAGGCCACGGCGAGGGATGTCATCGACAAGCTCTTCTTCTCCGAGAAGAGGTACGATCTCGGCATTGTCGGAAGATTCCGGCTGAACAAGAAGCTGGGTCTCTCGACCGATCCTGAGGTCAGGGTGCTCACCAACACGGACATCATCGAGATCATCAAGTATCTCATCCAGCTCATAAACTCAAAGGCCACCGTCGATGACATCGACCACTTGAGCAACAGACGCGTGCGCACTGTCGGCGAACAGCTCGCCAACCAGTTCAGCGTCGGACTCTCAAGAATGGCCAGAACCATCCGTGAAAGGATGAACGTCCGCGACAGCGAGCAGTTCAACCCGATCGACCTGATCAACGCGAAGACACTGTCCTCCGTGATCAACTCGTTCTTCGGAACCAGCCAGCTGTCACAGTTCATGGACCAGACCAACCCTCTGGCCGAGATCACGCACAAGCGCCGTCTCTCGGCCCTTGGCCCCGGAGGTCTTTCAAGAGACAGAGCCGGATTCGAGGTTCGTGACGTACACTACACCCACTACGGACGTCTCTGCCCGATCGAGTCACCGGAAGGCCCGAACATCGGACTTATCTCATCCCTTTGTGTCTATGCGAGAATCAATCAGCTCGGATTCATCGAGACACCTTACCGTGAGGTTCACGAGGGAAAGGTTGACCTGACAGACAAGGGATGGCACTACATGACAGCCGAAGAGGAGGAGAACAAGCTTGTCTCCCTTGCCAAGGTGAAGATGGAGGACGACGGATCCATCAAGGAAGACAGGATCCAGTGCCGTCTTGAGGCCGACTTCCCTGTGGTCTCAAAGGAGCAGGTTGACTACATGGACGTGGCTCCTAACCAGATGGCTTCAGTGGCCGCATCCCTGATTCCGTTCCTTGAGCATGATGACGCACACCGCGCGTTGATGGGTGCGAACATGATGCGTCAGGC
>CAVFMX010000017.1:0-27092 GCA_963623745.1 Bulleidia sp.
GAACGATTGGCAGAAGCACACAGTACTTCACATTGAATTTCTTTTCAGCCATTTCAGTATTGATTATCAGTTATTATTTCTGGAATTCAAACCTTATGTCGATAGGAATGTTCTCAAGACGGATGTTCACGAGATCAGCCTTGAAGTCCTCCGACTGGATGCAGTATGTGTTCTCGAACTGCTCCGCGAACTCATAGTCCCCTGTCGCCTGAGTCTTGATGGCGATGCCGGCGAACTCGGCCACGAGAGAAATGGTCTTTTCGTAGTCGATCGAGTACTTGCCGCTGTCCCCGCGCCTGAAAGCTCCGTTGGTGTTGAGGTAGTTGAAGAGCATCACATAAGCCCTTCCGAGCTGAGAAGTCTCTCCGAAACGCTCGGAACGGATAAGGTTGGCCACAAAAGTGGTGATGGCATCCTCCTTGGTGATGAGCGCAGGAATCTTGTGCTCGTCAATCAGCTTGCAGACAAAGTAAAGTCCGAGGGCATTGGCCTTCGCGTCCTCCCAGGTGAGAGCCTTGTTGCCGAGGGCGTCGTTGACGGTTCCCTTACCGTTGACGGTCTCCTTCACGCCAAGCCCGTGGGAAATCTCCCGGAAGGCTATGTTCCAGTAAAAAGCCTCCTCGTCAAGATGATCCTGCTGGTCAGGGGCAAGGACTACGATGCCTACCGGATTCACAAGCCTGTTGAACTTCTCCATCATCACATTGCGGAGAAGCGCGGTACGGGTTCCGGCCTTGGCCTGCACGTCAGCGTCATACGGGAGGTTAAGGGCGATCAGCTTGATTCCCGCGTTGGCGTGGCCGGCGCAGTAGATGGCATCATAGGCATAGATGTCTGACTTGTCCCCGGGAACAAAGGTCTTGTACTGTTCCTCGCAAGGGATCCGCTTCTGAAGTTCCGGAAGCATCGACGTGAACTGGTCAAGGATTTCAGTGCGTCTGAGATCCTTCAAGAGCACATAAGCCTCGTAGGAAGTCTTCAAACCGTACAGACGGTCATCGTTGACCTCATTTGGACCGATGATGAGATCCATCTTGCTGTCGGTCATCTGCAACCATGCGAGGTCGCTGTCATAGTAATAGTCAGTCTTCAGCGCATCTATCTTCTTCAGAAGGTAATTGCGCACGCTTGGCTTGATGGTGATGTCGGCGGCGGCCTTGAGGTAGTTGCAGATCTTGTCGATGTTGTACTTGAACGCATCGTGGTACCACACGGAAGCGAGTCTGCCGTCGGCGCCGCGCCGGATGAGCGAGTATGGACTTGTCTTAACAGGATCGGCCAATGAGCCGAACTCGGCCGCCGTCATGTCGGCAGGATAGAAATTGGCTCCGGCAGGATTCTCCCCGAACCCTTTGACGAAAGTCTCGCCATCAAGCCGGTCCCAAGGGCCGTAGTTGATCATGGCATATTCCCTCAGATCCGAGTCCTTCAGATTCTCGATCAGAGTCTTGTCCCCGAAACACTGCATCCAGTAGATGCTGTCTGCCTGATCGGCGGCGAATTTGTAGAGGTTTAAGACTTCCTTGCCGTTGTCCGTTATGCCGGAAAGGTCTGGCGACTCGATTCTCACGAGCGCGTACGAATCGACCTTCTTCTGGACAGCGGTCTTCGGCTCCGTGTTACAGGAAGCCGCAAGAGCGATCAGCATTAATGCCAGAGCGGTTCTTTTCATTTCGAAACAGTGTTATTTAATAATGTTAGATTCATCATAATCTGCAAATATAATGAATCTAAACGGAAAAAAGCGCATCAACGAGACGTTGATGCGCCAATATCCGTAAGAAATCTTACTTTTTTAGATGATTCCCTGCTCAAGCATAGCCTGTGCAACCTTCATGAAGCCGGCGATGTTGGCTCCCTTCACGTAGTCAACGGTTCCGTCAGGACGGGTTCCGTACTTCACGCACTGCTCGTGGATGCTCTGCATGATCCAGTGAAGCTTGTCATCAACCTCCTGGGCGGACCAGCTGAGGTGGGCGGCGTTCTGGGTCATCTCAAGACCTGAGGTGGCGACTCCACCGGCGTTCACCGCCTTGCCGGGGGCGAAGAGAACTCCGTTGTTCTGGAAGAAGTGGATGGCTCCAGGCTGGCAGCCCATGTTGGAAACCTCGCAGCAGCACCAGCAGCCGTTGGCCTTCAACTCCTTGGCGTCATCCTCGCTGAGCTCGTTCTGGAAAGCGCAAGGGAGGGCGATGTCACAAGGGATGCTCCAGGCCTTCTTGCCGGCCGTGAATTTGGCCTGTCCCGGGAACTTGGTGGCGAGATCCTCGACCATGTTCCTGTTGGAGGCACGCATGTCAAGCATGTAGTCGTTCATCTCAGGGGTCATGCCCTCAGGAATATGGCAGACTCCGTCAGGTCCGGAGATGGCCACAACCTTGGCTCCGAGCTGGGTGGCCTTCTTCACCGCACCCCAGGCAACGTTGCCGAAGCCGGAGATGCAGACCTTCTGACCTGCGATGTCCTTGCCGGCCTTGTGGAGAAGATGCTGGGTGAAATAGAGGGCTCCGAAACCGGTGGCTTCAGGGCGAAGGATGGAACCTCCCCAAGTCGAGCCTTTTCCGGTGAGGACTCCGGTGTGGTACTGACGCGCGAGCTTCTGGTACATTCCGTTCAGGAAGCCTATCTCACGGCCGCCGACACCCACGTCACCCGCAGGGATGTCCTGATCAGGACCGATGCAGCGCCAGAGCTCAAGCATGAAAGCCTGGCAGAAACGCATGATCTCGGCGTTTGACTTGCCGACCGGGTCGAAGTCGGAACCGCCCTTGGCCCCACCCATAGGAAGGGTCGTGAGGGCGTTCTTGAATGTCTGCTCGAATCCGAGGAACTTGAGCATGGAAGGGGTCACGGCCTTGTGGAAACGAAGTCCGCCCTTATAAGGTCCGATGGCGCTGTTGAACTGCACACGATAGCCGAGGTTTGTCCGAACCTCGCCGTTGTCATCGATCCAGGTCACACGGAAAGTGAAGATCCTGTCCGGCTCGACAAGCCTCTCGACGATCTTCGCCTTCTCGAACTCAGGATGCTGGTTGTAAACCTCCTCGATTGACTCAAGGACCTCCTGCACAGCCTGAAGATACTCCTTCTCGGTAGGGTACTTGGCCTGAAGACGGGCCATTATCTCTGTTGTTTTCATAACGTGATTGTGTGTTATTAATTAGTTAATAATGTGTGTTCTATTTGACTTCCCACGTGGAGCCGCCATGAAGCAGATCATCCACGCAGCGGATTTTGGCCTTGGCCTTCACATCCCCGACCTGTCTGGCGACCTCCTCGTCATAGGTGATGTCCGGAACCTCGCGGATGACTCCGAGAGCGACCGGGAACTCCGGCCACTTCATGTCGGCAAGCATCGTCTGGAGACCGAGGTTGTCGGAATGGCTGTCGTGTGTGAGGATGTCATCCTCGGTGACTCCGTCCTTTCCGATGGTCACGACCTTCAGTCTCCAACCGTCAAGGGCGATCCCCTTGTCACGGTTCTTTCCGAAGATCATCTTCTCGCCGTCACGCAGAACCAGCGTCCGGTCGGCCTTATGCTCCTTGTCGGAGATCTCCGCGTGGGATCCGTTGTTGAAGATCACGCAGTTCGTCAGGAACTCCATGACCGACGTGCCTTTGTGCCGGGAGGCCGCGAGCATGATCTCCTGATTGAGGGCCAGCTCCGTGTCCATTCCCCTGGCGAAGAACGTTCCCTTGGCTCCAAGCACAAGACTGCCCGGATTGAACGGATGCTCAACCGTGCCGTAAGGGGATGTCTTGGTGACGGCTCCAAGTTTCGATGTCGGGGAATATTGCCCCTTCGTCATGCCGTAGATCCTGTTGTTGAAGAGCATCAGATTGATGTCGATGTTCCTTCTGATGGCGTGGATGAAATGGTTCCCGCCTATGGCCAGCGCGTCACCGTCACCGCTCACCTGCCAGATGCAGAGATCCGGGTTGGCGACCTTCATGCCGGTCGCTATGGCCGTGGCGCGGCCGTGGATGCTGTGGAATCCGTAAGTGTCCACATAGTACGGAAGTCTTGAGGAGCACCCGATGCCGGACACGACCACAATCTTGTCCTTGTCTATCCCCTTCTCCTTGCAAACCAGAGGAAGAGTCCTCTGAAGAGCGGCGAGGATTGAGTAATCCCCGCATCCCGGGCACCATCTTATCTCCTGGTCGCTCTTGAAATCTTTCAATGAATATTCTGGCATTGGCTGTCTCTCCTATAATTGGGCCATGGCGGCGTCAACAATCTCTTTCACAAGGAACGTCTGTCCCTGAACCTTATTACAGGTCAAATAGTTGAATTGCGGGAACAAGGTCTTGAGGTACCCGGCGAACTGCCCGAGGTTAAGCTCGCAGACAATGATTTTCCGGAAGCCCGACAACACCTTCTCCGTGTTCCCCGGCAGCGGGTCGATGAAATCGAAGTGCACGCGGCTGACATTCTTCCCGGCGGCGCGGAGTTCCTCAGTGGCGGTAAGAATATGTCCGTAAGTGCCTCCCCAGCCAACCAGCAGGACATCACCGCCTTCAGGACCGTCGATGACCAGTTCCGGGATGTCCGCGGCGACATGGGCGACTTTCTCAGCGCGCTCCCTGACCATAAGTTCATGGTTGGCCGCGTCTGTGGAAAGCACTCCCTCATGTGTCTTCTCAAGGCCTCCCACACGATGTCCAAGTCCCTGGGTTCCGGCAGGAGCCCATTTTCTGGCAAGGGTTTCCGGATCCCTCTCGAAAGGATGGAACTTGCCTCCGCCGGCCTCGGCGAGACGTGGTTTGATGGCAGGATATTCACTCATCGCAGGGATCTTCCACGGCTCCGATCCGTTTCCGAGGAAGCCTTCGGAAAGAAGCAGGACGGGGGTCATGTGTTCCATGGCGATCTTTGCCGCCGTGAACGCCGCGTCAAAGCAATGGGCCGGAGAACGCGCGGCGATCACGACCATGGGACTCTCACCGTTGCGGCCGTAAAGAGCCTCGTTGAGATCAGCCTGCTCGGTCTTGGTGGGCAGTCCGGTGCATGGACCGCCGCGCTGCACGTCCACCACCACAAGCGGAAGCTCGGTCATCACGGCAAGTCCAAGAGCCTCGGACTTAAGTGAAAGACCGGGGCCGGAAGTCGTTGTCACAGCCAGACTGCCCGCAAACGAGGCTCCGATGGCGCAGCAGATTCCGGCGATCTCGTCCTCGGTCTGCATGGTCTTGACTCCAAGACTCTTATGGATGGCGAGTTCCTCAAGGATGGCCGTCGCGGGCGTGATCGGGTAGGATCCGCAGAAAAGAGGCCGCCCGGATTTCTCCGAAGCGGCGATCAGCCCCCAGGCCAAAGCCTGATTACCGGTTATGTTCCTGTACACCCCTTTTTCCCGGACATCAGGGATGACGGTGTACGTGTCCGCCACCGCCTGAATGTTGGCGGCGTAGTTGTAACCGTCATTGACCGCCTTGCGGTTCGGCGCGATCATCTCGGGATGCTTCTTGGCGAAACGTCCCTCAAGATAGGTATAGACATAGTCCAGCGGACGGCTGTAGATGAAGCACGCCATCCCGAGAGTGAACATGTTCCTGCATTTGTGGATCGACACGACATCCAGCCCGCTGTCCTTAAGACTCTCTTCCGTCAGTCCGGTGATCGGAGCGACGATGATGTTCCTGTCCTCTATGTGAAGTTCTTCAAACGGATTGCCCGTGAACCCGGCTTTGGCAAGGCCGAAATCATCGAAAGCATCCTCGTTCACCAGAACGGTAGCGTTTCTCTTGAGCCACTTCGCGTTCGCCTTGAGCGCCGCCGGGTTCATCGCGACCAGCATGTCGCAGAAATCGCCCGGAGTGTTGACCTTGTGGCTGCCGATGTGAACCTGAAATCCGGAGACACCGGCGACAGTTCCTTTCGGGGCTCTGATCTCGGCCGGATAGTCCGGAAATGTGGAAAGGCCGTTACCATAGACTGCGGACAGGTTGGCGAACAAAGTTCCGGTAAGCTGCATGCCGTCCCCGGAATCCCCGGCGAACCTGATCACAACATCCTTAGCATCAATAACCTTATGTTGCATTTCTGTTTTTAGAGTATTAGCGTTACGTTAAAAAAACCTTACAAATTAAAGCATAAAAAGCAGAATTACCAACATATTCTTGAAAAAAGATTCAATTGATGAATATGTCCGCCGACGGACTGCGGAAGAGGCGGACAGGGAAGTCCGCGCGCCCGGAGCGAAGCGGCGACTGGAACAAAGAAAAAGGCGGAAAGATTGACTCCTTCCGCCCTCATCGTCAAGCGCGTCAAAAAGACTACTGCTGCTGAGCCTGCTGAGCCTGAAGCTCCTTCTGGAGATCTTCGATGGTCCTGCCCTCAGGAATGTTCAGAGCCTTCCTCGCGTCAGGGGTGAGATCCCTGCACTGGGACTTGTCAACATAGAGGTACTGTGAGGTCTCGAAGACGAACAGATAGCCGCCGGCCTTCGCCAGTTTCTCGACAGCCTCCTGAGCCTTCTTATAGATAGGATCCATCAGCTGCTGGTTCTGCTGCTGGAGCTCGGCCTGGATTGACTGCTGGAACTCCTGGATTCTCTGCTGGATGTCTCCGAGTTCCTTCTCCTTGCTTGCCTTGATGGCCGGAGTCCATGTGGACTGCTTCTGCTGGTACTCGCTGTACTTGTTCTGAGCCTCCTCCATCATGCTCTGGAGAGTCTCCTGCGCCTCCTTCTGGGCTGCCTGCATCTGTGATCTGGCCGCGTCCGCCTCAGGCATGAGCATCACCAGTTCATTGAAGTCAACATAGGCGAACTTCGCCTGTGCCGAGGCTGTCAGAGTAAACAACGCCGCCAGGGCGATCAAAAGAATCTTTTTCATTTTTATGGTATTTTATCAATTTCCGTGTCTGTTCCGGATGCAAACTTACATAAAAATCCACGATTTACACGTCAGCCGCATAAGAAACGTCACTTTTTTTAACAAATCTTTAGAATTGCTGTCCGATCAGGAAGTGGAACTGGCTCCTGTTCTTCTTCTCGGGATTGTCGAAGCCGTAGCCCCAGTCGATGCCCAGAAGACCGATCATCGGGAGGAACACCCTCACGCCGACACCGGCGGACCGCTTGATCTGGAACGGATTGAAATTCTTGATGTCCGACCAGCAGTTGCCGCCCTCAAGGAAGCCCAGCACGTAGATCGTGGACTGAGGCTGGAGGATGACAGGGTAACGGAACTCCATCGTGAACTTGTCATAGACATTGCCGGCGTAGTAGCCGTTGGAGTTGTACGGAGTGGCCTCCCACGGAGTGAGGTAGTAGTTCTCGTAGCCACGCAGAGCGATGATGTCAGCACCGTAGGTGTCGTAGCCCGACATGCCGTCGCCGCCGACCCTGAATCCCTCGAACGGAGAGTAGCCCCACCTGCGGTTGTAGTAGCCGAGGTAGCCGAACTGCGCGCGGCTCATGATCACGAAGTCTCCGATGACCTTGGTGTAGAGTTCTCCGCTGACCTTCCACTTATGGTACTCGATCCACTTGTAGCGGTCCGCCGAGCTCCAGTTGTCGTAGTCGATGTCCTTGTAGCTTGAAACCTTGACCGGATTGCCGTCGGCATCGAGATTGCCGAGATCCTTCTTTCTGAAAAGGGAATATGGCGGCGTGAGCTGGAGGCTGGCGCTGAAGTTGGACCCCATGCGCGGAAAGATCTGCTGGTCTGTTGAATTCCTGCTCAGGCTGACGGTGTAGCTCAGGTTGTGGGACTTGCCGTCATTGAACATGAAGTAGCCGTTGATCCAGTTCTTAAGATCGTAGATCTGCCAGTTGAGGCCGTTGTAAAGCACGAAGTAGTTGTCCGGCCATTTGAGCCTGGTGCCGATTCCGGCGGAGAAGCCGTACACCTGCATGACCTTGTCGTTGGACAGGAGTCCGATCGTGAGGTAGGAGTTCGTCTGCCGTGTGTAGTAGGCCTGAAGGCTCAGGGAGGTAGGCTTCTTGGCGAAAAGCCACGGCTCGGAGAATCCGAACACCAGTGAGGTGTAGTAGGTTCCGTTGGTCTGGAAGCGCAGCGAAAGGTTCTGGGCGTCTCCCAGAGGAACCGGTCTCCATGCGTTCTTGTCGAACATGCGTTTTGTGGAGAAGTTGTTGAAGTTCACACCGATCGTGGCGACAAACGTGTTGGCTCCCCAACCTCCCGAAAGTTCCAGCTGGCTGGAAGGTTTCTCTGTCACGTTGTAGATGAGATCCACCGTGTTGTTCAAGGAGTTAGGGAGGATGGAGTAGCCTGTCGACGGATCCGTGATGGCTTCCGGGTCAAACTGCCCCAGCGAAGCGATCTCACGGATCGACCTCTCGAAGTCAGTCTGGCTGAAAAGATAGCCCGGTCTCGTGGCAAGCTGTCTGCGGACAACCCTCTCGTTGGTCAGATTGTTGCCGTTGATGACGATGTTGTTCAAGGTGGCCTGCTTTCCCTCCGAGATCCTCATCTCGACATCGATGGAATCACCCTGGATGTTCAGCTCGACAGGGGTCACATTGAAGAAAAGGTAACCGTTGTCGCGATAAACCTTGGACACGTCCTGATCACCCTGCTTTCCGCCGCCCAGAAGTCTCTTCTGCATGGTCACCATGTCATAGGGATCTCCCTTGCGGATGTTCAGAATCTCATTGAGCTGGTCTGTGGAATAGACGGAATTGCCTGTCCACGAAATGTTTCTGAAATAGTATTTCTTGCCCTGGTCGATCTTGAAATCGATCCCGAGACGGTCCTGAGTCACATAATAGATGGAATCCTTGACGATACGCGCATCACGGTACCCGGCCTCGTTGAGCTTGCTGATGAGGCTGATCTTGTCGTTGGGATATTCCTTCTGATTGAATTTCTTGGTGTTGAAGAAGTTGTACCATTTCTTCGCCTTGGTCTTCTTCATCGCCCGGGACAGCTTGTAGTCCGTGAAGCCTTCCGTACCCTCGAACCTGATGTCCCGGATCTTCACCTTGTCTCCACGGTCAACGGCGAAAGTCACCTTTATGGCGTTGTTCACAATGGAATCCTTCTGTGTCTTGATGTCAACCTTGCAGTTGAGGAAGCCCTTGTCGGCGTAAAAACGCTTGATGATGTCGGTGGAGGTCTTCGCCACATAGTCGGAGAACTCGCCTCCGCGGCGAAGGTTGAGCCGCTCGTCCAGATCCTTCTGCTCACCCTTTTTCACGCCCGTGAAAAGCCAGACGGACACCCTCGGACGTTCTTTGATGCGGATGACGAAGAATGCGGAGTCCTTTTTCTCGTTCAGATGGTCAATCTCCAGCGCGACATTCTCGAAGTACCTCTGCATCCACAGCCTGGACACGATGGAGGAAAGGTCATCGCTCGGCACCGTCACCCGTATGCCTTTCTGAAGGCCCGTCAGGGAGATGATCTGCTGGCTTGAGAACTGGTTGTTCCCCTCGACGGTGACTCCGCCCACATAATACGTCTTCGGATGATCATAGTCAACCTCGGCGGCTCCGGATGATTTCCCTGTTTCCTGTCCCAGGACAGGGATTGCGGCAAATGCCAAGGCCACAAGGCACGAAAAGCGATATACTTTCATCGAATCAGATTTCATTGAATTAAGTTACAAATATACGCAAGTTATTTAACTTTACCATACCTGCGGTTCCTGTGGGAATATTCCTCAAGCGCCGCGCGGAACCCGTCCTCTCTGAAATCGGGCCACAGAGTGTCCACAAAGACGAATTCCGAATATGCCGCCTGCCAGAGGAGATAGTTGCTGATCCTTTCCTCTCCGGAAGTGCGGATGATGAGATCCGGATCGGGAATCCCGTCAGTCACCAGATAGCGGCTGAAATCCTCGACACCGACAGACTCAAGGCCTTGGGGATCATGGGCATATTCCTTGGCCATCCGCTTGGCGGCCTGGAAGATGTCCCATCTGCCGCTATAGCTGAGAAAGATGATGAGGGTCAGAAGCGGATCTTTTCCGGGAGCGGGAGCCGTCCTTGCCTCAGCATTGCGGATGGCGTCCAGAAGTCCCGGGGCGAGCCTGGAGGTGTTGCCCAGGACGCGGAAACTCACCCCTTTCTCGGCCAGAGAGCCGATCTCGTCCGCAATCGCCTTGAACATCAGTCCCATAAGCGAGCCGACCTCATCCTCGGGACGCCCCCAATTCTCCTCGGAGAATGCGAACAGGGAAAGGTATCTTACCCCTGACCCGGCGGCGGCCTCGACGCAGGCTCTCACGCTCTTCACGCCCTCGGAATGCCCGGCGACCCTTTCCAGCCCTCTCTGGCGGGCCCAGCGGCCGTTGCCGTCCATGATGATGGACACATGGGACGGTATGTTGTTGGTTTCGTTCATGTTAAAAACAAATTGTCACTCTCCGCTGTTCCGGATGTCCTCACCCCAGAACAACTTCGTCGTCAACGCTTTTATAAAGCTGGTGTTCTTGAGGCGCACCCTCTTGAGCGAAAACTGTGCCACCTTGACATCCAGAACAACCGATGGGCTGATGAGATGGTTCCGGTTGTCCATAGACAGCATGACCCCTTCGTCCCTTGATCTCATGGAGACGGAGATCTCCGTGGAGTCCGGAACCACAAGCGGACGGGCGTTCAGGTTGTGCGGAGCGATCGGAGCGATGATCAGAACCTTCGCCTCGGGGGCGCAGATCGGGCCTCCGACACTCAATGAATATGCAGTCGAACCAGAACTGGTGGCCACAAGCAGGCCGTCCGCCCAGTAGGTCGGCAGAGGATGCCCGCCGATCGTCACGTCTATCCCGAGAAGAGCCGCACCGGAACGGTGTACGGAGACCTCATTCAACGTGTAGGGCCAGAACTGGGGATCAGGATCCATGAAACCGTCCGGGACCTTCGTGTCCAGCAATTCCCGGTCCTCAAGGTACCAGTCTCCGGCCAGAAGGGCTTCACAGGCCTCCTCGGGACTATATTCGGAAAGGAATCCGAGCCGCCCGAGATTGACTCCGAGAATCGGGACTCCGGATTTCCCGACGCATTGGGACGCCGAAAGGAATGTGCCGTCCCCACCGACACTCATGACCATGCCGGTGCCGGGAAGGATGTCCTCCCCTCCGCTGATCCCGTAAAGTTCAAATGACTCTTTTTCCAGCCTCGACAACATCGGGGAAAGTCTTTCGTCCCGCATCGCGCCGCCGTCTCTGGAATATACCGCTATCTTCATCCGTGCCTTGAGAATCTGTTCTGACAACATTTTTCAAAAATAGCATAATTCTGCTTAAAACTGAACAGAAATCATTATTTTTGTGTGATACAATGTGATCTGACATGACAAGACTCAGCGTGAACATCAACAAGATCGCGACCATCCGCAACGCGCGCGGCGGGAACATGCCCGACGTGGAGAAAGCCGCGACAGACTGTGAGAGATTCGGTGCGGAAGGGATAACCGTCCATCCGAGACCGGACGAAAGACACATCAGGTACTCGGACGTGAGAGCAATCAGACCGACTGTCACGACCGAGTTCAACATAGAGGGAAACCCTATTCCGAGTTTCGTGGACCTTGTCCTTGAGGTCGCGCCGGATCAGGTGACGCTCGTTCCGGACGCGCATGATGCAATCACTTCGAACTCGGGGTGGGACACCGTAGCCCACAAGGAGTTTCTGAGGGACATCTGCGAAAGATTCAGGGGAAAAGGGATCCGCACCTCCATATTCATAGATCCGTCGCCCGCTATGGCGGAGGGTGCCAAGGCCTGCGGATGTGACCGCGTGGAACTATACACCGCAGGTTACGCCGCGGACTTCGCCTCCGGGCCGGAAAAGGCGGTCGCCCCGTACCTTGAGACGGCCAAGGCGGTCAGGGAACTTGGTCTGGGACTGAACGCGGGGCATGATCTGAATCTGGAGAATCTGGAGTTCTACATCAGGACAATCCCTTGGACTGACGAGGTTTCCATAGGCCATGCCATCATCTGCGACGCCCTTTACATGGGTCTTGAGAAAACAATACAGGCCTACCTGTCGAAGATTCGGATTTTTTAGTTACTTTTGTGAACTTGAATTTAATCAACAAATCAATAAAATGAAACAGACACCACTGATTGTAAGCATCATAGCCCTTGTGGCCGTGGTTGCTCTCGGGATTATCCAGCTCACGTCAAACGGCAACGGGAAAAAGAAGTCCACCGGCGGCGAGGTCGCGCAGACCACAGCCCAGGCAGGCTCGATCGTATGGTTCGACCTCGACAGAGTGCTTGACGAGTACGACATGGCCAATGACCTCAGGTCTGTCGTGGAGACAAAGGTACAGAGCATCCAGGAGGAGATCAACAGAAGGGGCAACAAGCTTCAGAGCGATGTGAACAAGTTCCAGTCAGACCTCGACAAGGGACTTCTCGTGCGTTCTGTGGCCGAGCAGAGGAACATCAAGCTTCAGGAGCAGCAGAACAGCTTCAACAACTACGCCGCACAGAAGCAGCAGGAGATCGCGGAGGAGCAGCAGGTGATGATGAACCAGATCGGTGACGCAATCAAGACATTCCTCGACAAGTTCAACGAGGAGCATGGCTATGCGATGATCATCACCACACAGGGCAGCGTCCTTCCGGCTCCTGTGGCCACCGGAGATCCTGATCTCGACGTGACCGACGCGATTCTCGCCGGTCTCAACGACGAGTACATCCAGAACAAGGGCAAGGCCGGAAAGGCCGCTCAGGCCGCAGCCGGCGAGACCAAAGCGGAATAGGTCTTGAGAATAGCCCTCCTGTCCTGCTTTCACCCATTCAGAGGTGGGATCTCCCAGTTCAACGCGAGTCTTTACTTGGAACTGGGGAAAAACCACACCGTCAAGGCTTTCAATTTCAAGAGACAGTACCCGGAATTCCTTTTCCCGGGGAAGACGCAGTTTGTCACAGAGGATGACGACGCCGTGCCCGTCGAGAGCGAGGCTCTGCTGGACACGGCCAATCCTTTCACCTACGGACGGACTTACAGGGCGATCCGTGACTGGAAGCCGGATCTGGTGGTGATCAGCTACTGGATGTCCTATTTCGGACCGTCTCTGGGTTTCATCGCAAGAAAGCTCCGGAAGCGCTGCAAGGTCATCTCGATCCTGCACAATGTCATCCCGCACGAGCCGAGGTTCTTCGACGCGCCCCTGACGAGATACTTCCTGTCAGGATGCTCGGGCAACGTGACCCTGTGCGACGAGGTCGCAGGCGATCTGCGCAGACTTGCGCCGGACGCTCCGAACGTCACGTTGTTCCACCCGATCTACGGACACTTCGGTGAAAGGCTGCCAAGAGCCGAGGCGGAAAGGATCCTTGGACTGGAACCGGGAAAGAAGAACCTCCTGTTCTTCGGACTTATCCGCTCCTACAAGGGACTTGACATTCTTCTGGACGCCTTCGGCAGGCTGGACGACAGTTACCAGCTGATCGTGGCCGGGGAACCATACGGTTCGTTCGACAAGTACCGGACAATCATCGACGGATCTCCGGCCAGAGACAGGATCAAGTTGTTCACGCGCTACATAAAGGACTCAGAGGTCAAGGACTATTTCTCAGCCGCCGATCTGGTCGTGCTGCCTTACAGGTCCGCCACCCAAAGCGGGATCAGCGCCATCTCCTATCATTTCGAGGTACCGATGGTCGTGACTGATGTCGGAGGGCTGCGCCAGTCCATCGGAGACAGTGGCACGGGACTTGTCGCGGAGAAGGCCGATGTGGACTGCATCGTGAAGGAGATCCTTGCCTACTTTTCCGATGCGAACATCAAGACTCTCTGCGTGAATTCGATAAGAGCCGAGAAAGACAGGCTCTCATGGAAGACGTTCTGCAGAAGGATGCTGGAGTTTTCAGACAATTTGTACAAGAAAAGATGAAGAACAGACACCTGACTGCTTTCGCGGCCTTTCTTATCATGGCGGCCGCCTTCGGTTCCGGAGCCGGAGCCCAGGAATATTCCCAGCCACAGGTCGTGGTCTCCACCGAGAAGGTACGCTTAAACGGCAAGGTCTTCTACTCACACGTTGTCATGGAGCGTCAGACCCTCTACTCGATCTGCAAGGCCTACAACGTCACCCTTCAGGAACTCTATGACGCCAACCCGACGCTGAAACTTGAAACCGAAGGCCTCAAGAAAGATCAGATACTTCTGGTTCCGATCAAGGACGGGGTACCGGAGAAGACAGCCGTGGAACCGGCGGGACAGAAAGCGGAGACATCAACAGAAGTGACGGAGAATGCGGCGCAGAAGGATGAGGACAAAGAATATTTCATCCACCGCGTGAAATGGTTCGAGGATCTGGATGCCATCGCCAGGAAGTACATGGTCTCCAAGGAAGCCATCATGAACATCAACGGAATGACTTCCGAAAGAGTCAGAAGGAAAGATGAGATCAAGATCCCTCTCCATCCGCGGAAATGGAAAAACGCAGGGGATGAGGCCGATTCGACAGACTCGGAGACTGCCCGTCCGGCAGACCGGATCACCGGACGGACGGATGTTACCAGGACAACCGCGGAAGGCGACGGAATATTCAGGAGAAAGCATAAGACAAGCATTGCGCTTCTGTTGCCTTTCCACACAGAAGGGAAGGCTGACGGACAGATGATGGATTTCTACAGCGGAGTCCTGCTCGCGGCCAGAGACCTCGGCGAAGCGGACAACGAAATAGACCTCAATGTCTATGACATCGCCGCAGGAGCCATGCCTGTCACAGAGGAGCGGTTCTCGGAAAGCGATTTCGTGATCGGACCGGTGTCCAACACGGACATCGCCCGAACGGTGAACGCGTCAAAAGGCAAGGCCTGGATCGTCTCTCCGCTGGATCCGAAGGTCGAGGCTCTCGCCGACACCATCCCGAACATCATCCAGGCTCCGGCACCGACCAGGGCACAGATTTCAGACATGGTCAGATGGATCGGATCAGACCTCCGGGAAGAGGACAACGTGATCCTCATCTCCCAGAAAGGGGGTGCCGCGGGCGGTTACTCCGCCAGCGTGATGGAAGAGGTGCTTGCTTCGGGGCTGAGGCCTTCCGACCTGTCGTTCAACATTCTGGAAGGCAGACAGGTCATGGAGAGGATCGACGGAATGATGACAGGCACCGGGGTCAACAGGGTCGTGATAGCGTCCGACAGCAAGGCATTCGTCATCGAGGTCGTCAGGCTCCTTTACCTGACGGCGAGCCAGAAAAAGGACATCGTACTCTACGGCACATCCAAGTTGAGGACATTCGAAGAGATCGATGTGGAGCAGCTCCACGCCTTGAACCTGCATTCAAGCGTGTCCTATTTCGTGGACTACGACTCCAAGGATGTGCAGGATTTCCTGATGGAGTACAGAGCCATCTACGGCACGGAGCCGAGCCGTTCGGCGTTCCAAGGTTACGACCTCATGAAATTCTTCTCGACCATGAATTCTGAATATGGGAAAGGATGGGACACGTCAGGTTCCCTTGAAGGATCCGGACTCCAATCGGATTTCAATCTCGTCCGGACACACCTGGGAGGCTACGTCAACGAGGCCGTCCGCCGAATCGTTTACGGACCGGACTATTCAGTAAGACTGCTCAGATAGAGAGCAGCGCCTTGGCGTTCTCGATGGCGGCGGAGGAGATGCTGCTGCCGCTCAGCATGCGCGCTATCTCCATGACACGATCCTGCCCGGACAGCGGACGCATGGATGTCGTGGCCTTGCCGAGCGCATCATAATCCTTTTCCACCACATAGTGGGCATTGCCCTTGGCCGCAACTTGAGGAAGGTGGGTTATCGCAAAAACCTGCATGTCTTTCCCCATAGAACAGATCATACGCCCCATCTTGTCAGCGACGCTGCCGGACACACCTGTGTCGATCTCGTCGAAGATGAGCGTAGGCATGCTCACGAACCTTGCCATCATTGCTTTAAGGCAGAGCATCAGGCGGGACATCTCGCCGCCGGAGGCACACTTTGCCACGTCCACAGGAGTTGTCCCCGAGGCGGAGAACAGGAAACGGACGGCATCCTGACCGCTTGCGGACAAAGGAGCCTCGGAAAGTTCCACCTCGAACACCGCATGGGGCATCTCAAGGGATCGGACGGACTCGGTGATGGTCTTTGAAAACGGTCCGCAGGCCTTGAGTCTGGCCTCATGGAGACGGCCGGATATTTCCTCCAGGGCCTTTTTCTCCGCAGCCATCATGGACTCAAGTCCGGCTTTGCGGGCCTCCAGATCCGCAGAATCGAAAAGTGAGCCGGAAAGGGCATCCCTTTGGGCGATCAGTTCCGCCACTGATGAGACCGAATAGCCTTTCATCAGGTCATAGAGAAGGGAAAGGCGTCCGTCCACAGCCTCCAGACGCTCTTCGGAAAGTTCCGTGCGGGAATTGATGGCGGAGACTTCCTCAAGGATGTCATCGAGTTCTGTTCGCGCGGAATCAATCCTTTCCGCCAAGGCCGAGACCTCCGGGACAAACCTTGCGGCTTTCTCCAGCATCTTCTGGGCTTCCTTCAAGGCTGACGACAACGGCAGAACCCCGGAATTGGGATCTGAGGGATTGAACATCTCCTCGACCCCGCCGAGAGTCTCCTTGATCTCCTCCGCATTGGCAAGCTGCTTCCGCTCGACCTCCAGAGACTCAAGCTCTCCCTCCTTAAGACGCGCATCCTCAAGCCTCCGCCACCGCGCCCGGACATACTCACTCTCCCCTTGCAACCGGTCAAGCCTTCGGGAGACTTCGGAATATTCCTTATCAAGAGACCTGAATGTCCGGAACGACTTCGCGCAATCCTCTACAAGGGACTCGTTCCCGGCGAAATGATCCAGCATCGAAAGCTGGAAAACCTTGTCCGAAAGCAGAAGGGTCTGATGCTGGGAATGGATGTCCACAAGCCGCGATGCAATACTCTGAAGAACCTGAACGCTCACAGGAGAATCGTTGATGAACGAGCGTGGGCGGCCGGATCGGCCAACCACCCTGCGGATGATCAGTTCCCCGTCCCCGGTCTCCACATCGTTGTCCTCCAGAATGTCCGTCAACGCCAAGTCTTTCTCCGGAATTCCGAAGACAGCCTCCACCACACAGGTGTCGGCATCGCCGCCGATCACGGAAGCGTCGGCCTTTGACCCGAGCAGCAGCGAAAGAGCCCCCAGCAGGATTGACTTCCCCGCTCCGGTCTGCCCGGATATAATGACCAGACCCTCCGGAAACTCAACGTCCAGAGAGTCTATCAAAACGTAATTTCTTATCTGAAGGGACTTAAGCATAGCCCCTGAGACTATTCCGCGTCAGAAGGCTTCTCCTTGGCCGGAAGGACGGACACTTCTTCCCCGTCACCGGAGCCTGCCATTCTGTAGTAGAGTTCCCCGTCCTCAAACTCGGAGATCGCGATGAGATCCGGCTTAGGGAGTTTCTCATAGTACTTGGAGATCTCTATCTGCTCGCGGTTCTCGAAAACCTCGTCCATGGTGTCCCGGTCGGTACGGAAGTCCTCCAGTTTCTTGGCGAGTTCCTTCTTCTCGGCAAGAGCGATCTGATTCGCCCTCTTGTAGAGGAGAACAACTGTCTCATAGATGTTGCCCGTCGGCTCGGCGAGGTACTTGATGTCCCTTGTGATCGTGTTTGAAGGGACTTTCTTCTTAATGTCCATATTAAAAAAAATCTTTTTCCAACTAATTGTACGTAGCCTGCTCCGCAGATTGTTTCAATAATTTCTCTCTGTCCCTTTCAAAGTCCTTCTCCTTCGCTCCAAGATCATCGTCGGCTCCGGAATAACGGCCAAGGGCCTTTTGCGCGCGGCGGTACAGGACATCCAGTTCCTTTCTGTAAGGCGAATCAGGAAGTTCTCCGATGAAGTTATAGTAGTCATCCACGAACGTCATGTAGCGTTCCTTCTGCTTGCCCTCCACGCTTAGCGATGCGTACTTGTAGGAGGATTTGGCGATGTGGTAGAGGATCTCCTCCCGGTAGATGTTCTCTGCGTTGTCCTTCAGGATGTTGCGGAATGCGACCCTGGCGGATTTGTAGTCTTCCATCCGGTAGTAGAGCCGGGCGTTCTCATAGGCCTTCCTGTCCAGCCTGTCGTTCAGTTCCTTGAGCATCCTGCCGCAGATCACCGAATGGGAGTTGTCCGGATTCTCGACCATGTACTGGCTGATGGCGCCGATGGCATTTTGCGTCGGCACCTGATCCAATTCGTAGCGGAGAGTGGAGCGGTAAAGGCAGTCTATCCTGAGGAAGGCGGCCTCCTCGGCGAACGGACTGCGCGGGAAATTCGTGATGAACTTCGTGAAATTCGTCTCGGCGGTGTAGTAGTCCTTGAAACGGTAGTTGCTCAGCCCCCAGTAGTATTGGACAGTGTCATCCCTGTCGGTTCCACTGGTCAGAACCGACATGGATTCGAACAGCTGGGCGGCCTTGCTGTACTTTCCGTGGTTGAAATAGTCGAATGCGGCGGCGTACTTGGCGTCAACGTCGTTCCCGTTCAGGAGAGCCTCATACTCCGACTTGCAGGACTGGAGGGACATCGCGGCGGCGGCCACGGCCGCAAGCCTTAAAATTGTCTTCAGCATATCAAAATTGCACATAATCATCAGTGTGACAAAAGGAATCTCTCCACTTCCAGCGCGGCGCGGCATCCGGATGCGGCGGCCGTTATCGCTTGCCTGAAACGTGGATCCTGAACATCCCCGGCGGCGAACACTCCCTCGACATTTGTCCCGGAAGTCTTGCCACGGGTGACGATGTAGCCGTTCTCGTCAGTCTCGATGTATTTCTTGAACATGTCCGAGTTCGGATGATGTCCGATGGCCAGGAAAAATCCGTCAACCTTGACATCAAAAACCTTACCATCCTTGTCCAGGAGTCGAACTCCTGTCACACCGCTCTCATCTCCAAGCACTTCCTGCGTGTTGCAGTTCCAAAGCACCTCGATGTTCGCGGTGTTTCCGACTCTCTCCTGCATGGCAACAGAGGCTCTGAAGACATCTCTGCGGACAATCATATAGACTTTCCGGCACAGACCGGCCAGATAGGTGGCCTCCTCGCATGCGGTGTCTCCTCCGCCGACCACGGCGACATCCTTCTTCCTGTAGAAAAAACCATCGCAGGTGGCGCAGGCGCTCACTCCCATGCCCCTGAATTTCTGCTCGGAAGGCAATCCGAGGTACTTCGCCGTGGCTCCTGTCGCTATGATGACAGCATCAGCCTCGACCGAAGTCTCACCGTCTATGGTGATCCTGAAAGGTCTTGACGAGAAATCCGCATCCGTCACCACTCCCCTTCTGATGTCAGCCCCCAAACGCAGAGCCTGGGCACGCATCCCGTCCATCAACCGGTTGGCATCGACCCCCTCCGGAAATCCGGGGAAGTTCTCGACGACGGTGGTTGTGGTCAGCTGGCCTCCCGGTTCCATCCCTTCGTAAAGGACAGGTCCGAGCGCGGCTCTGGAAGCGTAGATCGCGGCCGTGTAGCCGGCCGGGCCGCCTCCTATGATAAGGCATCTGGTCTTTTCCATGTTCATCAAATCTTGAACCGCAAAGATAACCATAATTCGTGATTAGCCAAGTGGCGGAATGCTTCGATTTTCCGATGAAGGCACGTCACTTATTTGGATTTTTTATAAATTTGTGATTTGGAACTACGGTTGTAGCATAGACGGATGGATAAAGGCAACAAGACACCTACAATAGAGGACTTCCGGGAAATTTTAAGGAAGAACGGACTCAAGGTGACCCCGCAGAGGATCGCCGTGCATGAAGCCATGCTCCGGCTCGGGCATGCGTGCGCGGACATGGTGACGGCGGAGATCCTGGAAGCTAAAAAGGCGAAGGTCACGGTGGCGTCCGTCTACAACATCCTGTCCCAACTCTCCCTTCTGGGAATATACCGACACAGAATGAGCGAGAACAACAAGATGTACTTCGATGTCAACACCTTCAAACACTTCCACCTTTACGACACCGTGAACCATGTGTTCTCCGATGTCATTGACGACGAACTCTACACCTTGATCGAAACAAATCTTCTGACACACCGCTTCAAAGGCTACAGGATCGACGGCATCGACGTGCAGATCCTGGCGCACCCGTCGGCCAAGGGAAAGAAATGATCCGTGACCTCACAATTATCAACACTAATACTCAAAACACCATGAAATTATGACCAAAGTACTTGATTCAATGCTCCTTGCCGGTGCCGCTCTTGCCACGGGAGCCTGCTGCACCGGAGAGAAACCAGCCCGCACTCCCAATGTCGTGTTCATTCTGGCCGACGATCTCGGCTGGGGTGATCTCGGCTGCTACGGCCAGCGTAATTTCGAGACTCCGAACATCGACGCCATCGCGCGAGGCGGCGTCAGGTTCACACAATGCTACTCGGGAACAACAGTAAGCGCTCCGTCCAGATCATGTCTCCTGACCGGAACCCACAGCGGGCACACCCCGGTGAGGGGGAACCTTGAACTTGATCCGGAGGGACAGTTCCCGCTTCCTGACGGAGCCGAGACGATCTTCCACGACATGAGGAAGGCCGGCTACAGGACCGGGGCGTTCGGTAAATGGGGGCTCGGCTACATCGGCACGAGCGGTGATCCGGCCAACCAGGGAGTGGACGAGTTCTATGGATTCAACTGCCAGCTTCTCGCCCACAGCTACTATGCGGACCACATCTGGCACAACTCGGAGAGAATCGAGCTGGATGACAATGTAGATTCCGTTCCATACGGGCAAGGGACGTACATCCCTGACCTGATCCATGAGAAGGCTCTTGAATTCCTTGAGGCTTCGGTGAAGGACGGAAAGCCGTTCTTCCTCTGGTACCCTACGACAATCCCTCATGCGGAGCTGATTGTCCCTCAGGACAGCATCATAAATAAATTCATCGGAAAGTACCCGGAGACCCCTTACCACGGAACGGACAGCGGTCCGGCGTTCCGCAAGGGAGGCTACTGTTCACAGGAGCATCCTCACGCCACATTCGCGGCCATGGTCACAAGACTTGACACCTACGTCGGACAGATCGTCGCAAAACTCAAGGAACTCGGAGTCTATGACAACACGATCATAATCTTCTCGTCCGACAACGGCCCGCATAAGGAAGGAGGGGCCGATCCGGACTTCTTCGACTCGAACGGTCCTTGGAGAGGCTACAAGAGAGACCTTTACGAAGGTGGAGTCAGAGTGCCTCTGATTGTCAGCTGGGAAGGCCACACCCCAAAGGGCACCGAGACCGATCTCATCTGCTCATTCTGGGACGTGATGCCTACCCTGCGCGAACTTAACGGAGCCAAGGACGAGGCTCTTGAAGGCATGGACGGCATCAGCCTGCTTCCGACTTTGGAGGACAGAGGCGGCCAGAAGGAACACGAATGGCTGTACTTCGAATTCCAGGAACTCGGAGGACGCCAGGCCGTAAGGAAAGGAGAATGGAAACTCGTCCACCTGGATGTACGGAGCGACAACGACAGATACGAGCTGTACAATCTCGCATCAGACCCCGGCGAGACGGCAGACCTGAGCGCGGAGAATCCGGAAAAGGTCGCCGAACTCCAGGCGATAATGTCGGAGGCGCATATTCCGAATCCTGACTTCCCTATTCTCAAGGGAGAGACCGCAAGAGCGCGGTAGGCATATTCCTACGACATTGACGAAGGAACCGATAACATCATGGCAATGAAACTTTTAACCACAGCTATTCTCCTGATGCTGCCGGCGGTGACGCTTCCGGCCCAGACTGATCATGAATATTCAGTAAAGCATCTCGTGTTTCCGGAAGGCTGCACCGCGCAGGAAAAGATAAGCCTTGCGGCAAGGCTCGTCCCCACCAGAGAGCAGTTCGACTGGCAGAATCTGGAACTGACAGCGTTCCTCCATTTCGGAATGAACACGTTCACCGAACGCGAGTGGGGTGACGGCAAAGAGGATCCGTCCCTGTTCAACCCGTCCGCCCTCGATGCGGATCAATGGATCCGGACCTTGAGTCAGGCGGGATTCAAAATGGCCATCCTGACAGCCAAACATCACGACGGATTCTGTCTGTGGCCTACAAGGACAACGTCTCACAGCGTCGCCTCTTCCGGATGGAAAGACGGGAAGGGTGATGTGGTGCGCGAGGTACGTGACGCATGCACGAAATACGGGATGAAATTCGGGGTTTATCTCTCCCCTTGGGACCGCAACGCCCCTTGCTACGGAGACTCCCCGGCCTACAACAGGTTCTTCATAGCCCAGCTCACGGAACTTCTCACTGAATATGGCGAGGTGGACGAGGTGTGGTTCGACGGAGCCAACGGAGAAGGGCCGGACGGACGTGTCCAGACCTATGACTGGGAAGCCATCTACAACACCATCCACACCCTCCAGCCGCACGCCGTGACCGCGATCATGGGAGATGATGTGCGCTGGGTGGGCAACGAGAGCGGGCTTGGACGCGAGACGGAATGGAGCGCGACTGTGTTCACCCCGAAGGCCTACGCCAGAGCCGACGGGAACAACGGCCGGCTGGGAATCAATCCTCAATCCAAGGATCTTGGCGGAAGGGAAATGGTCGGGAAAGCCGGAGAGATGTTCTGGTACCCGTCCGAGGTGGATGTCTCGATCAGGCCCGGGTGGTTCCACACCGCCGCCCAAGACAGCAGGGTCAAAAGCCTCAAGGAGCTGGTGGACATCTACTTCCAGTCAGTAGGATGCAATTCGGTACTGCTGCTCAACGTTCCTCCGGACAAGAGAGGCCGCATCCACGAGACGGACTCCTCAAGGCTTATGGAACTGTCTGAACATTTAAGACGCACGTTCGGCGATGACAGGGTAAGACATGGACGCACCCCTTGGGACGCAAGCCAGGGAACGGAACGTGTGTACAAACTGAGAAAAGGCTCCCGTGTGAATGTCGTCCTGCTTCAGGAGGACATCACATGCGGGCAGAGAGTCGAATCATTCGTCGTGGAAGGCTTGGAAGGGGAGGTATGGAAGCCCCTTTGCCAAGGAACCACGATCGGGTACAAACGCCTTCTCCGCTTCGCCGGATCAGACCTCAAGGCCATCCGCGTGCGCCTGACAGGAGTCAGAGACGAAGCCCATCTGTGCCGTGTCGGAGCATTCTTCGCCCCGGATGTCGAGGAACGTCAGGCAGGGTCTGACTGGAACGAAATCCCGCGTGAGCGGTGGAGCGTGGAAGGCACCTGTCCGCTGGTCCTGAACATAGGAGCAAAAGCGACATTGAGCGCTTTCACCTACGCTCCGCTGAAAAGCAGAGCCGGAGCCGAAATCGCCTACAGGTTCAGTTTCGCGGTAAGCGATGACGGAGTCAGCTGGAAAACTGTCATAAAAGGAGGTGAATTCAGCAACATGATGCACAACCCTGTGCCTATGACCGTGCCGTTCGGATCCCCTACGGACTGTCTTTTCATACGGATCGAAGCAAGCACCCTTGACGGAGAGGCAGCCGAGATCTTACCGGATGAGATAGGGTTCACCCTCAGCGGGGAAAACGAAAAGAAGACCGGCAAATAACCGGTCTTCTTTGAGGGGTGCGATGTGGGGCTCGAACCCACGACACCCAGAACCACAATCTGGTGCTCTACCAACTGAACTAATCGCACCGTGTTAGAGATTGCAAAGGTACGAATAAATTTGACAGGTGCAAGCGTTCTCCCGCAATATTTTTCACAAAAACCAGTGATTCCAAGGCAAGAAAAGAAACAGGAATAAAAGATAATGAAGAAAACTATCACTCTTGACGCCATCGACCCCATAGAGGTTTTTGGAGCCGGGAACAAGATTCTCGAAGAGTTCTGCTCTTATTTCCACGGGCTTAAGGTTGTGGCGAGAGGCGATGAGATCCATCTGGAGGGCAAGGAAGGCGACATTCAGGAGTTCAGCCAGAAATTCGCCGAACTCATCGAGCGAAGGATGCACAAGATGAGCCTCACGGTCTTTGACGTGGAGGACATCTTCGACGGTGAGAACTCACCGAACAACTTCAGACTCAATGCGGAGTCCATCATAGTCCACAGTACGGAGGGGAAACCGATCAAGGCACGCAACACAACCCAGCAGGAGATGGTGAAGGCCTATTTCGAGAACGATCTCGTCTTCGCTGTCGGGCCGGCCGGAACCGGAAAGACCTACATTGCGATAGCTTTGGCTGTCAGGGCATTGAAAAACCGCGAAATCAAACGGATCATCCTGACAAGACCGGCCGTCGAGGCCGGGGAACGGCTCGGATTCCTGCCCGGAGACCTGAAGGACAAGCTGGATCCGTACCTTCAGCCGCTCTATGATGCCCTCGGCGACATGATCCCGCCCAGAAGGCTTCAGGAGTTCATCGAGGACGGCACCATACAGATCGCCCCGCTGGCCTACATGCGAGGCCGCACGCTTGACCGCGCCTGTGTGATCCTGGACGAGGCTCAGAACACGAACCTGTCCCAACTGAAGATGTTCCTCACCAGAATGGGCATGAACGCCAAGTTCATCGTGACCGGTGACGCGACGCAGGTCGATCTCCCGCGTCGCGAGGACTCAGGCCTCCTTAAAGGCATCAGCCTCCTCAAGGGCATCAAGGGGGTCAGCACCATCTTCTTCTCCAGCGAGGACATCGTCCGCCACCCGCTCGTAGGCAAGATCGTCAAGGCGTTCGACCGAAGTGAGGCAATGTAGCCCCGGTGGCAGACATCACATTGATCCTCAACACATAACGAAATCACCTCCAGTCGAATCCGACTGGAGGTGATTTCGTTATCGTTTATCAGTCAGGCGGTTATCCGCCACGATCTGCAACTTAGTTGTTCAGAAGTGCGTTGTACTTCTCGTAGCCTGCCTGGAACTTAGGATCCTGATCGCGGAAACGGTAGTAAACCTGCTTGAGGTACTCGGCTATGGTTGACTTGATGGCAGCGTCCTCGCTGACGACATAGGCCTGCTCGAACGGATCGATGCACTTCTTGAGAGTCACTTCGAAATCCTGCACGAGAGCCATGTACTTGGTGTCATCAAGCTCGCTCTGAGCCTTTTCCTGAAGTTCAAGCGCCTTGTCATAGTACATCTGACCCTTTCCGATGTAGGCGAAGACGTACTTAGGATCCTTGGCTGCCGACTCATCGTAAGCCTGGGCGGCCTTCTCAAGGTTGCCGAGCTGCTTGTAAGCCTGACCCTCGACATAGTAGAGGGAAGCGTTGTCCGGAGAAGTGGTCTTTGCCTGCTGGAGGAGTTCGAACAGCCTGTCGGTGCCCTCTCCGCTTGACATGTAGTAGTTGATGAGGCCGAAGACGATGCTCTCGCTTGTCGGGAACTTCTGGAAGCCCTGCTCAAGATAATCCTTGGCGGCAGCCTTTCCGGCCTTTGTGGTGTCGATGTGGGAAACGCAGTCGGAAAGTTTGGCGTAAACCTCGCCGTTTTCTCCGTAGTAGCCATAGCCCACACACTTGTCAAACATGTCCTTGGCCTTGGCGAAATTCTGGATGCTCCAGGAGGTGAAGGCGGCGTTGTACAGGGAATTGGTGTCGATCTGTGCGTAAGGCTTCTGGGCTGCGGCCTCATAGGCGGCCTCGAAATAAGCCTCCGCCTGCTTAACGTCTCCGAGTGTGTAGGAGTTGTAGGCCTCCTGACTGAACTTCTCGGCGATGGTCTTGATCCCTGCGATGATGTCCTTGTCCTTGCTGTGCTTTTCGTCCAGCTCGTAAGCTTTCCCATAAGCCTCAAGAGCCTTTGCAAGGGCGTTCTCGACAACCGGCTTCACGACCTCGATCACGGCAAGCTGGCCGTTGGCGTTGAAATAGAGGTTCTTGTTCTCGTAAACCTGCTTGGTGTACTGCGCCCCGTTAAGGGTGACAGTCTCCACAGCAGAAGGTTTCTCACCGCCCATGGAAAGCTGGAGGGCATTCATGTCGGCTCCGAGCCAGACATTCCCGGCAGGGGCGCCATAAGCATCGACATAGGTCTGCGCAAGCTTCATCCAAGTGGCCACCTTGGTAGCCTTCTTCTCGTTCTGGGAAGCGGCGAGAGCACTCTCGACCGCCTTGGCGGCCGAGTTCACGTTAGACTGGGCATCCGCAACCTGGAAGGAAGCGAGCAATGCCAAAACAATCAATGTCTTTTTCATGATTATTGGTATTTAATTGTTTCTGAATGATCTATTCCTGAGGAGCCTCAGCGGCGTTCTCCCCCTCCGCATTCTCCGTTTCATCGTCACCGCTCTTCTCGACAGTCGAGATGGCCGCAATCGAGTCTCCGCTCTTGATGTTGATCAGTTTCACGCCCTGGGTGGCTCTGCCGGCGACTCTGATGTCGGACACAGCCATCCTGATGGTGAGACCGGACTTCTCGATGATCATCAGGTCATCCTTCTCCGTCACGTTCTTGATGGCTATCAGCTTGCCTGTCTTCTCGGTGATGCTGATGGTCTTCACACCCTTTCCTCCCCTGTTGGTGAGCCTGTACTCATCGAAATCAGTCCTCTTGCCGAATCCGTTCTCGCTCACGACAAGCACGGTGTGTTCGGCGGCATCCTCGGCCTTAGGGTCATAGTTGATCGCTCCGATGACCTCATCATCGTTTTCAATATTGATGCCACGCACGCCGGTGGAGTTTCTGCCCATAGGACGGACTCCAGTCTCATCGAAGCGGCAGCAACGTCCCTCACGGGCCGCTATGAGGATCTCCTCATGGCCGTTGGTCAGCAGAGCTTCGACGAGTTCGTCTCCATCGCGGAGGTTGACGGCGTTCACGCCGGCTGTCCTCGGATGTGAATATGCCTCCAGAGATGTCTTCTTGATGACTCCCCTTCTGGTGATCAGCACGATGTTGTTGCCGCTCACATATTCAGGATCCTTGAGAGTCCTGACATTGATGTAGGCCAGAATCTTGTCGTCCGGGATGCTGAGCACATTCTGGATCGCGCGTCCCTTGGAGGATCTTGAGCCCTCCGGGATCTCGTAAACCTTGAGCCAGTAGCAACGTCCTGCCTGAGTGAAGAGCAGCATAGTGGAGTGCATGTTCGCGATGTAGATGTGGTCGATGAAGTCCTCATCCCTCGTGGCGCTTCCCTTCATTCCGACTCCGCCGCGGGCCTGGGTACGGTACTCGGTCAGAGGAGTTCTCTTGATGTAGCCGAGATGGGAGATCGTGATGACCATGTCCTCATCGGCGTAGAAGTCCTCCGGATTGAA
>CAVFMX010000018.1:0-26139 GCA_963623745.1 Bulleidia sp.
CACGCTCCGCTGTCGCCGAACTCGTCGAGAATGCCATCCGCAAGTTCTGACTATGCCGCGGCGGACAACTTAAAACATAACAGGCGATCAAACATCTTCGAGGTGCCTTAAAACCAGATCACAAAATCTATTTATTTATTGAACGACAACACGTTACGCACCACGGCAAAAAAATATGATCATCAAGACCAACGTCAAACTGAATCTGGGACTGAGTGTCCTGCGGAAGCGTCCCGACGGGTTTCACGACATCGAGACGCTGTTCGTGCCGTGCTTTGATTTCGGAGACACTCTTGAAATCATCACCGGAGACGACTACAGCCGGACTTCAGCGGAACTGTTCGCAAAGTATGGAGGTCAGGACGGCCGGTTGGCACAGGGAGTCTCGGAGGACGGGAAACTGATGATCACGATCGCCCGGGAGGAAGGTGTGGACTGGGATCCGCTGAAGGATCTGTGCGCGAAGGCGTACGGCATTCTGGCGCAGGATTTTGACCTGCCTCCGGTCAAGATATTCCTTGAAAAAACGGCTCCTGTCGGAGCCGGGCTTGGCGGCGGTTCGGCTGACGCGGCGGTCACTCTCAAGGCACTGAACGAACTTTGCGGACTTGGCCTTGACGCTCAAAGCCTTTCCGAATATGCCTCCGGACTTGGCAGCGACTGCGCTTTCTTCGTGTACAACCGTCCGATGTTCGGATCCGGCCGCGGGGAAGTCCTTGAGCCCTACGACATCGACCTCTCCGGCTACGAAATCAAAGTCCTGATCCCGGAAGGAATAGCTGTCTCCACCGCCGAGGCCTATAAAGGGATCGTCCCCCGGGAAACCCTATCGGCCGGAACACCACGGCAAACCCGGCGACCTCTTGATCCGGCAAAAATCACGGATCTGAAAACCTTGCCGGAATCGCCGGTTGACCCTACAGGCACATCAGCCGGAATGTCAGACCTCAAAGCCGCTCTGATGTTGCCAGCCGCCGAGTGGAAAGGCCGGCTGATCAACGACTTCGAATCCACGGTCTTCAAGGCGCATCCGGAACTGGCCGCCATCAAGCAATCCCTCTACGACTCCGGCGCCGTCTATGCCTCGATGTCCGGCTCCGGCTCCGCACTTTTCGCCCTCTACAGGAAGCAGGCCATCTTACACTGATCCCGCATTTCCGCACGGCCGATTCCTTCAAGTTCCAGCAGAAGTTCCGGACGGCAGATGTCCGCTTTTAGAAAATGGATCGGAATCCCCTTGAAATGAGATGTCATGACATCCCGGACAGTTTCCATGTCCTCCGTGCGGCGGACGTAAACACGTATCATCACGAAACGGAAAGCGGAGCACTCGTCCGAGATGTTGGAAGGAGAGACAAGGCTTTCCACCACATCGATCGCCGACATAGCCTGCCGCCTTGCATCCGTGGACATCTCGCTGTTTTCACCTCTGATGGCAGCCGTACCCGAGATGAACACGACCTTGCCGAGAAGCCGCCCCCGCTCGAATTTCGGAGTCGTGCGGACACGGTTTTCCCCACCGGAGGCAAGCACTTTTTCTGAATATCTGTGGGCAGGCACCTGCAGAGGGTTGTCTATCGGGAGATTCAGCTCGGAACAGCCTTTCACCGCATACACAGCAACGGTGACCCCTCCTGCCGAGCAGCCTATTCCGGTGGCCGCAGGATAGCCGTTCTTCCAGTCGGCCCCGACATAGAAAGCGGAACGGGAGTCATTGAACAGCTGATAGTTCTGAACACCGTCCTTGACACAGGTTATGTCAGCGATGTAGTTCCATTGACGGACAATGTCCGAAACGGAGAATCCTTCCGAATCAAGAATATTCCGGATTCTGCGGAACACCTTGTCCGACTGCTGTCCGGCATCGCCGTCTTCCGGGAAATTGATCCCACGGGTTATCAGTTCCTTGCATCCGTCCGATTCCATCGTGACATAATCCTCATTCCTGTTCACGACCGTGGAGCCGCAGGATTCCAACGAGAGGATCTCCGCCACCAGAAGATCTCCGTACGGAGCCTGCGCCACATAACTGACAAGCGGAGCGGAAGACTCTCCGTAAAATGAACGGACTGCCGAACGCAAGGCATTCTCATTGTCCCTGTACGTCCCGGGGCGATCGGCCGCGGCGAAGAAGACGATGCTTATCACCGCCCCCGGATCTTTCACTTTGCCAAGAATGTCCTCGCATCGGCGGTCCAGACCGCCTTTCACGGAAGACCGGATTATCAATGTGGATTTATCTGTCATATCTGCTGCCTTTCGATTAAACCTCTACCGGGCACAATTCTGTGCCTTCTGAAAAGGGTAATCTTAGAAGGTGTTTAAATCATTGGTAAATATACTGAATTTCGGCCGAGCAGAGTGTCAGTGCCTTTCTGAGAACTCGCAACCGCAGAAGGTCCGGTTGTACATGTTCCATTCCTTGAGCAGGGTTGCTGCGCGGCCATATTCATCATCAATGGTTTTCAGACCGTCGGCGGCAGTTCCTCACGGCAGATTCCACATCCCCGGAAGCAGGCCTTCGCTGACCGTCAATCCGAGGATGGCAGTCGAACATGGCGCGCAGTGCGAAGCTACTTTTCGTCCGGCTCCATTGAGAAGATGGCCTTGATCCTGGCCATGTCGAACTTCTCGGAGCGGTCGTAGCAATAGACTCCGTTCTGTTCCTGCTCAACGTCCGTCAACTGGGTGTAGCAGAATCCGCAGATGTCATCGGACATGGACACTACAGCCTTTACTTGAGCCTCAAGCCTCTGGTAGAAGTCCTCGATCGAGACGACGCTCTTGCCGTAGCCCCAGGACTGGGTCGTGGAGTTGACCGTCGTCGCATCCTGTCCTTTCACCCACTTGATGCCGCCGAACTCATCGAGAATGTACGGAACTGAACCGTCATATTCATAAAACGTGAAAGGTTCGCCGCCGTAGAGCGCCGGGTCGTTGAAACCGATGTTGTTGATTCTGCCCTTGTAGGTCTGGGCGGCTCTGGTGTACAGTTTCCCGTCATTCCAGATGATTTCTTTCAGTTTTTCCGGATCCTGCTCGTAGTGATGTTCCGTCCAGATGTCGGTCTTCACCTGAACGCCGCCGCTGCAGATGTTGATCGGACGTGTCGGATCCAGTTGCTTTGTCAGAGCGTAGATGTCCTCGCTGAAGCGCGGGAACTGCACATTGTCCGGCCAGAACTCCTCGTTCATCGGAGTCCAAGTGATGATCGAAGGGAAATTCCTGTCGCGGGCGACACACTCTGTCCACTCACTCAAGAAGTTACGAGCAGCCTCAACGTTGTTCAGATCAACGCCCCAGCTCGGGAACTCGGCCCAGGTAAGGTAGCCAAGCTTGTCGGCCCAGTAATGGAAGCGCTCCTCGAAGACCTTCTGGTGCAGTCGGGCTCCGTTGAAGCCGGCGTTCTTGGACAACTCGATGTCGTGCCTCAAGGCCTCGTCCGAAGGAGCCGTCCACTGGCTTTGGGGATAGTACCCCTGATCCAGCACAAGTCTCTGATAATAAGGGGCGTTATTCAAAAAGACCTTGTTACCGTTGATGTGGACTTTCCTCATGCCGACGTAGGATCTGACCTCGTCGATGACTTTCCCGTCCTTGTCCAGAACCTGATAGTTGACATCATAAAGAAACGGACTCTCCGGACTCCATGTCTTGATGGTCTTGAACGGAATCACGACCACGCTGTTGACGGAGGCCGAGACGGTCTTCACTCCTACAGTTTTTTTAGGTGCTGCAGGGTCTGTCACCGTGACTTTCAATGTCGCCTCGCCATCTTTGTAGAACACAGGTCGCACGACGAGCTGCTTCTGGTCGATGTCCGTGTTCACCTGAACGCTCTTGAGACCGTTCTCCGCGACAGCCTCCATCCAGACTGTCTGCCAGATTCCGGTTGTGCGGACATATTCACAATCGTGCGAGCGCAATGCCAATGACTGCTTGCCGGCAGGCTGCCTCATGCTTCTGAGGTCACTTTTCGCATAGACTACGAGGTCGTGAGACGTTCCAGGGGCGGCGAAGTCGGTGATGTCATAGGAGAAAGAAGAAGATCCTCCGAAATGACGGCCCACGAACTTTCCGTCAATGAACACGTCCGACTGATAGTAAACGGCACCGAAATTCAACAGCACTCTCCGTCCCTCCCAGGCGGCCGGTACGTCCAATGTCCTGTGATACCATATTCCTGTGATGAAATCGGTGTGACCGACCCCGGACAACTCGCTTTCCGGAGAGAACGGCACAAGAATATTCCCGGAAAAACCCTTGCTCTCCGGGTAGTCTTTCTCCAGTCCCACATTGTTCAGGTCAAATTCAAACGACCATCTGCCGTTCAGGTTGACCCAGTCGTTTCTTTCAAACTGCGGTCTTGGATACTCGGGTCTTGGAACGTTGTCCTCGGCCGCAAGACCGACAGCCGCCCCGAAAACCATCAGAGCGGCGGAAATGAATTGTTTCAACATCTTTTTCATTATGATTTTTTATTGCAATATAAGCATTTAGAAGCTATTTTGAAATAATTTCAGAGTTCTGGACGAATCAGACTCTCCCTCCATGCCGGACAGGCCGCGTGAACGGTCTCCGGCATAGGAAAGAGCGCACAGGCAAGTCTCAGTCTCATTTCTTGACGCTGTACTTGAAGAACAATGATGATCCCGCATCCTTGAGCGACAGCTCGAATCCGGCCGCCAACTCGGATCCGGACTTCTCGACAGTGTCCATGGTGTCCTGGTTTTCAAGGACATAAACAGCATCAGGGCGAAGTCCTCTCAATCTGACGACAATCCTGTCCTGATCACATTGGGACCGCCTGAACGCGACGATACGCCCGCTGCCGTCAGACTTTCTGTCAAGCTGGTAGGCCAGCCAGATGTCGTCGGCGGTAGTGTCTCCGTAGCCGGTGAGCGGGTAGAAATCCTCAAGGAAATAAGGTCTGATGTCGTGGAATTCCGCCATACGCCTCTGCATATCCAGAAGGTTGAAATACTCAGAGGTAATCTTCCAATTGAAGATGACGGCGGCGCTGTAGCTTGATCTGGCATGAAACGCGTCGGCCTTTGCCAGACAGGTGCCGCTGACAGGAAGCCACTGACTCAGGCCGTAGGTGTGGCACTGGTAGCCGATAGGCTCGCCGTATTTGTAGTCGGTTCTCCACAGAGGAATGCTTCTGGATGCCGCCTCAAGGTCAAGCCTACGGCCTCCTCCGGCGCAGTTGTCGATGTAAAGGTTCGGGAACTCGGACCGGAGATAGTCCCAGAACTTGTAGAGTCCGGTGACATACCCGATCTCGCGGATTCCGTTGCGTCCCGGCTCGTCATTGCTGTACCAGAACCTCTCGGGGTCAATGTTGTAGTCCTGACGATAGTGGTCGATCCTGTTGTCCCTTATCAACTTGGCGACATTCTCCCTGAGCCACTTGTTGGCGTTCTCGTCACCGAGGTTCACCAGGAACGAATCATTAGTCTTCCTGTCAATCGCATGAGGGACAGGCTTTCCGCCTCCGGCAAGCAGCATGTACTCCGGATGCTCGTAAGCCCAGTCGGAATCCTTGATGACCCTCTCCGGCTCAAACCAGACCATGAACTTGCATCCGACCTCATGGGCGGCGTCTGCGATCTCCCCGAGACCGGCAGGGAAGCGTTTCTTGTCCACTTTCCAGTTGCCGACAGTGTTGGCCCAGCTGTAGCCGTTCTTCCAGTCGGCGGCTTTCTCGTACCATCCGGCGTCAAGCCAGAAGACTTCCGGCAACAGATTGAATTCTTCGTAACGATGAATCAGAGCCTTGGCATATTCGGAAGTCAAGCAGGAATATTCAATGCAAGGATAAGGGTCGCCGAAGTTGAAACTTGAGCAGATCGGCGGCTCGACGGGAGAGCCTCCAGCCTTCGGATAATGATGCTTGAGAATGAACTGACGGAGAATGTTCTGGCCGTCCATCCTGTCTTCTCCCTGCCAAGGGATCATCGCAGTCAGCGGGGTACGGATCTCCTCGCCCGGAAGCAGGTAGGTGTCCAGATTCTTGAGGCCTGTGGAGACATTGAGGCGATCCTCGGAAGGACGGATGATCTCCGCTTTCCAGGAGCCTGTCCAGCCGATGGCGAAAACCATCCCGCCTTCAGGAGTCTTGACATTGAAATAAGGGAAGCTGACGGAAGACGAGCGACCGAGCGAAGGGGTCATGACCAAAGAGTCTCCGACTGAATATTCCTTCGTCTGAGCCATGAAATCATTCTTCCCCGCATCGCAGCCTCTGGCATAGAACAGGGACCAGTCCCCCTCCCTGCCGGATTTCATGTCGATGTCGGCGGCCTTGACATCAGAGATCTGTCCTGAGTTCACGGAAGACCGGTTCCTGAAGTACAGAGTCCATTCCATCGCATTGAAATCAGTGAAATTCTTGACCTTGCACTCCACCTGAAGGCCGCTTTTGCCATCAGTCCAGAAAAAGGACCTTTGAATCTCTCCGTCCTCGGAGACAACCGGAGCGGTCTTTGTGAACTGCCATTTCTTCAGAAAGGAATCCGACGGGACTCCATCGTAGTCAAAGGAAAAAGGAGGAAGCACCCCTTTGGAGAAATGCCTCTCGATCCACCTTTGGCAAGACTGGCCTTTGGCGGACATTTCCATCGATGTGCGAGCCCATGCCATCCCTGAACAGAGAGCCGCGAGAACCAATGCGGTTATTACTTTTTTCATTGTTCAACGTATTTTTTAAACTATAAAGATTACCAAGTTATTATTTAAGGATCACTTAATCCGACATCCGCGATCATCTGATGTTCAAAGTACTGTCTTCAAGCACGCTTACCGGAGTCCTCTCTGCCGAGAGTATCATCCGCCTTGCCTTTCTGACATCCATCGGAACCTTGCCCAAGGTAAAATCAGGTGTGCTGAACGAATAACCGCATTCCTGATAGTAGGTCACAGGATCTTTCTGCGGCAGCAGGAATGCCTTGTCGAACAGTCTCTTTTCCGGATCGAAGTGGGCCAGATACAGTCTGGTGTACATCCCGTCATCCCGTCTGGTGCAGACCACAGCCCACCGCGAATTCGTGCTCCAGTTATGGAAACTCTCCGCATCATCGCTGTTTATCCCTCCGGCAAGATAGAACTCACCTGTGTGCAGGTCATACAGCCACAGATCAGACTCCGGATGATTGATCGGCACTGTACCGTAATCCGCGACCGAGATGAGAAGAAATCCGCCGTCGTATGACGGTTTCGGATAGATGTAGGTGCGGCCTGTCCGTGAAGCGGAGAAAAGCGTGTCCGCCTTGTCACCGAACCGTCCCGTTTCCGGATCAAATGACAATGCGCAAAGGCTGTACCTCATCCTGAGGGCGTCCCTCGGAAGTTCACCCGCATTGGACACGCTGAAATACAATGTCTTCCCGTCAGCGGAAAATGTGGGCATGGTCTCGAACATGTCCTTCCTGTTTGTCGCCTCCGGCCGCAGGATCTTGTGCGTCTCCGGACAATAGACTATCACATCCGAGGTCTCGTCATAGACTTCCAGCATCCTGTCCACGGAAGAATAGAACGACTGTCTGGTCCTGTTTATGGAATAGGCGATATATTTCCCTGAAGGATGCCAGTATGGATAGACGAAAAATCCGCCGGTGCTGTCGGTGACGGTGTTCAGGCATTCATATCTCTCGTTCACGCGCATATAGGTGGCTGAATGCTTCCCCCTGACATGAAGACTGAATGTACCCGGATCCGCCCTGTTCTGGGTGTGGCAGTTCACACATCCTGACTCTATCATCCTGGTGTCCAGCAATGTACGCTGGCGGAAATTCCCAAGATTCCGTTCATGGATCCCCATGTGTCCGAAAGACTGGTATCCCGGAGGAATCATCCTGTAGGTCAAGCCATAATCAATCGAATCCTTGCTGACATAGACTTCGAAAGGCGCATAATCCACCCACTCTCCGTCAGACAGAAGGGAAACTTCATAACGCAATTTGAGCCCGGCGTTCGCGGCCAGCACCTTATGCCACTTCCTGACAGGGAAACGCGCTCTCTTGCCGGACGATGACAGAACCTGTCCGCCGCTCTCGTCCAGAACCTTGACCTGCATTTTCGAAAACCGAGTCCCGTCTTCCAGCCCAAAGTTGAGCGGGGCGATATTGACCGGGACGGTCACGAACGTGTAGTCCGGCCAGACAGGGGGGAGCTGCCCGCAGTCTGTCCTGCCCCTTTGGCAAGACAGCGCGGCAAATAACACAGTCGCGATCGCAAATGCTTTCTTCATAATAACACCTTTATTTTACAGACCCTTCACCGGAACATCTGTCAACGCCTCCAGACGAAAGATCTTAATTTCTGCTGGAAAACCAGTACCAATATGTTTTCCCGTAGACGCTTTTCAGCATGGCCGGAGGCTGGTTCTCAATCAACGCTCTTTGAAAAGAACTGAAGGAATCCTGCGTTTCCTGACTTGCCAGAGCAAGAATCTCCGGCGGACAGCCCAGGTCGAATGTCGCAAGAAGACATGCGGCTTCCTGAACGTGCTTCGGAACGGCTCCGTCGAATCTCACCAGGGTCAGATCTTCCATAAGAGACCGCAGATCTTTCGCCAGCAAGTCATACGCGATCAAATAGTCCGATGACTCCTGACACTTCACTCCTTTACCCACCAGTCTTCTCAGCATCAGCCTCTTGTCATTATCCGAAGAATGGTTGTACAGGTACCTGGACGTGTCGCGGCAGGTCATGAGCCGGGCATATTCAGGATTCTCCGACAGGGATGCCGGAGAGGCAAGACAGTCTTTCGCCCAACCGCCATAGAACAGGGTGTGTTCCAGCTCTTTAAGATACTTTTTCGCTGTCCGCTGATTCCCGCTTATAAGATCTATCTCGGCAAGACGCTTCAAGTGTCTGGCACTTGGCTTATAATTGGGATAAGACTCGTACTCCTCAAAAGCGTAATGTCTTGCGACATTCAGCATCCCGGAATGATAGACCGCCTCCCCTGCCGTCAGAGTTATGACATAACCGACAGCATAATCCGGGAACAATGCGGCGGGACCCGGCTGAGGGTAATGAAACATGTTCTCCAGAAGAGCCCCTTTCTTCACAAGAGCCAGATTGACGGCGGCGATTTCGGACAATGTACGGGGCGGCTTTTCCGCAGCTTTCCTCAACACCCCGTTCCAATTCCTGTCGCAGCAGAGTCTGTCATATTCATAGATGCGCTCAAGCATTGGATTGCAGTTCCGCGTCACCAGGAACCAGCCTCCTCCGAAAACAAGCACGGAGACTCCGGCAAACATCACCCGGGACATAGCCTTCCCGAACTTTATCCGGGAAAAGACCGAAGCCACAAGCGGAACCGCAGCGACGGAAGCCACCAGAAGGTAGAATGCCGCCGTGTACTCGCTCGGCGTGTTCAGATAGCCTATCCCCCGGTACAGTTCGATGTAGGTGTATTGGATGAAACATCCCCACAGAAGCGGCAGCAGACCCCACGTCAGACATCCGGACAGAGCCGCGAGGAACTGATGGGAGTCTCTGTCGGAAACAGATTTCAGGATGAGGAAAAATGGAAAAAGAACGGAGACCGGACCCGCAATGTAATAAAGCAGCGCAGTCTCCATCACAATTCTCCACCACACATTCCTCACATGATGGGTATGCAGGACAAAATGTCCAAGCACCAGCGCCAATGCCACTATAGCGGTGAACATGCTCCCGAGCACACACAGGAAAGCCCACGCACAAAACCCCGGCACAAAGCTCAATGAATACAGAACTTCGTTCCCGGATCCGATGGCCTTCACGGTTTTCCACGTCAGAATCTGAAGGAGGCAGAAGCCTGACACGGCAAGCATGGCTCCCAGAAACGGAATGTGGAAAAACTGGACACAGAACTCCGAGATGTACTCGGCGACGCCGCCGGGGTAGCCGAGAGCGTTGACCAGATGTGAAAAGGTGTATGGAAAGATCTGAGTCGTCTCCAGAAACCTCAATGTCCCCGGACTCAGAAAGAACCAAAACCAAAACGAGAACACGGCGAATGCCGCCGTCAGGACATATTTCACTACACTTCGGTTCATATTATCCAACTTTTTTGTGTGTTCGGATCATCTTTCATAAGTGCCGTAAAGTAGCCGCCGGAAGTGGAAGACTTGTTATTCCTCCTTTCTGGTCGAGAACCTGTAAAGGCAATGGTGATGGTACTTCTGTCCGGGACGGAGATACGGATCCGGGAAAGATCTCTTGTTCGGAGCGTCAGGGTAGTTCTGGGTTTCGAATGTGAGCGAGCCGTACTTCACCAACGGCTTCCCGCATTTGCCGATTTCATCTCCCGCAAAATACTGACCGCTATACACCTGCAATCCCGGCTGATCGGAAAAGACTTCCAGGAATATCCCGCTCTCCGGATCATAGGCTGTCGCCGCCGATCTCATCCCGCCGGTCATGCCGTTTATGCAGTAATTGTGGTCAAAACCATTGTTGCCACGGCGGAACTGCTCATTGTCACTGGCAATGGCATCCCTTACCGCATGAGGTTCGCGGTAATCCAGAGCCGTGCCTTCCACCTTGACAGGTTCTTCGATGATGTCAAGCCCGTCAATCCCGATGACGGAATCTCCGTTGATGCTTATGATGTAGTCCTCACAAGTGCCGTTCCCCTCTCCGGAAAGATTGAAGTACGGATGGTTGGAGATGTTCACCGGACGGGTGGCGTCAGTCGTGGCGGAATAGCGTATGTCCCATCCGCCGGCCGATGCCAATGTGTACGTCATGTCGATGTCAAGATTCCCCGGAAAGCCCTCCTGCCCGTCAGCATGAAGGTAATGGAGCGTGATGGAACTGTCCGTGACCTCCTTGACATCCCACACGACCGAATCCAACCCTTTGAAGCCACCGTGCAGCGTCCCCTTTCCACCGTGGTTGGCGGAAAGATGGAAAGTCTTTCCGTCCACCGTGAAGGATGCGTCGCAGATTCGGTTGGCGACGGGGCCGACCACCGCACCGAGGAATCTTTCCGCGGTGTAGTGGACGTACTCATCAAGGGTATTGTGTCCAAGGACAATGTCCCTGTACTTCCCGTCTCTGTCAGGAACATTCAACGACACAACCCTTCCTCCGTAATTGGTGACCTGCATCACGAGATTTCCACCGGTTATGGTGTACAGCCCGACCGGCTGCCCGTCCACCTCGCCCGCGAATCCTTCCGGATCCACGAGACGAGGCTTTTCGGCGCAGGAAACCGCCACCAGGGCAGCCGCGAGCAAAAATGCCGTAGATCTTCTCATCATTGAGGTCTCTTCAGATTGATCTCCTTTATCATTCTTTCCAGTTCGTCAAGATCCTTTGCCTTGGATGCGGAATCCTCATTGCCGAATTTGGCATAGTTGTCGGTCAGTTCCTTCCTCATCCCGGCTATCACGTCTTCCAACGTCACGGACGCGGCCGGCGCAGGAACCTCAAGATTCTCCGGATAAAGAGTGGCGAGCCTGAACTCCTCCATGGCTTTCTTATAGGCCTTCCTTTCCATGAGAGACTTGCCCTTGAGGATGTGCGACATCACATAGATGTCGTGGATCTCGCCGCCGCCTTCCCACAGATGGAAGTGACGTGTGTCCATGATCTTGATGGCCTTGTTCCAGTTGCCGGTCTCATTATAGACCTTGAGCAGACGGATCACGGCGTCATCGTACTTCATCACTGTCTTGAGCCCTGCCTCCAAACGCTTCTGGCGGTCTTTTGCCGGCATGCCCGCTTTCTCGCAGATCTTGTCGGACTCGGCGAACAGCAGAGGATCGTCAGGGTTGTTTTTTATGGCAAGGTCATAGAATTTCAAGGCTGTCTCGAAATTGCCGTTCTGGCCTTCACCGAAGCCTACGTTCCTGCATGCAAGGGCGAACGACGGATTCAGTCCGGCGGCCTTGTGCCATTCCGAAAGACCTTTGTCCTTCTGGCCGATGTAGTAAAGAAGGTTGCCGTACAGATAATGGACGGAAGCGCTCTCAGGGCAGAGGGAGATGAGGTGTTCGAACATCTTCACCTCTTCTATTCTCAAAGGATGGTTGCCCTCTGAAGTCAGCCCTGACGCCAGGGAGATCTCCGCCTTGGCGGCCGCCTCGTCTCCGACCAACGCGGCACGGTACATGTGGACCATCTGGCTGCCGGCAAACGGCTCACCCGTCCTCAACGCCTCATCAACGACGGCCAGCGCCTCCTCGCCGGCACCCACCGCCACATAGTTGCAGACCACTTCCAGAAGTTCCTGAATGGCGATCATGCCTTCGCTTCTCCTTGCCCTTGTGGAAGCGAAAAACGACATGTCCCCCTTGTCGGTCAGGCTCTTCTCGAACTCGCTCCAATAGTCAAGAGGATCAATGGATTTGATGGCCTTGAACACTTCCAGCGCTTCAGCCTTCCTCCCAAGCTTCCTCAGGATGAACATCTTCACCGTCAGCGCCTGCAAGTCATGGCTTCCGGTGAGCAACGACTCGTCAATCAGACCAAGAGCCTCTGAATATCTTCCCTCACGGGCAGCGGCGATGGCCAGCTGGTAATATGCCGGATGCTTGAACGCGGGAGTGTAGGTGGCCGCCCAGAAATTCTCCTCCGCCTCGACCTTACGCCCTGTCATCGCATAGACATACCCGAGATAGTAGTCCGCCTCCGTGTTGAACGCGCGGGTGTAGTCATGCTCAAGTCTGGACTTAGCCCTGAGAAGGTGTTCCTCCGCCTTAGCCCATTCGGCCTGACGGATGTAGTGTTTTCCTACCTCGATGTTGACTCTGGCATCATCAGGGTCACGTTCAAGCGCCTCATTGTAGAAGTCCATGTAGTCAAGTCTGGCATTGTTGAACTGATCCACACGCAGACCGGCGAGATAAAGCTCCTCGACAGTCTCATACTCCTCGACAGGCTTTGTCCCCTCAATAACCTCCGGCAAGGCGTTTTCGGACTTGTCAAGCCCCTTGTCCGCATAGTTTACAGGACGATAATCCACCATAAGGTTACCCTCGGCATCGGTCAGAGCTGTGTAGATGTCCTCTTTCCTGACATCCGACGGAACCGTGACGGTCTCCAGGAAATATTTGTCCGGATTGATGTCCACTCTCCTGTCCAGAAGGATCCGGTCTCCGGCGGCAAGGATCACCCTTGCGTTTTTCAACTGGACGGAGGCGTTGTAGCCCACAAGCCATCTGCCTTCCCCGGTCTCCTTGAGGTTCACTGCGGCATATTCAGTGGCATTCTTGATGCCCTGGATGCCTTTCACCGGGAACCAGGTCTGTTTGAACTCACGGATCTCCCCCGGAGCAAGCCAACTGTAATCAGGCTGGTTGTCGGAATAGCCTCCGACCATCAGTTCCAGATAATGCCCGTCCTTGTCCGACAGGATCTTGTTCCACAACATCCCGGCCGGATTGTTGCCCCACAGGAAAAACTTCTTGCCCGGAACCTGGAAACGATTGGCCACATGGACTGTCCCGGCATCCTTTCCATAGTCGTAACCTCCGACAAAGCCCATCTTGCTGCCCCACGCGAAAATCGACCGCGAGTTCTGGTCGAAATTCTTCCACCAGGAAAGATCCGCGATCTCGTCACTGCCGTTCACGACAGGTCCGTTGGGCCAATTGGTGAAATACACCTTGCTGTGGTCTGTTCCGAATTCGACATCCGGAGGGAACACCACCTGATACTGTTCGTCGCAGTGCACAGAGACATTGGCCCAGTACAACATTGACTGAACCATCGGCGTGGGATTGATGACCTTCACGGTTGCCTCCACTCTGGAACTGTTCGGATAGACTGTGACCCCGACCGACCATTTGAGTCTGTGACGGAGTTCGCTCTCGCCCACCCACACGGTCCGGCTGCCGTCAGGATGTTCCTCTGTCGTCCAGTCCACCAGCATGTAGCTGCTGGCTCTGTGATGATCAGGAATGTCCCATTCGACACCGCCGGACAACCATGCACCAAGCATACCTATCAGAGCCGGTTTGATTCCGGTCTGGGTGTAGAAGAAATTATAGTCGTCTGTCAGATCCTCCGCCTGAAAGATCCTGCCGCCGATCTGAGGCAGTATTCCGATCTCAATGTACTGATTGCCAAGCTTTACGATCTGATAGTCCTTGTCCTCGACGGTGTCCGTCATCACATCGTAAAGGGAGTACGGATAAATGTAGCCCTCAGCACCTTGATAGACCCTTCCGGTAAAGAAGACAGGGTCGATTTCCGGAGCTTCCACCTTGTACGTGGGAATCGTCTCATTGACAACTTTCAGATCCACCGTCTGGGCTGACGCTGACAGGGCGAGGAGCAGCAAAGAGACGGCTGTCATTCCTTTTTTCATCTCATCAAGCTATTTGATATAGTACTTCGCGGCATCTCCGGCAGCATATTCGTTGTCAGGCAAGATGAAATTCGTGATTTTGCCATTGCCTCCCACTTCCGCCTTGAGGAGCGTCAGCACCGGGCAGTCTTTGCTGAATCCGACGCGCAGGCCTGTGATCATCGACTCAAGCGTGCCGTCACACTCAATGGCCGTCTGTGCAGGAACTTTGCCGCTGTACCACCAGCAGAAGCAGTCAGTAAGATTCACGTGAAGCCCCTTGCCGATTTTGAATCCGGTGGCGAACTGGTCGCTGTAGCAGTAGTTGAGGAAGTTGTTCTCGGATGAGATCAGAAAACCGCAGCTGCTGTCATATTCCTGATTCTCACCGAATATGTAAAGAGGGTGGATGTTGCGCAGGCTGTTGCCTCCGGTTTTCAGATCCACACCGATGTGAACGTCGGCGATCCGCATGTTGGTGAATGTGTTGTCATAGCCTTCGACAAGCACTCCGATCGAATTGGTCTTCCCGTTACCGGTGATGTTCACATCGCTGATGTCGGCATCGGAGGAGCCGCTGTTCGCGCCGAATTTGACGTGGACCCCCACTCTGGTGTGCTTTATGGACACATTCTCGATTTTCGTCTCCCTTCCGCCGTCGATGGAGATTCCGTCAGCGACTCCGGAGCCGTCGATTATGCCTCCGTAGATGCCGTAATTGCTGCCGTTGACATTGATGTTGTTCGCTTTCTCAATGGCTCCAAGGCGTATTATGGCCTCTCCCTCCGTCCAGGATCCGGCCGCCTTGAATGTGGCGTAGTTACCGAGCACCAGCGAGACGCTCTTCGTCGGCTCGGCAGGCGTGTCTATAGGACGGGATATGATGTACACTCCATCAGGGAAAATGATGGTCTTGTTAGGGTTGCCTACAATGAGTTTCTGGATGGCGGCTGTGGCGTCAGTCTTACCGTCGCAAGGGACACCGTGTTCCGTTGCCACGACAAATGAGCCATGAGACCGTGCGGTTGTCTTCGCGCAGCCTGCGGCCGCGGTCAAGGCCATGATGGCGGCTGCCATCAAAATGATTCTTTTCATGATCCGTTAATGTTATAGTGTTTAATATACTTTAGTGTTTCGTGACTATAGGCTTGAAGCTGAAGTTTTCAAGAGTCGCTTCGCTTACAGGGGAAGCTGCATAGAAATTGATATGGTTCTGCCCGAACAGTTTCAGAAGATCTCTCTTGTCCGACTCGGTCTGAGGCGCGAAGCCGGTGCAGAACACCGGACGTCCGAATTTGTAACAGAGGCTCGCAAGCCAGCCTGCTTCACCGTAGTTCTGCTCTGTGGAGAATGACAGCACGTCGGACAGGCTCCAGATCTTATAGACCAGATTGCAGTCGCTTGCTCCGCCGTATTCCAGTCTGTCCCATCCGTTCCTTACCCCGTGGACGAGAGCTGAGCGATAATCGAAATCCGGATCGAATGACTTGACCTTGACGTAAGGCGTGGCCGTCAGAGGTTGGTTGGGATACTCGTTTCTTGCGTATCTGAACACGGCCGTCACCATCGAACTGACTTTTGAGGCATCATCGAGCGATTCTCCCGGATGATAATAAAGGTTCCATGCCTGAATTTCCGGAGCCGCATAGTAATGTCCGATGACATCGCCCACATACTCCCCTATCTCCTTTTCAGAAGCGATAGCCTCAGCATCTGAAAGCAGGACGGGCATCACGGTATAGCCACCGGATGCCGCAGCAGAAAGGACAGCATCGAATCTCCTGAAGAAAGCCTCCTTGTCTGCTTGATAGTCCGGAAATGACAGGCTGATCCTCACGCTGTTGAACCCCCGACCGGGAACACTTTCCGTGATCTGTCCCTTGACCGGTCCGCACGCCATTCTCTTCCAGGCCCTTTCGTGAGTCCACCGTTCCGTGATTTCCAGACCGGGGTCGGTTTCTTCAGATGAGTCCGCGAATCTGAAATTGCGGACATAATCCATTTCCCTGTAATCGATAAGGTCTCCGTCAGCATACATTATGTTGTGGAACATCTCGTCATAAGCATCGAACGTGGAACGACCCCATTTCACTTCCCAGTTCGCGTCATTGGCAAAAGAACCCCAGATATAGAAATGGACGTGATTTGCGGCGAATTCCGCCATTGTGCGACCTAAACCGGAACCGTTGACCCGGGTAAGACATTCAGTGCAGACCAAAGGCCTTTTGCCCATACTGTTCATCTTGCCGATCATCACGCGCGCATCCTCGCCGAAATGCTCCGCGCACATATAATCGTGGAAATTATGGAGATCCATCATCATCTCCACTTCCTTGCGGCGGCGGAACAATGCGCTTGTGGTGTCGGAATTCATTTCGGCATCCCAAAAGATGGATGCCGTAATAGGCTGTGACAGTCTTTCTTCACGGCACCAGTGGACTTCCTTCTCGATCCAGTCCAGTTCCTTGATTACATTGACCGAATCTTTCGGGTCGAATACCGGCTCATTCCAGATATCCCACAATATGATTCTGTCATCGTCTCTGAAAGGACGGATTATGGTTTTGACGCATTTTTCGGCATCGGCGAGGTTCTGCTCTTCAGGCGCTTCCCGATGAAGGTAATCTCTGTGAAGATACAGAACAGGAGACACTGTCATACCGTATTTGTCTGCTATGTCAGCTATGTTCCGTATTTTTTCAACCTGTTCTTCAGCGGTCGCACCGCCGAACCATCCTCTCACGCTGTTGAATCCGAGATCAGCCATCCTGCTGATGATGTCTTCGAGACTCTGTCCGGGGTAAGCAGGTTCAGGTTGGTTGAAGCCTTTTATCATCCCGACTTTCCTGTCCCATTCCCAAGCTTGCTTTTCAGTCCACTGTGGTCTTTCTCCCGAAGGACCGCAGGCCATTGCAAGTGCAAGCGCCAATGCTGAAGCGAATGAATATTTTATCATAATCCGCATAATCTTTATCAAAAGAAGATGAGTGAAGGCGGAATGCTCCCTTCCTTCACTCATCATCTGTTTATCCAGAATTAGTCAGAATAACCCGGATTCTGCTTTATTATGCCCTCGGACTCGTTGATGACACGGGCAGGGATAGGCATCAGTTTGTTCATGTCGGAAGCGTCCTTGTTCCTCGTCTTTGCGAATGTCACGTAATCCCCCCAACGGAGAAGATCGTCACGACGCCATCCCTCAAAATAGAACTCACGGAAACGCTCCTGCTTGAAGTACTTCATGAATCCGTCAACACTTGTCTTAGCCGACTCAGGAACCACCGTACCCGCACGGCCGGCCACCTGGCTGACATAATCGAGAGCCTTTGATGTCACCTGATTGTTGATCATCACGTCACACTCGGCAAGCATCATCAGCACATCGGCATACCGGAACACAACAGAATGGATGTTTCCCGCATAGCACCTGTCCTGTGGATAGAAATATTTACAGCAGAGACAACCATACTGAAGTCCTGATGAACCAGGTTCCTCTCTGGTAAATGTCTGCTTCTTTCCGGAGTCATCAGTTTTTTTTGACAGATAGCTGTCAGACAAACCACCCCGACGGATATCATCATCTTCAAATGCATCATACAGCTCCCAGGTACCATACATACAGTTCCAATACGGGGTTGTCTCGAAGATCCCGGTTCCTCCGGTGTGTTCCTTGTTCACATCGAGCATTGATACACAATCTGACGGAGTTGTGTAGAAATAGAACTCATTGTCGGCTTTCACACCTGAAGGGATGCAGAAGATGTTCTCATCATCCTGCTCGCCCGCTTCAGAGAATGGCGCGAAGTAGTCATCGGCAAGCTTGTAGTAACCAAGGTTTACAATCTCCTCCAGATAGCCTTTGGCTGCAGAGTAATCGCCTTTGCGCATGGCAAGCTTGGAAAGGAACATGTAGGCCGAAGCCTTGTTCAGACGACCCCAATCGGAGGTGTTGTTGGTCTTGCCATACAGGTAAGGGATCGCTTCTGTAAAGTCCTTGACCATCCAGTTATAGTATTCTTCTTCAGTAGGCCTCTCCTGATAAGAGACATTGTCAAGTTCGCTGGCATCCAGCGTTACGTGGAATGTTCCGAAAAGGTCGTGGAAAATGTACATTGTCATTCCTCTCAAGGCCTTGGCCTCAGCCACCATTTCATCCTTACGCGTCTCGGTTATGCCCGGGGTGTCTTCTATCGCCTTGATGATCTGGGTGAGACGGGACGCATTCTTGATGATCTGGAACGTCTGTATCCACTCCTGAGAATTGAGACCCCAAAGGAAATCTGAAATGTTGTCCGTTCCGGTGGAACCGTAACGGCTTTCATCCGTTGTACCAAGGCTGAATCCGAAATAACCGATCGAACCTATTGACCAGTAAGGCCAACCCCAACCGGTGTTAGCGATGCTGGACATGCTGACCGAACCTGAATTGGTCTTGATGTAGCCGTACATTCCGTCAAGAAGACTCTGCGCATCTGCTTCTGTCTTAGGGTAGTTCGTTTCTGTCATGTCAGAATAGACCACCGCATCCAGACTACAGGAACTCAGTCCGGCCACTACCGCAGCCGCAGAAAGAAATCCTATGATAATCTTTTTCATTTTTCCGTTATTGTTATGTTGTTAGATTCTTAGAAAGAAAGGTTTACACCGAGCACTCCGATGATCGGAATAGGAAGAGGAGACGAGTTCTGTTCCATCTCCGGATCGAGTCCTTCGTAGTTGGTGAGAAGTACGGAATTCTGCAGATCCACATAGACTGACGCCGAGCTGATCTTGGAACTGTTGAGGAACTTCTCCGGAAGAGTGTAGGTGACTTTGATGTTCTTCAGACGAAGGAAGTGTGTGTTCTTGAGAGTGTAGTCGTTATAGCCTGACGTGTTGGCATTGGCGGTCTGGTCCGTGGCGATACCTGTAAGGAATCCGCTCGGATTTGTGGATGACCATCTGTCATAGACGTGGGTCGAGGTGTTGAGACCCTTGTCTGTCGGCCTTGAGGAATAGCCCCAGGAATACTTTCTTTTCTGGAAGAGCCTGCCGTAACCGTCGATGTCGAAAGTCCAGTTCTTGTAGCGGAAGCTTGTTCCGATACCGAAGATGGCGAACGGAGCCGAAGTTCCGAGGTACACGATGTCATCCGCATCCATCTTGCCGTCACCGTTCTGATCCACATATTTGAGATTTCCCACGTAGGCATCAGGCTGAAGGACAGTACCGTTGGATGTCCATTCGGTGATTTCTTCAGGAGTCTTGAAGATTCCGGCGGTCTCCCATCCGAACAGGGCGTTCAGATCGTCAGTCTGGCTCTGCCATGCATAAAGGGCAACGTCAGGATTCCTTTCCACCCATCTTGACTTGTTGTGGCTGATGTTGAAATATGCCGACCAGTCGATGTCCTTGGTCTCCACCATCTTGCCGCGGACTGCAAGCTCGATTCCCGCCGACCTCGTCGAACCGACGTTCTTGGCCTGCTGGTTCATCACATCATTGATAGGCAGGTACGAGAAGTCAAGCAGGTCTTTAGCCTTGCGGATGTACCAGTCGATGCTTCCGGAAAGTCTTCCGTTGAGAAGAGTATAGTCCACTCCGGCATTGAAAGTGAAGTCCGTCTCCCATTTGAGATCCTTGTTGCCTTTCTGAAGCTGATAGATACCATTCGTAAGGTTTCCTCCGAAATAGTAGAATCCACCGCCATTTGCAGAACCGTAGGTTGTCAGAGTGTAGTAGTTGGATGTGAGAATGGACTCGTTTCCGGATGTGCCGACACCGGCGCGGATCTTAAGGAAGTCGATCCAGCTCACATCTTTCAGGAAATCCTCATTGGAGATGTTCCATGCCGCGGAAACGCCAGGGAAGGAACCCCATTTGTGATTCGAGGCGAACACAGAAGATCCGTCACGGCGGAATGTGAGACCGAGGACGTACTTGTCGTCATAGGAATAGTTGGCTCTTGCGAAGAATGACATCTTCTTGTAGCCGAACTTGTTGGACTTGATCGTCGTGTCTTCCGTGTCGGCCGACATTTGAAGCGCATAGTTCTCAAGGACGTCCGTAGGAAGGTTGAAGACTGTCATTCCATAACTTAAACCTTCCACCTTGTAGTAACCGGTACCGGCCACCACATTGACAGAGTGCTTGCCGAACCTCCTGTCAAACGTAAGGTACTCCTCCGTGGACAGGTTATTGTTGTAGCCGTTGGAGAAGCCTCCGTAGTTGTTCTGAATCTGCTGCGCGAGCTTGGCCTCGTTAGGAGAGAAGATCTCTCTTCTGTCGGCGGTGTAGTCGAATCCGTACTGAGCGGTGAATTTCAACCCCGGCATGATGCTTATTTCCGCCTTAGGAGTGAACATCAGCCTGTTCGTTGCAGACCAGTCCTTGATGAGCAGGAAGGCAAGAGGGTTGTTGGAATTTCCGTACACCGGAGAATTCAGGTTGCCGTTCTCATCCTTGAGGGAGAGATACGGTGCAAAGTAAAGTGCGGAGTTGGTCAGGTTTCCCTCGTTCGCGTTTTCTCTCCAGTGACCGCCGGAAGGGTTGTTGGCCTTGTTCTGGGCGTACATCGCATTGACACTGATCTTCAGCCAGTCGGTAAGATCCGCACTGAAGTTCACACGTCCGCTGACCCTGTTGAGATCAGAACCTTTCAGCGTGGAGGTGTTGTCGTAGTAGTTGAATGAGGAGTAAACACGGAATTTCTCGGTACCGCCCGAAACGGACACGTTGTGGTCGTGGATGATGCCTGTCCTGAAAACCTCATCGAGGTGATTGTAGGACTCTGTGTTCCGCGCGATCTCGGCGGCCGTGAAGTTTACAGGCCAGCCTGACGAAGGAGCCGTAGCGGTTCCGTAAGGATAGTATTTGTTCTGATACAGCCAGTTCTCCTTGAGGGCGAGATTCTGCTGCTCCATCATCTCTGAAGAACTCAGCGGCTCGTAGAACTCACCCGTTTTCTGGACAGAGACGGATCCGGAATACGTCACTTTAGGTTTTCCGGACTGACCGCTCTTGGTGGTGATGAGGATCACGCCGTTGGCCGCAGCGGAACCATAAATGGCCGCAGCGGAAGCATCCTTGAGGACATCGATGGAAGCGATGTCGTTAGGGTTAAGTGTGGCGAGAGGACTTCTGTCGGCGTTGTTGCGCGCCGCATAGTCAAGAAGTCTGGAAGGACCGCCTTTGGCAGCGTTGTTGGAATTGGAGTTGATGACAACACCGTCTATCACGTAGAGAGGGGAGTTCGATCCGTTAGGAGAAAGTTCTCCACGGATGTTCGCCGAAACCGCCGATCCCGGCTGCGCCGAAGACATGTTCAAGGTAAGACCAGCAACCTTGCCCTGAAGGGACGCATCGATGCTGACAGCGTTCGGTGCCTTTATGTCTTTTTCCTTCACAGAAGAAATCGATCCCGTGACAGCCTCCTTGAGTTGGCTTCCGTAACCGACAACCACAGCATCTGCCAGAAGTTCGGAATCCTCCTTCAGCGTTACATTGATGACGGATTTTGTTCCGACCGTCTGCTCGACCTTGACATAGCCGATCGAAGAATAGACCAGCACTGCATCAGGCCCGGAGACAGTGACTCTGTAAGTTCCGTCAATGTCCGTGGAAGCACCGGTGTTCGTCCCTTTCTCCATGACGAAAGCGCCTACAACCGGTCCGTTGGAATCAACGACTTTACCAGTGACGGTCTTCGATTGAGCGAACGCGGTCGCACTACCAAAAGCTAACAGACAAACAGCCAACAAGACAGACGAGGCTGTTCTCAATAGTTTTAACTTTACCATCTTAACTTAATGTGGTTTATTAAATGTGTTGATTAATAAAACGTCAGTCGGAATGCTCCCTCAAGAGGGTGTTTTACCATATTCTGGGAAATTTCGTTAAGTTTGCGGACGAAATGCAGAACGGGAATATTCATAATAATAAGAAAAGAGTCGTTTCCGAGCCGCCGGAAGGCCGCGACCTTTCGAAGGAGCGCATCCTACTGCACTGCTGCTGCGCACCTTGCTCGACCGCCATCATCGAATGGATGGTCAGCGAAGGCTTGCGTCCGGGAATATTCTTCAGCAACTCCAACATCGTCCCTTTCCGGGAATATGAGATCCGCCGCGAGGAAATGCACCGCTATGCCACAGCCCACGGCCTTGAAACCATTGACGATGACTATGACCACGCCGCCTGGCTGTCCTTTGTCCGCCGGCTGGAGACTGTTCAGGTCGCTGAACCATCCTCGCCGGTTGCGGAACCGTCCCCATTGGTCGCTGAGCCTGTGGTTCGACAGAGTTCACCAACCATCGAAGCGCACCGACAGGCCATCCGCATCGCCGACATGCCCGAGCGCGGCCCCCGCTGCCAGGAATGCTTCAAATTCCGCCTCCTCCGCGCCGCCCGGTATGCCTCCACCCACGGCTACACCATCCTGACCACGACACTGGCATCTTCCCGCTGGAAGGATCTTGGACAGGTTGACGCCGCCGGCCGCTGGGCCTGTGAGACGATGGGTGATTTCAATAAGTCAACCGGAGAACAGTCCTCCCGGAGTCTTGGTTCAGAGGTCCTCTGGTGGAACCGGAACTGGCGCCGTGGCGGCCTTCAGGAGCGCCGCAACGTCCTGATCAAGGAATGGAACATGTACAACCAGACCTTCTGCGGCTGCGAATTTTCGGAAAGGCACTGACACTGTCCACGAGAAAGATTTGTGTTTTTGAAATAATCGTTCTAACTTTGCTCCGTTTTTATGGAAAAAATCCTTTATGAATCGTTTTCCCATTTAGTACAAAACGAACATAATGAATCTTTCATGAGAACGTTTTATTAATCAACACAATTATTTAATCAATCAAAGGTCGTTTTTTGGAAGGACATCCATGTTCCGCCAAATTTTGGTGCAAGCTGGTAGTTTGGCTACACATCGGCTCAATGTTGCGCCAAAATCGAAGAATTTCCTTAACTTTGGCGAGACAATCCACAAAACGATGGCTCTGATAGGAAGACTGGTCGAAAACATCAAACACTCCCCTTCGCAACTCATGGTGCGGATTGTCATTCGAGAGAATTTGTTTCTCGCATCTCAAGCAGATAAAGAGGGCGCTGGGGATTTCCGGAATATTGACCAAGACATACGCTTGGCGAAGCCGTGTCTCCGATCCCGCCGCTCAGATCGACATGCTGATAGACAGGGAGGACAGGGTCGTGGATGTCTGCGAAATGAAGTTCTCTTCAGCGGAATATGCGATAACGAAGAGTGAGGACATGAAGCTGCGCAACCGCATCGAGGCATTCCGCAACGAATCCGGGACAAGGAAGGCTATTCACCTTGTGATGATCTCCCCGTATGGTATTCTCAGGAACATGCATTCCGGAGCAGTCACGAATCAGGTGCAATGATCGAAAAGGACGAGAGATTCACTTTGGCGGAGAGATATGTGGAAGAGACGGGGGTCTCCGTGTTCCTGACCGGCAAGGCCGGCACGGGAAAGACGACGTTCCTGAAAGAGATCGTGAGGCGGACCTCCAAGCGGTTCGCCGTCGTGGCGCCGACAGGGGTGGCGGCGATCAATGCCGGCGGAGTGACCATCCATTCGTTCTTCCAACTGCCGCTGTGTCCGTACCTTCCCGATGTCAAGGAACTTGTCACGGAGTACCAGATGCCGGAGCGGATGCGATCCCTGCGCAAGGAGCGGGTGAAGATCCTGCGGACCCTCGACCTGCTGATCATCGACGAGATCTCCATGGTCCGGGCCGACATTCTGGACGCTGTTGACGACACCCTCAAACGCTACCGCCGCAACGACAAGCCGTTCGGAGGGGTACAGCTCCTGATGATCGGAGACATCCAGCAGCTACCGCCGGTCGTCAAGGAGTCGGAAAGACCGTACATGGAGCAGGTCTATCCGTCACCTTTCTTCTTCAATTCCAAGGCATTGCAGCGGATGCCATACGTGACGGTCGAACTGGAGAAAGTCCACCGGCAAAGCGACAGGGCGTTCCTTGACATCCTGAACGAGGTGCGGTCCGGAACTCCGGGCGACGCGGCTCTCAGGGAATTGAACAGACGTCTTGACCCGGGTTTCACGCCTACAGAGGACGAGCGCTGGATCCGCCTGACGACCCACAACGCGCAGGCCGACTCGGTCAACGAGGCGAAGATGAACGCGCTTGACGGCGAGGAAGCCACTTTCGAGGCCCGGATCGACGGAATATTCCCGGAAAACGCCTATCCCGCCGAGACCAGGCTGCGGCTGAAGGAAGGCGCGCAGGTGATGTTTGTACGCAACGACACTTCCGGCGAGGCTCGCTACTACAACGGGAAGATCGCGACGGTGGAGAAGGTCAGGCCGCAACTGATCGTGAAGGACGAGACCGGGATGAGCATTGTGGTCACGACGGAGAAATGGGAGAACATCCGCTACGGGCTGAACGAGGAAACCGGTGAGATCGAGGGGATTGTGGACGGGACTTTCGAGCAGGTGCCTCTGCGTCCGGCGTGGGCCGTGACGATCCACAAAAGTCAGGGGCTGACCTTCGACCGCGTCATCATCGATGCCGGCGCGGCGTTCTCGTTCGGCCAGGTCTATGTCGCCCTGTCCCGGTGCCGCACCCTCGGGGGAATCGTCCTGACCACCCCGATCACGAGGCGATGCACGTTCACCAGCGAGGAGGTCACGGCATTCGAGAGCAGCCGCGAGCCGGCGGAAGCGACAAAGCTCAAACTACCTGCGATGTCCAATGAACATTTCACCTCGACCCTCTGCGACGCCTTTGACCTTCAGCGGCTCCGCTACCTCTACAACAGGGTCAACCGGATATACCAGGTCAACCTCTCGAACCTCTATCCCGACCAGGCGGGCAGGTTCAACACGGTCGGAGCGGGCAACGCCGTCCTGTTCGGGAAAGCCGACAACGCCGCCGGAGAAACCTTCGCAGGGATCCGCTCTCTTGGAGACACGGCGCAGAAATTCCAGAAACAGCTGCGCTACATCGCCTCCACCATCAACAGCGGTGCGGCGGAGGACTTCCCTCTCCTGAAGGAGCGCGTCACCAAGGCTTGTGAATATTTCCGCAAAGAGCTGCGGCCTTTGGCCTCGTTCGCCGCGCCTCTGACTCTCATCGAGATAGACGACAAAGAGGTCAAGAAGGCGTTCAAGGCCGCGGCGGAGGAGTTTCTCGGGGAACTGCGGTTCCGTCTGACACTGTACGGGGACGTCCCGGCAGAGGGATTCAGCACGAAAGCATACCATAAGCTAAAGACAGACAACGAGCTGTCAGGCTCCAAGTCACTGAAGACGTTGGCCCGGACACTGATTTCCATCCCGGAGAAATCATCTGAAGAGACGCTTCGGCAGACTCAGGGACCGCAACAGGACCGGCGGACGGACAGAACGCCGGACGATGCCGGCGACAGCGAGTCCACCTACACCGGAAGCCTCCACCCGGAACTGGTCCAGGCTCTGATAGACTGGCGCAAAGAGAAATACACTCAAGACAATGTCCCAGCCTACATCATCCTCCACCAGAAGGCTCTTCTGGCAATCGCCGACATCGCCCCTACAACCCGCGAGGAACTCCTCGCCGTCAAAGGCTTCGGCAAATCCAAATGTGACAAGTACGGGGACGAGATCCTTGAAATCGTCCGGAAGACAGTCCGCCGCACCGATTAGCGCCTCACTTGGCGACGATCGCGACCCTGCGGAGCATCTTCTCACTCAAAACACATTACCGGCATCGGATGACGGCGGAGGCCGGACGGAGGCCTTTGGCGGAGACGGTTATGGTCATCTCGCCCTCTTCCGCGCCGCTCTGGACAATGGCCGTCAGTTGACCGCTGAACAGATGCATGTGCGGCAGAT
>CAVFMX010000019.1:0-2154 GCA_963623745.1 Bulleidia sp.
CGAGATGAACAGCACCGGTTTCTGAACGTTCCTCTGCCTGTCGTCAATCCATTGGATGACGGGCAGCAACGAATGGAGGATGGCGTCGTCGTTGAGGTGATGCTCTCCGTCAAACCTTATCGCCTGCGGGTAATGCTCGCTGAACAGGTCGAACGTGTGGACCAGAGTGTCGCGGATTCCGAACAGGCCGAAAACCCTGTCCCGATCCTCGCCCGCGCGCTCGAAACAGTGTGAGCTGACCTCACGGAAATGCTCCAGCAGGGTTTTCGTGACAAGAAACGAAGTCTCTCCGTCCTGGCGGGGGTTATGATATTCCTGTCTGCCCAAGCCATTGTTTTTCAGTAAAGTGTCTGCCAGTTGGAACGCCGGGTTCACAAGAATGCGGTCAACTCCGCAGAGCATCTCGGCGTACATCGCCCCCATCGAGGTTCCGATGATGAGATCCGGCTTCTCCGACGCTGTCATATTCATCAAAAGTTCCTTCGCCTCGAAAGGCTCCACCGGCAGGTCCGGAGCGACAACCTCCGCCTGAGGCATCAGAAGCCTCAACGTCCTGACGCTTCCGTTCTGTCCGCTTGACGCGAACCCGTGCACATAGAGTATCTTTTTTCCGGCCATCAGGGTCGGGCGGGCATATTCATAAAGTTCCATAAGTTACCACCGGCTCATTTTTGTCATGCATCCGCAAAAATAACAATTTTCAAATGATTGGAGGAACATTTGAAATTCATGATGGAAATGGTTACCTTTGAATGATAATCTTAAAATGACACTGACTATGCCGGATCTTAAGAAAATAGTTGAACTTTTCGCCATCGAGGGCGAGGTCAAGGAGATAAAGCCGTTGGGCAACGGACTGATCAACGACACGTACAAGGTCGCCACTGAAGGGGATGCGCCGGATTATGTGCTCCAGAGAATCAATGACGGAATATTCGCCGATGTGGATCTGCTTCAGAGCAACATCGAGGCGGCGACACGGCATATCCGCAAAAAACTGGAGGCGGCGGGAGAGAATGACATCGGCCGCAAGGTTCTGAGGTTCATCCCGTTAAAGTCAGAGGGGGAGAGAATCGAAGCTCTGATGAGCGAAAAGCCGAGAACCTACTGCCTTGCGGACGGGAAGTACTGGAGAGTTTCGGTGTTCATTGACGATGCATGCACCTACGAGACGGTGAATCCTGAATATTCAGAATATGCCGGCGAGGCTTTCGGCGCTTTCGAAGCGATGCTCGCCGACATCCCGGACACGCTCGGGGAGACCATCCCCGATTTCCACAACATGGAACTGCGCCTCAGGCAGCTGGTCGAGGCCGTGAGAGAGGACAAGGCGGGCCGTCTGCGCGCCGACGACAGGACTGAAGGGCAGGAACTTCACAAGATTCTGTCGGACATCGACAAGTACGGAGTCCAGATGTGCAAGGCCGAGCAGCTGCACCGCGAGGGCAAGCTTCCCAAAAGAATATGCCACTGCGACACCAAGGTCAACAACATGATGTTCGACAAGGACGGCAAGATCCTCTGCGTCATCGACCTGGACACCGTGATGCCGAGCTACGTGTTCTCGGACTTCGGGGATTTCCTGCGCACGGCCGCCAATCCTGTGGCCGAGGACTCTCCGGAACTGGACAAGGTCGATTTCGACATGGAGATCTTCAAGGCCTTCACGAGAGGCTACCTGAAAGGCACGAAGCCGTTCCTGACCCCGGTCGAGAGGGAGAATCTGCCTTACGCGGCGTGCCTGTTCCCGTTCATGCAGGCCGTGAGGTTCTTCGCAGACTACGTAAACGGAGACACCTACTACAAGATCAAGTACCCGGAACACAATCTCGTGCGCACCCGCAACCAGATGAAGCTTTTCCACTCGGCTCTCGGCAAGGTGCCTCAGATGACATCATTCATTGAATCAATAAAGTAGCTTATGGGCATGAAACGCAGGGATTTTCTCAGAACCGCGGGACTGGCTGGCGCCGGAAGCGGACTTCTCATCGGAGCGGGCGGACTTCTCACCGGATGCGCCGGCAAGGAGAGCGGCGGTAATATTCCGAAACCTTACAAGGTGGGCGGCACGGCCAGGATGAAGCTGAGTTTCGAACCTTACGAACTCAAGCTGCGGCACACGTTCACCGTGGCTTCATATTCAAGGACCACCAC
>CAVFMX010000020.1:0-5535 GCA_963623745.1 Bulleidia sp.
CCGCTCTGGACAATGGCCGTCAGTTGACCGCTGAACAGATGCATGTGCGGCAGATGGAACGGCTCCAGACAGGTCGGATCACCATTGGCGACTGCGCGGAACGAGCCGGCTCCCTCCACTTTGATTCTCACTTCCCTGTCGTCAACCGGAACGGGGTTTCCCTTACGATCGACCACGCTCACATTCACATAGCACAGATCTTCCCCGTCAGCCTTGAGAACATCGGAATACGGCTGAAGCCTCAACGCATAGGCTTTCCCGGCAGTGCGGATTGTCTCCTCGGCGGCGGGATGGCCGTTCTCATCGAAAGCCACGACCTTGATCTCGCCAGGCTGATAGGTCACATCAGGCCAGATCAGACGGAAACGCCTCAGCAGGTCATTGTCCGACGCGAGCGGAAGCGGCTTTGAGGAATCCTCGGAAACGCCTCCGCGCGCCGCTTTCACGGCAACACCCTGGCTCACACCGTTCACGAACAGTTCCGCCTTGTCGAAAGAGCTGTACGCCATCACGGGAATATTCTCACCTTCGTGTCCCGGCCACGTCCAGTGCGGAAGCAGATGCAAGGTGCTGACATCCTTGCGCCAGAGACTGCGGTACAGCCAATAGCGGTCTTTCGGGATGGAGGCCAGATCGATGATTCCGAAAAGCGAGGAATGGTTCGGCCACGCGTCGGTGTCATACGGGGAAGGCTCCCCGAGATAGTCGAATCCTGTCCACACGAACTGTCCGGGCATCCACGGATAATCCTCGTCAGCCGCAAAATCCACGTCAGGAATGTTGGACCAATAGCAAGACTCCACGTCATAGGAGGAGGACTGATGATCCTTGTGCAGAATGCCTTTGCCAAGAAGAGAGTCCACACCTTCCTCTCCAGACTCCGAAGGAATGTGATAGACTCCCCTGGAACTTACGGTCGATGCGGTCTCGCTGCCGAGGATGATGTTCTGGGGCAGTTTCGCATAGGCTTCGATGTACCTGTGCGGCTTGTAGTTGAATCCCGGGATGTCCAGCTGTGCGGCGAACCCGTTGTTCACCACTCCGTCAAACTGATCCATCCCGCAGGTGACCGGTCTTGTCGGATCCTCCCTGTGGCAGATGGACTGAAGCCAGGCGGCTGTCCTGTAGCCGTCCGCGCTCCACTGGGTCGGCACCTCGTTGCCTATGCTCCACATGATGACGGAAGGACTGTTGCGGAAATGACGCACAAGATTCACGATGTCCTTCTCGGCCCATTCCGCGAAAAAGCGGTGGTAGCCGTTCTCGCACTTAGCAATGTCCCACTCGTCAAACGTCTCTGCCATAAGCATAATGCCCATCTCGTCGCAGAGTTCAACGAGTTCCTCGGCCGGCATGTTGTGCGAAGTCCTGATGGCGTCGCATCCCATCTCCTTCAGCATCTCCAGCTGATGCCGGACAGCCGACTTGTTCATGGCGGCTCCGAGCGGGCCCAGATCGTGATGCTGGCAGACTCCGTGGATCACCCGCCTCTCTCCATTCAGGAAGAAGCCTTTGTCGGCGATGAACTCTACCGTGCGGATTCCGAAACGGGTGGAGACGCTGTCGATGACCTCGCCGTCTTTCAGGATCCTGGTCACCGCTGTGTAGAGCGCCGGAGACTCCGGAGACCACAATTCCGGACCGGACAGCGTGAGATTCTGACCGGCGGCCTGTCCGTGGCAGATCGCCCGGCGGTCTGTCCTGCGGGACACCGCCATTCCTCTGTTGTCAAGCAGAGCGGTCTCGATGTCGAAGGTCTCGCCCTCCTTGGCTCCTGACAGTTCAGTGGAGACGCGGATGCTCGCATAGTCTTTCTCGACATGCGGCGTGGTGACCGTCACGCCCCACACCGGAACATGCACGCCCTGTGTCTCAACAAGCCTTACCTTACGGTACAGTCCCGCCCCGGGGTACCACCTTGACGAGAACGGCCTGTTCTCCAGCAGGACGGTCACCTGATTGACTCCATCGTGGAGAGATCCGGTGATGTCGCAGTGGAAGGCGTTGTAGCCGTAAGGCCATTCGCAGACCTTCTCTCCGTTGACAAATACCTGAGCCTCGCTCATCGCCCCGTCAAACAGGAGCTCGTACCGTCTTCCCGTGAGTCTGTCTATCGCCACTTCCGTGCGGTAGCAGCCTTTGCCCATATAAGGGAGTCCTCCCGTGCGCCCGGTCTTCTCGGTGGGGATGGTCTCGCCGTTCTGAGTCACTGCAACAGTCTGGAGATCATTGGCTTTGTCGAAAGGCCCGAAGATGGCCCAGTCGTGGGGGATGCTGACACGCTCCCATCCGTCTGTGGCGCTCATCTCGTGGTCTCTGCGGAACTCCCAGTCCTTCAGCAATCTTTCGTTTCTGACCTGCCCGGCCAAAGGCAATGTGAGGGTCAGGCAGGCCGCGAAAAGAAGTATCTTTTTCATGATCAATTCTTGAACGGATCCAATGCGACGGTCGGCGCTCCATCCTCAAACGCTCCCAGCGCATACCCGTCATTGTAGCCGTCCGGAGCTTCAGGTTCCCAATAGAACACGCCCTTGCAGCAGGAGAGAGCCTGAGCCTTCTCCAGAAGGTAGGTCAGCATCGCCTTGGCGATCTCCGGGTTTGCGACAGGCATCCCCGTCTCGCAGACGATGACATCCTTTCCGTAGCTATTGTTCACGGAGGTCATGTTCGCCAGACAGGCATCGACCGACTCTTTCCACTCCGTGCCGTAGGTCCCGGTGCTTTCGTCCCACCAGCAAGGGTAGAGCGACATCCCGATCATGTCGTACTTCGCGTTGTTCGCGTTCAGCACGGGGAAGATCCGGGTGTAGAGGCTGAGGTTGTTCCCCTGATCGAGGTGCACGATGACTTTCGCGTCCGGGAACACCGCCTTTGTCGCATCATAGCAGGCCGTGGTGAGTTCGGCGTAGTTCTTTCCGCTGTTGGTCTTGTAGCTTCCCAGATCCCACAGCATTCCGGTGCGGGTCTCGTTGCCGGCCTGAACCCATTCCACCTCGACGCCATATTTCTTCAGCAGAGACAGAACCTCTGTCGTGTGATCTGCCACAGCGGTCTTCAATCCCTCGATGTCGTAGTCGGCCCACGCCGCCGGGACAGCCTGATGTGACGGGTCGGCCCAGGTGTCGCTGAAATGGAAGTCGATCATGATCCTCATCCCCAGCTTCTGGGCGCGGAGAGCCTTCACAAGCACGTCGGAAGCCGAGTTCCAGCCGTCTTCGGGATTCACCCACACGCGAAGGCGGATGGAGTTCATCCCAACCTGCTTCATAAGTTCGGTGCACTCGGTCTCCTCGCCGTCGGCGTTGTAGAACTTGAGCCCCTCGCTTTCCATCTTTGTCACCCAGCTGATGTCCGCACCCTTGGCGAAAGCCGTGCGGTCTATCTCCACCGGCTCGTCCGGGGTCACCGGAGTGTGCGGGAGGGATTCCGAAGTGCAGGAGGAGCAGGAAGCGCCCATAAACGCAGCAGTTGCGAGTATGAGGGAAAATATATTCAACTTGTGCATAATCAAATAATATATAATGTATTCTGATATTTCGGGACAGCTTCTTAGGAGACGGCCTCGAATTTCACGGTCATGTTCTGAGGGTCATTCAGGTCGATGGTGACCTTATAGGTTCCCGGATCTACGGACGGCATGAAGTCGGACTTGGCGTTTTCAAGGACACCGTTGCCGTCAGTGTCGGAGAAGCACCAGTCCCAATTGGAGTTGACCACGAAATGGATGCCGTAGGTGCCCCAGGAATCGGCGGTGACCTGTGCTGACCAGGTCTTGGCGCTGCTGTCGAAAGTCATCTGATCCGTGTCGAGTTTCCATCCGTTGAAGTCGCCGACTATGCTGATGGTGTTGACCACCTCATACGTCCAGCTGCGGCCCGACATATTGACGCTGACCTTCGTGTAGGCAGGGTCGCCGCTCGGGAACCAGATGTTCCAGCGCGAGCTGCCGCAGAAGAGACGGTAGAGCCCTGTGTCGCTGACAGGTGCTGAGCCATAGACCTTTGTGGAGGAAGCGACATCGTTGTCTCCGAATACTATGTTCTCCCAGCCTCCGAAATAGTAGTATCCGGAATACTCGCCGTCCGAGAGGAGCAGCTTGCCCTTCACCGTCGTCGGATTCTTGTCGCCGTCAACGGCGTAGATGTACAGAAGCTCGGAAGTCGCGGCGACATAGTCAGGGTCATCTGGCCAGGTGTCCTCATCGCCGTCGTCTCCGCCGTCTTCGTCACCGCCGTCGCTCCCGCCTTCGGTGAGGGTCCAGGTGCAGTCGGAGACATTGAACGAGAGCGTGTAGGTGCCTGCTGTCCCGACAGTGACTGTCGCGGATGCACTGCTTCCTTCGGCGAACTCGAATGTGCCGTCAGCTGAAGGGACGAAAGAGAATGTGTAATCCGTTCCCACGCTTGTAGAAGCGGTACCTGTTGTAGAGTCATAGCGTTTGCCCGTTCCACCTATTGTGAAGACAGTGTTGTCAGAGGTCGTCGTCACCGTGCCTGCAAATGCACCGGCTGACGCGCTGTACTTGAGCTCAGAGGAGACTCCGTCGGATGTGGCGTTCACTGAAGGAAGATAGATGTGCCACCAGAGCTGATTCTTCGTGTCCGCGAACACATACTGGCATCCGGCAGGCTCCGAGAACCAGCAGTTGTTCGATGTGTTCGGGACGAGGGAGAATGCTGTCCAGTCTGAATTGCATCCCCATTGTACTCCGTCGGCCGCAAAGAAGCAGAAGTTGTACCAGGTATTCGGAGTGACTGCGAATCCTTCGAAAAGCTCCGGAGTCGCATCTTTGCAGCGGAGCGTGGCGAGCACGCTTTCCGTGTCGTTCTTGTCCACGATCTTCATTATGCCGGTCTCCACCGCATACGGGGTCACATTGAATGATACGACGTTGCTGTAAACGGTAGTCTTGCCGAGGGTGACGGCCACCCTGGCATAGATGCCATATGGCTGCTCTTCAGTCAGACCGAGTCTGATCATAATGTTGCTGAGATCGTTTCCGGTGAGCTGGAGGGACGATTTGTCCGAGTCCACGGAAATCCCGGTGAAGGTCGCGAAGTCCTCTGTAGAGGAGAGCTGTACGCTCTGCGAGACGATGTCATCGGGCATAGCCACGGTCGGGTCGCTGATTGTCGCGGCGGCTCCTTCCGTCCAGACGAGCGTGAGAGCGAGGGAGCTTGCCTTGTCGGCGGAGAGGGTGATATCGTCAGCGCTTGCGGAAAGCTCCGTCGGAGCCCCGGGATTGGTGACAACAAGAGTCTCCCCATCCTTTTCGCAGGAGGCCAGCGAAAGAGCTGCAGCCCCGGCGAGCATATATTTCAGTATGTTATTCATATCGTTCAAATATTTTCAAAAATCCATAGACGGTCCGACGTTCGGATCAATATCCGAGTTCGGAGTTGTAGGCCTTCAGCCCCGGGTTTGCGGAAAGCTCGGCCTCAGGAATAGGGAGGACGCAATATTTCTTGTCCACGTCCTTGCCGTCGATCACTCCGCCCTTCCAGTTCCAGTTGTAGCCGGAAGTGTATTTCCCGA
>CAVFMX010000021.1:0-10023 GCA_963623745.1 Bulleidia sp.
ATGCGATCGTCGGCGGCGTCGAGGTGGGCTATGATTTTCTTTCACTCTTCAAGAAGGAGAGCAAGTGCTACGCCTTCGCCCACTACGAGTACTACGATTCGATGTTCAAGGTGGCCGATGGCGCGCTGGACTACAAATGGTGCGGGAAGCATCGCATCGCCGCCGGCATCAACTGGTACCCGATCAGGGACATCGTCATCAAGGCGGAATATTCCAAGCGCTTCTACATCGCTCCGTTCAACAACGAACCTTCCATCACGCTCGGAATCGCCTTCAGCGGTTGGTTTCTGAAGTGATGAATTTATGAATATGCAAGAAATATAGACAATTAAATATTTAAGAATAACTATTATGAGACAAGGTTTTAAATTCGCGGCCGTGCTGATTGCTTCAGCTCTCGCCGTTGCGGCCTGCGACAAGAATTCCACAGACCCGACCTCCACCAAGGAGGAGATGCTTCAGAAGGTCAACGAGACTTTCGTGGACAACACTGTGATTCCTACCTACAAGAATCTCGCAGACAAGTCGCTTGAACTTCAGGCGGCCATCGGGAAACTTCAGACGGCTCCGACGGATGCCAACGTGAAGACTGCCTGTGACCTTTGGAAATCCGCCCGTCAGTACTGGGAGTGGAGCGAGGCCTTCCTTTTCGGAGCCGCGTCAAAGTACAGCATTGACCCTCACATCGACACCTGGCCGCTTGACAAGGTCGCTCTTGAGAACCTTCTCGACAGCGAGAAGATGATGTCTGACATCGAGAACACGGTCGCCAATCTCAACAACGGACTCGTCGGATTCCACGGGATCGAGTATATAATATTCCGTGACGGAAAGGAACGCGCGGCCTCCGACATCCCGGCGCGGGAGATTCTTTACGCCGCGGCTGTCGCCAAGGATCTGTCCCTCAGCGCCGCAAGGCTTGAGGCCGCCTGGGCCGGGCTCGACAACGTCAGCGATGCCAAGAAGGAATTGATAGAGGAGGCCGAGATGGAGCCGGAGGATGATTTCGGCGAGCAGATGAGGCTCTGCGGTCAGGCGGGAAGTGTCTGGAAATCAATCACCGCCGGAAGTGAGCAGATCATCGAGGGCTGCAAGGACATCGTGGATGAGGTCGGTACCCAGAAGATAGGCAAGCCTTACACAGGAGAGGATGTGAATTACATAGAGTCTCCTCACTCGTGGAACTCCATCGAGGACTTCTACGACAACATCGTCAGCGTCCGCAGCGCTTATTTCGGAGCTCTTGGGGCGACAACCGCACAGACATATTCAGTGAGCGCTTACCTTGCCGGTGTTGATCAGGCTGCCAATGACGGAGTGGTTGCAGCCATCGGGAAATGCCTTGAGAAGATCGCCGCGATGCCGAAGCCGTTCGTGAAGAACTACAAGGACGCCAAGGTCAAAGATGCGATTGATGCCTGCAATGATCTTAACGACGCCCTTGAGGTCGCCCGTCAGGCTTTGATAAATGACTAAGGTCAATGCTGTAATATAATGACAATCGAGGATTGGCCGGTTTTCCGGCTGATCCTTCAATCCAATATTGAATCATGAAAAAATCACTGCTGATCCATATCCTGTCAGCCTCCCTTTTCGCTTTTGCCGCCTGTAACGGCAACGGCGGCGCCGATGAACCTGAAGTCCCTGCCGAGTTGAGTGACGAGTGGTATGCCGGCGGAAAACTCGGAACCGCTTTCAACTCAAGCGCTTCGGCCTACGAGCAGCCGACTCCGGTAATTGAGAACTCCGGAATGATCCAGGCCTTCAAGAACGGAGAGATGTTCTTCGAGAGGGATTTCAACGAGAACAAGGACGGGGCTTTCAGCGGACTGGGTCCGTTGATGGTCCGTCGCGGATGTCTCTACTGCCACCCGAACTACAGTCACGGCAAACGACAGACCGAGTACAAGGCCGACAAGAACGGCAACGGCTACCTCCTGGTAATTACAGATGACACAGATACTTACCTGAGTTCAGTGACCGGGATGCCGCAGACCCTCGCCGTCGCTCCTTTCAAGGCTCCGATAGACGAAAGCGACATCAGGATCAATTGGCTTGAATATACCGACGAATGGGGCAACCAGTTCCCTGACGGAGAGTCCTACAGCCTGATCTACCCGGAAGTCATCGTTCCCGAGGACGCTTTCTACGTTCCGCTTGAGGTGACTAAGAACGGCGAAACTGTCATTGTCCCATATTCGAATGTGCGTTTCAGGGTCGAGTCCACGATCGGTGTCTATGGAGTTGGGCTTCTGGACGCGATTGATGATGACGACCTCAAGGCTCAGTATGCAAAGGAGGAGGCCGCAGGAGCAAAACTGAATCCGGCGATATTCGCGAACGGTGAGTGGACAAGCCTTTACGGCAAGACAACTCATCCGAAGCGTTTCACTTATGCGTTGAGCCGTGGCCCGCTTCAGGATGCCGCCGGGGCGAACGCCATCTGGAACATCACCAACGTCACCAGAAGTGACAGGCGTTACCATTACATGACGGCGACTTACGCCAAGGTGGCTTCGCAGGATCCGGATGTGCAGAAGGATTTCTATAAATATTTCCCTGATGAGAACAAGACGGGAAATGTTCAGGAGGACATTTACAACTACCTGATGTCCAAGGATCTCAAGGCCGAGATGACAGATGATGAGTACGCTGATTTCATGATCTGGCACAGAGGTCTGGCGGTTCCTGCGGCGAGGGATCTGGATGATCCGGAGGTCATCAAGGGCAAGGAACTCTTCACGAAGATCGGCTGCGCAAGCTGTCACCGTCCAAGCTGGACGACAGGAGAGGACAACTTGACCGACCCGAACGGTTTCTTCAAGGACAATGATCCGAGACTTCCCCGTTACCCTCATCAGACCATCTGGCCGTACACGGACATGGTTCAGCACAGGCTTTTCATGCAGAACGACATCCGTACCGGTTGGTGCAGGACGACTCCGCTTTGGGGACGTGGCCTGAGCGAACTGGTGGCCGGTGGTGTTGACAGGCTGCATGACTGCCGAGCGAGGACCGTCACCGAGGCGATCATGTGGCACGGCAGTGCCCAGAGTGACGCCCGCAAGTCTGTGGAGAACTTCCGCGCCCTCTCCAAGTCCGAAAGGGATGCTGTGGTCAGATTCATCAATTCGATATGATGACAAGAATCTTTGTGGGGCGGCCTGCGGCTCTGATTCTGCATCTCTCGCTGGTGGTTATTCTGGCAGGGGCGCTCGTGACAGCCTTTTCGGCCAGAAAAGGTGTGCTGCATCTGGGTGTGGGGGATCATGTCGGGACATTCGAGAACAAGGACGGTTCGGTAGGCGAGCTGCCCTTCGAGGTCGTGCTTGATGATTTTGAGGTCATCTGGCATTCAGGTACGGATGCCCCGGCGGATTTCCGCTCACAGCTCCGTTTCACAAAGGACGGAACTGTCATCCGGGAAGGTGAGGTGAGGATGAACCGCATCCTGTCCTGCAAAGGCTATCGATTCTATCAGACTGACTATGACAGTGATGAGACCGGCGTAACTTTCACCGTAAGTCACGATCCGGTGGGCATTGCTGTCATTTACACCGGGTATGCGCTGCTGCTTTCGGGACTTCTGTTCTTTCTCTTTACGGACAAAAGATTCAGGAAGTTTTTTGCCGGAGCGTTGGGATATTCATTGACCGTTGTGACGGTTCTGTGCCTTGGGGCGGTTAATGCGGAGGCATCCGTCGGGAAAAGTCCGAAGGTGCTGCCGAAGGAGACGGCCGCAGAGTTCGGAAGGCTCTATGTTTTGTACCACGGGAGAATATGCCCGCTCCAGACCCTCGCAAAAGATTTCTGCGCCAAACTTTATGGTGTTTCCGGAGTTAGGGGACTGACTGATGAACAGGTGCTTGCCGGATGGATGTTTTACGGTACAAGCTGGAAGAATGTTCCGCTTCACAATCGTGGGAAAGCCGTTGATGCGATGGACAAAGAGGCTGCGGTACAGGCGTTGTATTCAGGAGGTCTGCTGAAGATCTACCCTCTTAGGGACAGCACGGGGCGGCTCGGGTGGTACTCGCAGAGCGATCGGCTGCCGGAGGGAACCGCGGAAGAGGAGTGGCTCTTTGTCCGCAAGTCGATGGATTACATCTTCGAGCTTGTGGTGAACCGTGAATATGTCAGATTGCGAGAGTCGCTGGAGAAGCTGCGCCGCTTTCAGGAAAGCAAGATGGGAGAGAGTCTGCCGCCGGCAACCAGAATCAGGGCTGAGAGGGCGTACAACGCTCTGCCTCCGCTGTTTCCGATCGCCGGGTCGTTTCTTGTCATAGGACTGGCATTGCTGGCGGTCGCCATGAGGCGCCTGGCGCGTGTGCCGGCATCAGGCGGACAGGGAGGAAAAGGAATCAACATCGCCGGGATCTCGTCAGGTCTTGTTTTCTTCATTGTGCTGAGTGTCGTGCTTGGATTGCTGTGGGTTGCGGGCGGACATATTCCTTTTTCCAACGGCTCGGAGACGATGCTGGCCATCGCATGGACTGCGATGCTGGCTGCCTTGCTGAGCTTCAGGCGTTTCCCGATCATGCTGCCATTCGGGATCATTGTCGCTTCGCTGGCCACCCTTGTTTCCGCTATGGGGAACGCCAATCCTGCCGTCACCCAGTTGATGCCAGTCCTTTCGTCACCGCTGCTTAGCATCCACGTCTCGCTTATGATGCTATCCTACACAATATTGGCCGTCATAATGATCAACGGAGTCTGCGGGTTTGCCGCATCGTTGCGCCGTGCCTCCGGATCAACGGAAGCCTCCGCGAAGATGGCTCGGATGTCCGAAGCCCTGATGTACCCGGCACTGTTCTTTCTCGGATCCGGCATAATCGCCGGCTCCATCTGGGCAAACGTCTCATGGGGGTGCTACTGGAACTGGGATCCGAAGGAAACCTGGGCGCTTGTCACTTTCCTGATCGCATCCCTCGGCGTGCACCGCATCCGTCTTCCATTCCTGCGAAGCCCGCGTGCCTACCATCTCTACACCCTCATCCTTTCCGCATCCGTCCTTTTTACATACTTCGGAGTCAACTATCTCCTCGGCGGGATGCACAGTTACGCATGAGCGGCTGCGGCGATTCCGTCCATCTTCATCTCAAAGAGGTTTGAATGAATTTATATTCATGGACAAATAGGTTCGTATTTCCGGTTTTTTGCTTAACTTTGCAAAACAAACGAACTTTCCGGATGCTTGATGTGATTTCAATACCTTTAAGCGGCAGTGCGTCCCAGGATGCGCGGAGGGAATGTTCTTCCATTGACTTTCACCGACCATTTCATCATTGTTTGAGATGGTCGTTTTTTTTGATTATAATATCATGAACTCAAGAAAAGGTGCGACACTTAAGTTTGAGAACGGTGCGGAATTCCGCGGATTCTCCTTCGGCTACGACGGTCCCTCTGAAGGCGAAGTCGTCTTCTCGACCGCGATGGTAGGCTATCCTGAAAGCCTGACCGACCCGTCCTACTCGGGTCAGATCCTCTGCGTCACCTACCCGCTGATAGGCAATTACGGAGTCCCGCAGGAAGGAGCGGACGAACTGGGAATCTCCAGGAATTTCGAGTCGGAAAGGATCTGGGTAAGGGGAGTGGTCATCAGCGACTACTCGTTCGACTACAGCCACTGGGACGCGGTCAAGAGTCTGGACGAATGGCTCAAGGAACAGAAGATTCCCGGAATTTTCGGAATCGACACCCGAGCCGTGACGCAGCTCCTTCGCGAGAATGGCTCGATGCTCGGAATGATCGTTCCGGACGGTGCCAAGAAGGATTTCCCGATCGACGACCCGAACCTCGTCAACCAGATCGCCCTCGTCAGCTGCAAGGATGTCATTGAATACGGCAACGGCTCCAAGACGGTCGTGATGGTGGACTGCGGCGTCAAGCACAACATCCTCCGGTGCTTCATGGACAGGGGCGTGAAAGTCATCAGAGTGCCGTGGGACTACGATTTCAACAAACTGGACTACGACGGCCTCTTCATCTCGAACGGTCCGGGAAACCCGCAGTTCTGCAACGTCACGGTCGCCAACCTCCGCAAGGCGATGGAAGGCGACAAACCTGTTTTCGGAATATGCATGGGCAACCAGCTGCTCGCCAGAGCCGGCGGAGCCAACACCTATAAATTGAAGTACGGCCACCGCAGCCACAACCAGCCTGTCAGGATGGTCGGCACGAACCGCTGTTTCATAACGTCCCAGAACCACGGATTCGCCGTGGACGACAAGACTCTCGGAACTGACTGGGAGCCTTGGTTCGTGAACATGAACGACGGCACCAACGAAGGCATCCGGCACAGGACCAAGCCGTTCTGTTCCGTGCAGTTCCACCCGGAAGCCTCCAGCGGCCCGACCGACACGAACTTCCTGTTCGACGAGTTTATCAGCAAGTTGTAACTTTCGATAGAAGAAAAGTTTATGAAAAACACAAACATAAAGAAAGTTTTGATCCTCGGTTCCGGGGCCCTCAAGATCGGCCAGGCCGGCGAGTTTGACTATTCCGGCTCCCAGGCTCTCAAGGCTCTCCGCGAGGAAGGCATCGAGACAGTCCTCATCAACCCGAACATCGCCACCGTGCAGACCTCGGAAGGTGTGGCTGACAAGATCTATTTCCTGCCTGTCACTCCGTTCTTCGTGGAGAAAGTCATCGCCAAGGAACAGCCGCAGGGCATCCTGCTCTCTTTCGGCGGTCAGACCGCCCTTAACTGCGGCGTGGAACTGTACGAGAACGGAATCCTCGAAAAGTACAAGGTTCAGGTGCTCGGCACCCCTGTCCAGGCGATCATGGACACGGAAGACCGTGACCTTTTCATCAAAAAACTTGACGAGATCGGCGTGAAGACCATCAAGTCCCACCCGGCCTCCGACATGGAGGAGGCCCGCAAAGCCGCCCACGAACTCGGATTCCCGCTCATCGTCCGCGCGGCCTATGCTCTCGGAGGTCTCGGCTCCGGCTTCTGCGACAACGAGGAACAGCTCGACGAACTCTGCGAGAAAGCTTTCTCATTCTCTCCGCAGGTCCTTGTGGAAAAATCCCTCAAGGGCTGGAAGGAGATTGAATATGAAGTCGTGCGCGACCGCTATGACAACTGCATCACGGTCTGCAACATGGAGAACTTCGACCCTCTCGGGATCCACACCGGGGAGAGCATCGTCGTGGCTCCGTCCCAGACCCTGTCCAACAACGACTATTATTTCCTGCGCGAACTCTCGATCAAGATTGTCCGCCACATCGGGATAGTGGGAGAGTGCAACGTGCAGTATGCCTACGATCCGGACGCGATGGACTACCGTGTCATCGAGGTCAACGCCCGCCTGAGCCGTTCGTCGGCCCTCGCGTCGAAGGCGACCGGCTACCCGCTGGCGTTCGTCGCAGCGAAACTCGGCCTTGGTTACGGTCTGTTCGATCTGAAGAACTCCGTCACCAAGACCACTCCCGCGTTCTTCGAGCCGGCGCTCGACTACATCGTCTGCAAGATTCCGCGTTGGGATCTCAGCAAGTTCCACGGCGTTTCACGCAAGATCGGCTCTTCGATGAAATCCGTCGGTGAGGTCATGGCCATCGGCCGAAGCTTCGAGGAGGCCATCCAGAAAGGTCTCAGGATGATCGGGCAGGGCGCGCACGGATTCGTGGGCAACAAGGAGTTCCATGTGGCTGACATCGACGAGGCTCTCCGTGAGCCGACTGACAAGCGGATCTTTGTGATTTCAAAGGCAATGCGCGCAGGCTACACGGTCGATCAGATCCATGCCCTCACAAAGATCGACAAATGGTTTCTCAACAAACTGGAGAACATCGTCAAGACCTATGGGGACATGAACTCCTATGACAGGATCGAGGACGTGCCGGCCGAGCTCCTCCGTCTTGCCAAGCAGGAAGGATTCTCCGATTTCCAGATCCAGAGAGCGGTGTGGAAAGACACCGGGATCTCCACGGCCAACATGGACAAGGTCCGTGAATATAGGAAGTCCCTCGGAATCGTCCCTGTGGTCAAGCAGATCGACACTCTCGCCGCCGAGTTCCCGGCTCTTACGAACTACCTCTACCTGACCTACAACGGCACAAAGAGCGACATAGAGTATGAGAACGACGGCAAGTCCGTGATCGTCCTCGGCTCCGGGGCCTACAGGATCGGTTCCTCTGTAGAGTTCGACTGGTGTTCGGTGACCTGTCTCCAGACCATCCAGAAGCAGGGCTACAGGGGAGTGCTGATCAACTACAACCCGGAGACAGTCTCCACCGACTACGACATGTGCGACAGGCTCTATTTCGATGAGCTGACGTTCGAAAGGGTGATGGACATCATCGACCTTGAGTCTCCGCACGGTGTGGTCGTCTCCGTGGGCGGCCAGATTCCGAACAACCTTGCGCTCAAGCTTCACAAGCATAATGTTCCGATCCTCGGCACAGCCGCCGAGGACATCGACAAGGCCGAGGACCGACACAAGTTCTCAAGTATCGTGGACAGCCTCGGGGTTGACCAGCCTGAGTGGAGTGAGCTGACCACCATTGACGAGGTGGACAACTTCATCAGGAAAGTCGGCTTCCCGGTTCTTGTCAGACCATCCTATGTCCTTTCAGGAGCGGCGATGAACGTCTGCCACGACGAGGAGAAGCTGAAGCATTTCCTCAGTCTGGCTGCGGAAGTCTCTCAGGAGCATCCTGTCGTGATCAGCAAATTCTACACCCGCAGCAAGGAGATAGAGTTCGATGCCGTCGCCGACAACGGAGAGATCCTCGCCTACGCGATCTCTGAACACATTGAATATGCCGGAGTCCATTCCGGCGACGCCACCATCCAGTTCCCTCCGCAGAAACTCTACGTGGAGACAGTGCGCAGGATCAAGAAGATCGCCAGGGCGATAGCCGGCGCGTTGAGCATCTCCGGACCGTTCAACATCCAGTTCCTCGCGAAGGAGAACGCCATCAAGGTGATCGAGTGCAACCTTCGGGCCTCCAGAAGTTTCCCGTTCGTGTCCAAGGTGCTTAAGATCGATTTCATAGAACTTGCGACCAAAGTCATGCTCGGACTTCATCCGGCAGCTCCTCAGAAGAGTGCCTTCGATCTGGACTATGTCGGCGTGAAGTCCTCGCAGTTCTCGTTCGCAAGGCTTGAGGAGGCAGATCCGATGCTCGGTGTGGACATGTCCTCGACCGGAGAGGTCGGCTGTCTTGGCGACGACCTTAACGAGGCTCTGCTCAAGTCCGTGCTTTCGGTAGGGCAGAGGATTCCGGAAAAGAGGATAATGCTCTCCACCGGGGATCCGCTCCAGAAGGCGGACATGCTGATGGCCTGTCGTCTTCTCGTGGAGAAAGGCTACGAGCTTTATGCCACCGGCGGCACCTACAAGTACCTTGTCGAGAACAGCGTGCCTGCCACCAAGGTGCTCTGGCCAAGCGAATGCGACAATCCCAACTTCAAGGGTAGGTTCAAACCGGCATTGGAGATGATTCAGAACAAGGAGGTTGATATGGTGATCAACATCCCGAAGAACTTCTCCGCCCTGGAACTCTCGAACGGCTACCAGATCAGAAGGGCGGCCATAGACTTCAATGTCACCCTCTTCACCAACGCCCGCCTCGCCACCGCCTTCATCCGCGCCTTCTGCTCCACCGGCATTGACGACATCCAGATCAAGTCCTGGGATCAGTATTGATTCCAGAACCGATATAAAACCGAAAGGCAGTTGCCGCAAGCGACTTTGGCTCCCGAAGAGGGAGGGGACCCACGGAGTGGGGAGGATCGCTGAAGGCAACTGCCTTTCGGTTGATTCTTGAATAGATAAAAAGGCGACTGAAGAAATATTCAATCGCCTTTATTCATATATCCCTGAATCTATCAGAACGTGTCGTAGTACTTGGCGTCGCGGGGAGTTACCTTGTTCATGTTGTCAAGCAGCATGTCGTTAGTCTTGTACTCGTCCATCAATTGAAGCATAAAATTCATCGCCTCGGTCGGGTTCATGTCGGCGAGAAGCTTGCGCAGGATCCAGATCCTGTTGGCCGCCTCACGGCTGTACA